>NZ_WXYH01000327.1:0-66360 GCF_009872365.1 Rhodococcus sp. T7
AGGACACCGCCGAACATCCGTTACCGAAAGCCCCCCAACACTTGTTGGGGGGCTTTCGGCATTTCACAACAGTTTTGCCGATGGCGCAGCGAAAACCGTTGCGGCACGATCCTTGTCGACCGTGCCGCGCGTTCGTCAGTAGTTGCCGCAGGTGTCGGCGATCGTCAGCGCCTTCGCGCGCCACTCGACAGCCGGACCCTCGGTCGGGACGGTCTCCAGCCGGCTCCTCAGCTGCGGGTGCGCGTCGAGGACGGCCTGACGATCGGCAGGAGACTTCGAGAAGAAGTCCGCTAGCTGAGCCTTGCGCTCGGGTGCCTGATCCAGGCGCGCGGCGAGCTGCGGGGTCACGTCGTGCATCGCCGCATCGATCTGGGCGAAGCTGCAGGTGCTGTTCACGAGGCGGGCGGAGTCTGAGTCGGCCGGACCCGCGGAGGCGATCCCCGGTACCAGCACGGCGGCGGCGAGGGCGCCGGCCGCCGCGATGCCGAGGTGCAGACGTGCTCGTGAAACGTTCATGACGAGTCCTCCAATGTCGGTGGGTATGCCGGGACACGTTAGGGGCACGAGTTGTGATTCTTCTGAGGACCGTCTGAGAATTGGGGCCCGCCGTCACGTCGGGGCGGGTGAAATCATGGACACCACCGGACCCGTTGCGCGTCCGCGGTCGTCCAGGATGTGCCCGAGGTGTTTGCCGATCTGCATGACCACCGAGCGGTCCGCCACCCGCGACCCGGGCAGGAGTTTCTCCAGGAGCAGTTCGAACCGGTGGACGTCGTTGAGGGTGCGTAACCAGACGGCCATGATCAGGTTGTATTCGCTGGCTACGAGTACCGCCAATCGCACTTCCTCGATCTTGCCCAGCGAGCTCCTCAGTCGCTCGACGAGGGGTGCGGGAACCTGCATGAAGTACCAGGCGTAGATCGGCCACTCCGAGTAGCTCCGGGCGATATCGGTGCGCAGCCGGATTGAGCCGTCCCGCCGCATCGTCGCGATCGCGTCGGTGATGCGCTGATTGCTGACACCTGCACGTTCCGCGATCGCCGTGGTCGGTGCGCGGCCGTCGATGCCCAGTTGGTGATGGATCAGTCGCTTGAGGCCGGGCGCGACCGTCCGCGCTGCGCGGGGCCGCGGCGGACGGGCTGCGGGCACTTTGGCGACCTGCTCCGCGGACAGCGTCCGCAGCCGCCAGTTCCCGGCCTCGAAGAGCACCTCCGTGATGAGGTGCGTCCGGGCTCGCCGGATCGCCGGATACTCCCCGAGACGGTGGAGCAGGAATCGTGACGTGTCCGCCGAATCCTCGGCCATCAGGGTGAGCAGCAGGTCGCGTCCGCCCGCCGTGAAATCGATGCTCGCAACCATCGGGTCTTCGGAGATGGCCTCGGCGGTGGCGACGGATTGTCCGGGTGCGCATTCGATTTCGATCAGCGCACCACGCCCGGGCGTCCCGGCGTCGTACCCGGTGATCCAGATCAGGCCGGCGTCGCGGAGCCGCTGGTACCGCCTCGACAATGTCACGGGGTCGACGGCCAGTGCGGGCGCGAGCGCCTTCCACGATGCCCGCGGCTCGATCTGCAGTGCATGTATGAGTGCGAAGTCGACGTCATCTGGCTCGTAATCCTGCATGGGTCGCCCTTCAATGCCGAGAATGCTGCAAATTTACACGACGGAATTCACGCGGCGGCACTCTTCGATGAGTCACTTTCCACTCGTCCTCTTGGAGTCGACATGAGTTCTTCGCCCCACATCCGGGGAGGCGACGCTGCCACCGCAGCGGTCGGGTTCCTCGTGGTCATGGAGTTCGCGAGCGGGCTGCTGCAGGGGTGGTTCTCGCCGTTGCTGCCCGCGATCGGCGAGCGCTTCGACGCGTCGTCCGCCGCATTGAACTGGGTGAGCGCCATGTACCTGCTGGGAACGGCCGCCTGCGTGCCCCTGATCGCCAAACTCGGGGACCTCTACGGGCACAAACGCCTTCTCGTTCTCGCCACCACCTCCGTCGCGCTCGGCTCGTACCTCGTCGCGTTCGCGCCGTCCTACGAACTGCTGCTCGTCGGCCGGGCGCTGCAGGCACCGCTCGCGGCGTTCCTGCCGCTCGAATTCGCGATCGTGAGGGACCGCAACGCGGCCACGGCCGGCCGGAGCATCGGCCGGCTCGTCGGGTCGCTGACGCTGGGCGCCGCCGTCGGTGGCCTGCTCTCAGGCTTCCTCCTCGACTCCGTCGTCGACAATGTCGGGTTGGTCCTGCTCGTACCCGCCGTGCTCATGACGCTCTGCCTGCCCGTCGTCTATTTCCTCGTCCCGGAGACGACTGTGCGGAAGGAAGGAACCGTCGACTGGGCCGGTGCGGTCCTGCTCACGGTGGGCCTGCTCGGCGTGCTCGGCGGTGTGTCCAATGCGAGCACCTGGGGTTGGACGAGCGCGCTGACGTGGTCGGCCATCGGCGTCGGGGCCGCGGTTCTTCTCGTGTGGGTGTGCGTGGAGCGACGCGTCCGGCACCCCCTCGTGGACCTCGACGTCATCGGGCGAGGGATGCGGGTACCGATGCTGATGGCGTTGCTGTTCGGCGCACAGCTGTTCGGTGTCCAGACCCCGTGCGCCCTCTTCCTGCGTGCCGTGCCGGAGACGAACGGCTACGGGATGGGTGTCACCGCGTCGGTGACCGGACTGATCCTGGCGCTGTTCGCGCTCGCGATGTTCGTCGGCGCGTCCGTGAGCGACCGGCTCGCCCGATCCGCCCTCACCGTCCCCGGATCCCTCGCCCTGGGTGCGCTGCTCTCGGCGGCGGCCTACGGACTGATGATCGTCGTTCCGGGCAGCGCCCCGCTGTTCGCCCTGTGGCTCGTCGTCGCGGGCCTCGGCGGCGGAGTGGTGGTCGGGGTGCTGCCCACCGTCATCGTGCAGCAGGCACCGCCGGATTCGGTCGGCATCGCGTCCGGCCTCTACAACACGTCCCGCACCGCGGCGGGGGCGGTGTCCGGTGCCGTGTTCGCGCTCGTGATGTCGACGATGGTCACCCCGGCACTGACCGCCGGCGGCAAGCAGATCCCCTCCGCGAGCGCCTATCACGTGGTCTGGGCAGTCTGCGCGGCACTGTGCGTCCTCACGGCCCTCCTGGCGCGCAAACTCCGGTCTTCCTCTTCGACCCCCGCTATCGACAAGCCCACGCTCGCCGACGGCGAGCAAGTACACGCCTGACAACCCGTGACACCGAACGAAAGGACATCGAAGTGTCTGTCGATCCACAACTCCTCGGCACCATCGACGAGCTCGGCCCGCAGTACGCCGCGTTGAGTGATGCCATCTGGGACAACCCCGAATTGCGTTGGGAAGAGCACGCGTCCGTCGATGCGCAGATCGCTGCTGCCGAGGCAGAGGGCTTCACCGTCACCCGGTCGGTGGCGGGAATCCCGACCGCATTCAGCGCCGAAGCGGGAAGCGGGCAGCCGGTGATCGCGATCGTCGGCGAGTACGACGCCCTCGCCGGGCTGAGCCAGAAGTCGGGAAGTGCCGTGCCGGAACCGGAACCCGGCAACGAGTCCGGTAACGGACAGGGCTGCGGCCACCACCTGCTGGGCGGCGGTTCACTCCTCGCCGCGACCGCCGTCAAGCGCTACCTCGACGCGAACGGCCTGCCCGGAACCGTCCGCTACTACGGCTGTCCCGCCGAAGAGGCCGCCGCCGGAAAGACGTTCATGGTCAAGGAAGGTGCCTTCGACGACGTCGACGCCGCCGTGTCCTGGCACCCCGGCGACACCACCACCGTGCAACGGATCCGGACCCTCGCCTACGTCCAGGCGTACGTCCGGTTCACCGGCATCGCCGCGCACGCCGGAGTGTCCCCCGAACGCGGACGCAGCGCACTCGACGCACTCGAACTGATGAACGTGGGCACGAACTTCCTGCGTGAACACATGCCGTCGGACTGCCGGATCCACTACGCGATCCTCGACACCGGCGGCCGCTCGCCGAACGTCGTGCAGGCGTCCGCCGAGGCCTACTACCTGGTGCGCTCGCCCGACGTGGCCGGCATGCGCGAGCTGTTCGCCCGCGTGACGAAGATCGCCGAGGGCGCCGCCCTGATGACGGAAACGACGGTCGAGATCGAGATCGACGGCGGATGCTCGGACATCCTGCCCAACGTCGTCCTCGAGGATTCGATGCAGGAACGGCTCCGCGAGCTCGGGCCGGTGCCGTTCGACGACACCGATCTCGCGTCCGCGGAGGCGTTCACCACCAAGACGGCGTCGGGACGCACGGCGAGCACGCTCGGTGGTGAATTCGACGGCGACGGAAGCGCTCTGCACACCGGGATCGTCACGTTCGACGCGCGCTCGGCGCGGCCGACGATGACCGGCTCCAGCGACCTCGGCGACGTCAGCTGGGTGACACCGCTCGTGCAGTGCGCCACCGCGTGCGTCTGCGTCGGCACCGCCGCCCACTCGTGGCAGATGGTCGCGCAGGGCAAACTGCCCGCCGCGCACAAGGGAATGATCCACGCCGCCAAGATCATGGCCTCGACCGCCGTGGATCTCCTGACGGACGCCGAACTGCTGGCGTCGGCGCGTAAGGAGTTCAGCACCCGCACAGCGCAAACCCCCTACGACTCACCGCTTCCCGACGGGATCGTCGCGCCGCCTCTGCGCGAAATCGTCGCTGTCGCGCAGTGACCGTCGCTCACATCTACCAGGAAGGCACCCGCTCATGACTCTCGCCACCCCTGTAGGCGACACCACCGACGCACGCACGGTCGCGCTGAAGGACGCTGCAGCGCAGATCATCCGGAACAACGAGCAGGAGCTGCTCGAGCTCAGCCATCGTATTCACGATACCCCCGAGATCGCGTTCGAGGAGCACCGCGCGGCCGCGCTCGTCGGGGACGCGCTCCGGAACGCCGGCTTCGACACCACCGTCGGCGTCTACGGACTCGACACGGCAGTCGAGGCGACCTACGGCAGCGGCGACCTCACCGTCGCGATCTGCGCCGAATACGACGCACTGCCCGAGGTCGGGCACGCGTGCGGGCACAACATGATCGCGGCCGCCGGGGTCGGCACCGCCCTCGCGCTCGCGGCCGTCGCCGACGAGGCAGGGCTTCGGATCAAGCTGCTGGGCACACCCGCCGAGGAGCACGGCGGCGGCAAGATTCCCATGCTCGAAGCCGGCGCGTGGGAGGACGCGGCGCTGTCGCTGATGGTCCACGGCACGTCGGGCACGGACATGCCCTGTGCCTCACTGTGGATGCAGGCGGTCGACCGGTTCGAGGTCACGTTCACCGGCCGCGCCGCACACGCTGCCGGCGCACCCGAGCACGGGATCAACGCCGGGGCCGCTGCGACAATCGCGCTGAACGCCATCGGGCTGGTCCGCCAGCAGTTCCGGGCGAAGACCCGCGTCAACGCGTTCGTCTCGCACGGCGGCGACGTCACCAACATCATCCCGGCCAGGACGGTCGTGCAGGTCGAGGTGCGGGCACCGGAGATCGACGAGTGGCGTGAGGTGAAGGCGCGCGTGCTCGGCTGCTTCGAAGCGGGTGCAATCGCGACGGGATGCGAGTGGGCTTACGCGGCAACGGAACCGCCGTACGCGCCGATGGTGCAGAACCCGGTGCTTGCGGACATCTGGGACCGGAACCTGCAGGCCACCGGTCGCGAACTGACATCCGCCGCACTGGGCGGCGGGTCCAGCGATATGGGCAACGTGTCCCAGGTCGTGCCGTCCATCCACCCCGGGATCGCCGTCCTCGGGAGCACCGCGATCCCGCACAACGCCGACTTCGCGGACGCCGCGGCGACTGCCGCCGCCGACACGGCGATCATCGACGGTGCGACGGCGCTGGCATGGACCGTCCTCGACGCCGCGCTGGACGCCGGGGTTCGCGGCGAACTGCTCCGGCTGCAGGCGGAACGCCCGGAGGGATACACCCGGACCGCGAACTGGGCCTGAAAGCGTTGTGCCAGGGCTTCGCTGCGGAGATCGGCAACGACGCTCAGCTGCGCGAGGTAACGACGATGCCCACCGCCGAGATCGGGTGGTGGGCATCGTCGTGAAACGGTGGGGTGTCTAGTAGAACTGGGCGCCGGGCACGGCGGCCGGATCGTTGCGGACCTCGGCGGTATTGGTCTCGCGGAGCTTCCACGCGCACAGGAACGTGACCAGCCCCATCAGCGCGACGAAGACCGCGACGAACGTGGTGGTTCCGGTCTTGGCGATCAGCGCGGTCATGATGAACGGGGTGCCGCCGCTCACCGTGATCGCGGCCAGCTGGTACGCCAGCGAGGCGGCGGAGTACCGGACGTTGGGAGCGAACAACTCTCCCATGTAGGCGGCGATCGGCCCGTACGTCATGGACTGGAAGACGCTACCGACCGTGACGGCGACGAAGAACAGCACCAGGTTCCGGGTGTTGATCAGCCAGAAGTACGGAAACGCCCACACGATGATCATCGCCGCACCGATCAGGATCATCGGCCTGCGGCCGATCTTGTCGGACATGTGCCCGGACCACAGCACCACCCCGACCGTGAGTGCCGCGCTGAGCAACGAGATCGCGAGCAGGTCGTTGCGTTTCATTCCCAGTTCCGCGGTGCCATAGCTGAGCACCCCGGCGATGGAGATGTAGAACAGGGAGTTGGTGGCCGCGAGCAGTCCGCAGCCGAGCAGGATCTTGCGCCAGTGGTCCCTGATCGCCTGGGTCAGCGGTGCGCGGACGACGGTCTCGTTCTTCTTCTGCGCCTGGTCCTGCAGGTCCCGGAACTCAGGGGTGTCCTCGACCTTGGTCTGGATGTAGAGCACCACCGGGAACAGCAGTGCGCTGGCGAGGAACGGGATCCGCCAGCCCCAGCTGAGGAACGCCTCGTTCGAGATCGCGGCGGTGGCGCCGAGGAACACGAGGTTGCCGAGCAGCACACCGAACGAGACACCCATCTGCCCGAACGTGCCGGAGAATCCCCGGCGCTTGGGACTGGCCGATTCGGTCAGCAGCAGCACGATCCCACCCCACTGACCACCGCACGCGAGGCCCTGGACGAACCGCAGGACCACCAGCAGGATCGGAGCCGCTATCCCGATGGTCGCGGCGCCGGGCAGGCAGCCGATGAGGAACGTCGCCAGTCCCATGAACAGCAGGCAGGTCACGACCGCCGGTTTGCGGCCGTACTTGTCGCCGAAGTGACCGGCGACGAGGCCCCCGAGCGGGCGGGCGAGGAAGCCGGCCCAGAACGTGCTGAACGAGAGCAGGGTGCCCACCAACGCCGACGCGCCGGGGAAGAAGACGTGGGGAAAGACCAGTGCCGCAGCGGTTCCGTACAGGAAGAAGTCGTACCACTCGATCGAGCTGCCGACCAGTCCCGCCGCAAGCAGTTTCCGATGTGCACGCGTGCGTGAGACGGCTGTGTCCTTACTCGGCTGCACCGCGGATGAAGTCATCCGATCACTCCTCGAGGTAGGTCTCCGCTGGACTAGAACATGACGCCAACTTCAAGTTGTCGCGTGCCGGTTAGTGTCTTCGATCGGTGATGTGATGTCAATCACTTCCCGATGATTGGCTGGTTGCCGCCACTCCGGGCGTATCGGCCGAAACGGGCATATCGGGAGTGGCGGCTGAGCCTAGACTCCGAAGATGGAACGCAGTGCGAAGGCTGCGCGCGAGCAGCGCACCGATCAACGGTCGACGTTCGACAAGTTCGTCGAGCAGATCGAACTCCGGGTCAGCCAGGCGCCGTTCTTCGGGATCTGCGCCGGCGTCGTGGTCCTGTGGGTCGTCAGCATTCCGCTGTGGAAGGACCTCCACGAGTGGCAGATCGCCATCCATACTGTCGGCGCCGTGTTCACGCTGCTGCTCGTGGTTTTGCTCGAGAACGCGGCCAGGCGATCGGCCGAGGCGCTGCAGGAGAAACTCAACGTCATCGCCGAGGCCCTCGCCGCGCTGCTCGACTCCTCTGCCCAGGACGACCCCGAACTGAGGAAGGCGGAGGAAAAGCTGCGGGAGGCGGTCGGGCTCGAGGAGCGGCACTGATCCATCCGCCCTGTGACTCAGCCCACCGAACGGGTAAGTTATGTGTAACCGCGAAAACTACTAACCAGTAGGGGTACGAAATGCCTGTTCCGACCGCCGCCACGTTCGCGCGGCTCGCCGACCTCATCGCCATCCCGGACGCCGCGGATCGCCCGACGCGGTCCGTCGTCGAGGCGTTCACGGGCAAGGAACTGGCCACCGTCCCCGTCGGCACCGCCCAGGACGCCCAGGACGCCATTGCGCGGGCCCGGGTGGCGCAGAAGCAATGGGCCGCCCGCCCGGTCACCGAACGCGCCGCGATCTTCCACCGCTACCGCGACCTGGTGCTCGAGAACCGCGACGCCCTGATGGACATGGCGCAGGCCGAGACGGGCAAGTCCCGCGCCGCCGCGCAGGAAGAGGTCCTCGACATCTCGATGACCGCCCGCCACTACGCGCGCGTCGCCCCCAAGCTGCTGCGTCCCCGTCGCATCTCCGGCATGCTGCCCGGCCTCACCAAGACGGTGGTGCGGTACCAGCCGAAGGGCGTCGTCGGCGTCATCTCGCCGTGGAACTACCCCATGACGCTCGCGGTGTCGGACGCCGTCGCCGCGCTCCTCGCCGGCAACGCCGTCGTCCTCAAGCCCGACAGTCAGACCCCGTACTGCGCCCTGGCCTGCGTCGATCTGCTGTACCAGGCCGGGCTGCCGCGCGATCTGTTCGCCGTCGTCCCCGGGCCGGGCTCGGTGGTCGGCACCGCCCTCGTCGAGAACACCGAATACCTGATGTTCACCGGGTCCTCGGCGACGGGGCAGCTCCTCGCCGAGCAGGCCGGTCGTCGTCTCATCGGCTTCTCCGCCGAACTCGGCGGCAAGAACCCGATGATCGTCACCGCAGGCGCGAACCTCCGTGAGGTCACCGACGTCGCCGTGCGCGCCTGCTACTCCAACTCCGGGCAGCTGTGCATCTCCATCGAGCGGATCTACGTCGAGGAGTCCATCGCACCCGAATTCACCCGGATGTTCGGCGAACGCGTCCGCAACATGAAGCTCGGCGCCGGCTACGACTTCGGCATCGAAATGGGCAGCCTCGTGTCCGAGGACCAGGTCAAGGCCGTGTCCAGCCACGTCGACGACGCCGTCGTCAAGGGCGCCACCGTAGTCGCGGGCGGCAAGGCACGCCCCGACCTCGGACCGCTGTTCTACGAGCCGACCGTCCTGACCGGTGTCCCGGAAGACGCCGAGTGCTACCGCGACGAGACGTTCGGGCCGCTGGTCTCGATCTACCCCGTCGCCGACGTCGACGAGGCGGTCGAACGCGCCAACGACACCGAGTACGGCCTGAACGCCAGTGTGTGGGCGGGAACCAAGGCGGAGGGCGAGGCCATCGCCGCACGGATCCACGCCGGAACCGTCAACGTCGACGAGGGTTACGCGCCGGCGTGGGGCAGCACCGGAGCGCCGATGGGCGGCATGGGGGTGTCCGGTGTCGGGCGCCGCCACGGCGAGGACGGGCTCCTCAAGTACACCGAGCCGCAGACCATCGCGACTACCCGCGTCCTCAACCTCGGCGGCCCGCGCGGACTGTCGCCGAAGGTGTGGGCCAAGATCATGCCGCCCTTCGTCAAGGCGCTGCAGTGGATTCCGGGCCGCTAGACGTGGACAGCGCGAGCATCTCGATCGACGTCCCGCCCGCCAAGGTGTGGGGCGTGGTGACCGACGTCGAGGGCATGGGCCGGTTCAGTCCGGAGAACACCGGCGCGCGCTGGACGTCGGGCACCCCGGCGACGGTGGGGTCGCGGTTCGTCGGCGCCAACCGGCACGGGCCGGTGCGGTGGAAGACACATTGCACTGTCGTGGATGTGGTTTCGGGCCAGAGGTTCTCGTTCGAGGCGGACGAACCGAAGGCCCGCTGGACGTACCACCTCGAACCCGCCGGCTCCGGCACTCTCGTCACCGAAACGCGGGAGATCTACGCGACGCCCGTATGGTGGGTGCGGCTGGTGCAGAAATCGAAGGTGCTGGGCAGCAACCGCGACCGGCTGATGCAGGACGGGATGCGGCAGACCCTCGAGCGCATGAAAGTCGCCCTCGAGAGCTGATCTTCCACCCTGGGGTGCGGATTCGTCACCCTAGGGTGCCTGTCGCAGGTCTCCGAAGGACCCGAGACTGGACGGTGTCCACACCTCTCGGAGGCGGCTCCCATGAATCCTCGGCCGACACCCGTCGAAGCTGGTCGGTCGTGCCCTGACGTCCGCCGCGAGGACGTCTCGTTCACCTCGCGAGGGCAGCGCTGCGCCGCCTGGCTGTACCGCCGCCGGGCCGAAACACCCACGCCGGCACCCTGTGTGGTGCTCGCGCACGGCTGGAGCGGAGTGCGCGAGCAGCGACTCGACGCCTTCGCGGCGCGGTTCGCGGCCGCGGGAATCGCGGCGCTGGTGTTCGACTACCGGCACTTCGGCGCCAGCGAGGGCGAACCCCGGCAACTGCTCGACATCGACAGCCAGCTCGACGACTGGGACAGCGCCGTCGCGTACGTGTGCACCCGCCCGGACATCGACCCCGGCCGGGTCGCGCTCTGGGGGACGTCACTGTCCGGCGGGCTCGTCCTGACCACGGCAGCGCGGGACCGTCGCGTCGCCGCGGTCGTGTCGCAGGTTCCGTACGTCGACGGATTGACCAACCTCCCGCGACTCGGGCCGGCCGGGCTCGGCCGCATGGCGGTCGCCTACCTGCGGGACCGGTACGCCCAACTGCGACATCGGCCGCCGCACATGTTCCCCGTCGTCGGACCGCCGGGCTCGTTCGCGGCCATGGCCTCACCCGACGCGGAGGCGGGCTATCACGCGATGGATCCGCCCGGTTCGACGTGGCGCAACGAAACCCCGGGACGGGTGGCGTTGCAGGCGGCGCTGTACCGGCCGACGAGGACGGTCGCGAAGATTGCCTGCCCCGTCTTCTTCGCCATCGCCGACCACGACGTCGTCACGTTCACCCGCAGTGCGCAGAAGGCCGCGGCCAGAACTCCCGACGCCGAGGTGCACGTGTACCCGGGCGGGCACTTCGATCCCTACTTCGGTGAATTGTTCGAGCGGGTGGTCGAGGACGAGACCGACTTTCTCATCCGCCACCTCCTGCCGCCGACCGGTTAACTGCTCAGCGCGCCGAACTGTTCGCGCAGAACGCCTTTGACGACCTTGCCGCTGGCGTTGCGGGGCAGTTGGGGGAGGACCTCGACGAACCTGGGTCGCTTGTACCGGGCGACCCGGCCGTCGAGCCAGTCCGCGAGGGCGTCGACCCCGAGCGCGGCGCCGGCCCGCGGGACGACGACCGCGACGGGAACCTCGCCCCACCGCTCGTCGGCCCGCCCGATCACCGCGACGTCGAGAATGTCCGGGTGGGCGGCGAGGGCATTCTCGACCTCGGCGCAGTAGATGTTCTCCCCGCCCGAGATGATCATGTCCTTCTTGCGGTCCACCACGTACACGAATCCCTCGGAGTCCACCCGCACCAGATCGCCGGAGTGGAACCAGCCGCCGTCGAATGCGTCCGCGGTGGCCTCCGGGTTGCGCCAGTACCCCTCCATGAGTCCCGGCCCGCGGTAGACGATCTCACCGATCTCACCCTGCGGCACGTCGTGCATCGCCTCGTCGACCACGCGCATCGCGACCGTGTCGATCGGCTTCCCGACCGACCCGATCTTGCGCACGGCATCCTTGCCGTCGAGCATGCACGTCACCGGCGACATCTCGGTCTGGCCGAAGAAGGCCACGATCGCGGCGTCGGGGAACGCGGCGTTCAGGCGGTCGAGGAGCGTCGGGGTGGCAGGCGCGGCGCCCCATCCCAGCACCCGCAGGGCCAGATCCCGGCCCTCGGGACCGGTGTCGTCGAGGATGGCCTGCAACTGGGTGGGCACCATGAACACACTGGTCACCCGCTCGCGCTCGAGCGCGTCGAGTACCTCGGTCGCGTCGAACGCACCGGTCGGATGGATCACGACGGTCGCGCCGATCAGCAGGAACGGCCCGACGCTGCCGAGGGCGGCGATGTGGAACAGCGGCGACGAGACCAGATTGACCTCGGACTCGGTGTCGAACAGTCGCCATCCCCTGATGAGGGTCAGCGCCTGCGCCTGCAGATTCAGGTGCGACAGCACCGCGCCCTTCGGACGTCCCGTGGTGCCGGACGTGTACATGATGGCGGCGGGGGAATCCTCCGGCACGTCCGCGATCGGGACGTCGGGATCGGCTGCGCGCAACTGCTTCTCGAGCGACACGTCGTCGGCGGCGTCACCGACCACGAGCACCGGCACGGAGTCGTCGACCTCGGCGGCGAGATCGACGAGTGAATCCTCGACGACCACGACGGCGGCGTCGCTGTCGGCGACGATGAACTTCACCTCGCCGGGACTGAGCCGGAAATTGACGGGGACGGCGATCGCACCCAGGCGCGTCGCGGCGAGCATCACCTCGAGGAACTCGGGGCGGTTGGTGAGCAGCAGCACGACGCGGTCGCCGCGCGCGACACCGCGGGCGGCGAGCACCGCCGCGGTTCGCGCGCTGCGGTCGTCGAGTTCACGCCAGGTGGTCGAGGCGCCCCGGAACCGGAGTGCCACCGCGTCGGGTTTCGCGAAGGCATGCCGGGCAACATGATTGGCCCAGTGCGTCCGCCGCGAGGCGAACGGCTGAGCGTGCGACGATGCTGTCGCGGGGACGTCCGCTGTCACGGTGACCGTCCTCAGACCCGGCCGAACACTGCGGGACGCTTTTCCAGGAACGCTGCGACGCCCTCCTGGAAATCGGGGGCGGCGAGGAGATCGATCTGGCCCGAACGCTCGCGGGCGAACGCGTTGTCGAGTTCGACGAGAGTCGCGTCGTTGACGGCGTCCTTGGTGAAGTGGAAGGCCTCCGACGGTCCGTCGGCGAGACGTCGCGCGAGGGCGTCGACGGTCGTGGCGAACTCGTCGTCGGGGTACACGTCGGCGATCAGCCCGGCCGCGAGAGCCTCACGCGCGGGCAGTCGTTCGGCCAGGAGGGCCATCTTCAGCGCGCGGGCGCGGCCGATCGACGCGGCGACCAGCGCGGTCGCACCACCGTCCGGCATCAGTCCGATCTTCGTGAACGCGAGCAGGAAATAGCTCGACTCGGTGGCGATCGTGAGGTCGCAGGCCAGGGCGAGCGAGACCCCGACGCCCGCCGCGGGACCGTTGACCGCACCGATCACGGGCCGGGGGAACGCGCGAATCGCGGCTGCCACGCGGTTCGCGGCGTCGATAATCGCGGACGACGGCGGTCCGGTGATGTCGAAGCCGCCCAGATCGGCACCCGTGCAGAAGGCGCGACCGGCGCCGGTGAGGATCGCGACCCGCACCTCCGCGTCACCGGCGTGCTTGCCGAAGGCGTCGGCGATGGCGTCGAGGGACTCGGTGGTGACGGCGTTCATGCGGGACGGGCGGTCGATGGTGACGCGAAGGACGCCGTTGTCGACGGTCGTGTGCACGCCGGGAATGTCGGAGGTCATGAGGATCCTTAGTCAGGAAGGGCGGACGGAGAGGGCGATCTTGCCGGTGGCGGAACGGGTTTCGAGTGTCCGCAGTGCGTCGCCGGCGTGTTCGAACGAGTAGACGGTGGGTTCGGTGATCCGGAGCGCACCGGATTCGAGGAGCGGGCTCAGGGCCGCCCACTGCCGGCCCGTGTAACCGGGATGGGTGCGCACGTACTCGCCCCACCCCGCGCCGAGGACCGAGATGTTACGCAGCAGAAGCCGATTGACCTTGACGGTGGGGATCTCGCCGCCCGTGAAACCGAGGACCACGAGCCGCCCGTTGGGGGCGAGGCTGCGCAGACTGTCGGTGAACCGGTCGCCGCCCACCGGGTCGAGGATGATGTCGACGCCGCGGCCGTCGGTGAGGTCGCGGACCCGGTCCTTCCACCCGTCCACGAGGACGACGTGATCGGCGCGGTTGGCCTTCGCGATGCCGGCCTTCTCCTCCGTGCTGACCACGGCGATCGTCTCGAGCCCCAGCGCGGCCGCGACCTGCAGCGCGGCCACCCCGACACCGCCGGCGGCGCCGTGCACCAGCACCGTCTCGCCTGCGCGGTAGCGGGCACGCTCGTCGAGAGCGAAGTGCACGGTGAGGTAGTTCAGCAGGAATCCGGCGCCCGCTTCGAGCGACACCGAGTCGGGGAGCGGGAACACCGAGTCGGGT
Source organism: Rhodococcus sp. T7 (assembly GCF_009872365.1). Classification (NCBI taxonomy): domain Bacteria; kingdom Bacillati; phylum Actinomycetota; class Actinomycetes; order Mycobacteriales; family Nocardiaceae; genus Rhodococcus; species Rhodococcus sp. T7. The sequence continues at coordinate 14,198 of NZ_WXYH01000327.1, forward strand.
TCCACTGCGACCGTCTGCTGCCACGCCCCGTCCGCTGGGAGGACGGCCACCCGCTGTCCCGCCCGGATGCCGCTGTCCGCGGGGGCGCTGCGGACGACGCCCGCACCCTCGAGCCCCAGCACGAAGGGCATGTCGCGGACGACCTGATAGCTGCCGGTGGTCTGCAGCAGGTCGGGAAAGGCGACGCCGGCGGCGTGCAGATCGACGACGACGCGTCCGGTTCCGTCGGGTTCGTCGATCTCGGCGAGCTGCACTCCGGAAGGGCCGGAAGCGCTGGTCAGTTGCTGGGCATACACGTGGTGGTCTCCTCCGTCGGTCCCTGACTATCCATACCAGACGCTACTGAACGGGCGCTAGATAAAGTCGGCCATTGACCCTGCGCTCGGCGGCGTGGTAGTAACTTTAACGAGCGATCAGTAATCAGGCCGAGTCGGAGGATGAGACGTGCCAGAACAGACGGAGACGACGGAGGCAGCCGCACTGTGGGAGCGGCGCGGCGGCATCGGCATCATCACGCTGAACCGCCCCAAAGCGCTCAATGCGGTGAACGGCGCGTTGTCGACCGCCGTGGGCAATCTGCTCGAGCAGGCCGAGAACGACCCCGACGTGCGGGTGGTCGTGGTGACCGGGTCCGGCCGCGCGTTCTGCGCCGGCGCCGACCTCAAGGCACTCTCCACGGGCGGGAACATCGCTGCGGACGGGCACCCCGAATGGGGCTTCGCCGGATACGCGCAACACTGGATCAGCAAGCCGACCATCGCCGCGGTCAACGGCTTCGCCCTCGGCGGCGGCACCGAACTGGTGCTCGCCAGTGACCTCGCAGTCGTCGACGAGGAAGCGAAACTCGGGCTCCCCGAGGTCAAGCGCGGACTGTTCGCCGCCGCGGGCGGCGTGATCCGTCTGCAGCAGCAGATCCCCAAGAAGATCGCGCTGGAGATCGCGCTGACCGGTGAACCGATCACCGCGGCGCAGGGCAAGGAACTGGGCCTCGTCAACCGGGTCGCCCCGGCGGGCACCGCCCTCGAGGTCGCGCTCGAACTCGCCGAGCAGATCGCCGCCAACGCACCCCTGTCGGTGCGCGAATCGAAGGCCATGATCCACCGCACCGCAACCGAACCCGACTGGGGCAACGGGGCATGGGAGGCAAACACCGCCGCCATCGCCACCATTTTCACCAGCGCGGACGCCAAGGAAGGGCCGACGGCATTCGCCGAGAAGCGGCAACCGGTCTGGCAGGGCCGCTGACCCGTGAGTACTTGTTAACCGCGGGCGGTTAACAAGTACTCACGGGTGGCGGAGCCACACAATCGAAGGGAACATCATGACCAACGCTGTCATCGTGGACGTAGTCCGCCTCGCCTCCGGCAAGGGCAAACCCGGCGGTGCGCTGTCGGGTACGCACCCGGTGGAACTGCTCGCGCACGTGCTGCGCACCATCGTCGACCGTAACGGCATCGACCCCGTGCTGGTCGACGACGTCATCGGCGGCTGTGTCGGCCAGGCCGGCGAGCAGGCCCTCAACATCACCCGGACCGCCGTGCTGTCGGCCGGGTTCCCGGACTCGGTTCCGGCGACCACCGTCGACCGCCAGTGCGGCTCGAGCCAGCAGGCGGCGCACTTCGCGGCGCAGGGCGTGATCGCCGGCGCTTACGACATCGTGATCGCCGCGGGCGTCGAGTCGATGTCGCGTGTTCCGATGGGTACGACCACCATCGGGCAGGACGCGTCCGGCCCGGGCATCGCCGCGCGCTACCCGGAAGGCCTTGTCAACCAGGGCATTTCCGCGGAACTGATCGCCGCCAAGTGGAAGTTCGACCGCGACACCCTCGACGCGTTCTCCGCGCAGTCGCATCAGCGGGCCGCCGACGCCGCGTCGAAGGGGTTGTTCGCCAAGGAGATCATCCCGATCGACGTGACCAACGCCGCCGGGGAGACGGTCACGCACACCGTCGACGAGACGGTGCGCGCCACGACCACCGCCGAGGGTCTGTCCGGGCTGAAGTCGTCGTTCTACTCGGAGAAGTACGCGGCCCGGTTCCCCGAGGCGCAGTGGCACATCACCCCCGGCAACTCGTCCCCGCTCACCGACGGTGCGTCCGCCGCCCTGATCATGAGCGAGGAGATGGCGTCGAAGCTGGGTCTGACCCCGCGGGCGCGGTTCCACTCGTTCGCCGTCGCCGGTGACGACCCGGTCTTCATGCTCACCGCGCCGATCCCGGCGACGAAGAAGATCCTCGCCAAGTCGGGGCTGAGCATCGACGACATCGACGCCTACGAGGTCAACGAGGCGTTCGCGCCGGTGCCGCTGGCGTGGGCGCACGAGTTCGGGGCCGACCCGGCCAAGCTCAACCCGTGGGGCGGCGCCATCTCGCTCGGGCACGCTCTCGGGTCCTCGGGCACCCGCCTGCTGAGCACCCTGGTCAACAACCTCGAGGCCACCGGCGGACGCTACGGCCTGCAGACCATGTGCGAGGGCGCGGGCATGGCCAACGCCACCATCATCGAACGCATCTGACCCACACTTTCCCGAAAACCCTGCTTCCGAAAGGTAAGACATGATCGTCAACGACAGCGTCGCACTCGTCACCGGCGGTGCCTCCGGCCTCGGCCTGGCCACCACCAAGGCACTGCTCGCCGACGGCGCCAGCGTCGTCATCATCGACCTGCCCTCCTCCGACGGTGAGACCGTCGCCAAGGAACTCGGCGACCGCGTGCGGTTCGCCGCGGGCGACGTCACCAGCGAGGCCGACGTGTCCGCCGCACTCGACGTCGCGGAGTCGCTCGGGCCGCTGCGGGTCGCCGTGAACTGCGCCGGCATCGGCAACGCCGTCAAGACCGTCGGCAAGAACGGTGCGTTCCCGCTGGCCGACTTCACCAAGGTCGTCACCGTCAACCTGATCGGCACGTTCAACGTGATCCGCCTTGCCGCCGAGCGCATCTCGAAGAACGAGCCGATCGAGGGCGAGCGCGGCGTCATCATCAACACCGCCTCCGTCGCCGCGTACGAGGGCCAGATCGGTCAGGCCGCGTACTCCGCGTCCAAGGGCGGCGTCGTCGGCATGACGCTGCCGATCGCCCGCGACCTCGCGTCGCTGCTGATCCGCGTCAACACGATCGCTCCCGGCCTGTTCAAGACGCCGCTGCTCGGGTCGCTGCCGGAGGCCGCGCAGCAGTCGCTCGGTGGCCAGGTGCCGCACCCCTCGCGTCTCGGTGACCCGTCGGAGTACGGCGCTCTCGCCGCGCACATCGTGTCGAACCCGATGCTCAACGGTGAGACCATCCGTCTCGACGGCGCCATCCGCATGGCACCGCGCTGATCGGCGACCTGTGACTCTGCGCGAGGACGGGCCTGCCACCACCGAGACGGTGTACGCCGACTGGCGGACCTTCGAGGCCCTGACGCTGACGCCCATCCTCGAGCAGGCACTGGATCTGTTCAACGAGAACGGTTACCACGGCACGACGGTGCGGCAGATCGCCCGTCGTGTCGGGGTGACCGTCCCCGCCTTGTACTACCACCACGAGAGCAAGGAAGCCGTTCTCGTGGCTCTGTTCGAACTGCAGATGCGCGAACTGAACGAACGCGCCGAGGCAGCCGCCCGCGAGGCCGGCGACGACGTGGTGGCGCAATTCGCCAACGTCGTCGAGGCGATCGTCCTGTACATGACGCACCGGGTGCGGCACGTCTCCCTCGACACCGAGCTGCGGCACGTCTCGGCCGACAGCCGCAGTCGCTACGCCGCGACCCGCAAACGGCTCGAACTCATGATGGTCGACCTCGTCGCCGACGGCGTCGCCCGCGGCGTGTTCCACAGCGGGGACGTCCCCGAGACCGTGCGCGCGCTCCTCGGGATGTTGCAGTCGATTCCGCGGTGGTACCAGCTCGGCGGAGCACTGACTCCCGAGCAGGTCGCAGGCCGCTACGTCGACATCGCTCTCCACACCGTCGGGTATCTACCCGCTCACTGAACCGTTTCCCCAGAGGAGCTGTGCCTTGCTCTCCACCGCATTCACCAAGACCTTCGGCGTCCGCCACCCGATCGTGCAGGGCGGCATGCAGTGGGTCGGTCGCGCCGAACTCGTCGCCGCCGTCGCCAACGCCGGTGCGCTGGGTCTGCTGACCGCACTGACCCAGCCGACCCCCGAGGACCTCGCCATGGAGATCGCCCGCACCCGCGAACTCACCGACCAGCCCTTCGGCGTGAATCTGACGATCCTTCCCGCGATCACGCCGCCGCCGTACGACGAGTACCGGCAGGTCATCATCGAGTCCGGCATCAAGATCGTCGAGACCGCCGGCTCCAACCCCGCCCCGCACCTGCCCGACTTCCACGCCGCAGGCGTGAAGGTGCTGCACAAGTGCACCAGCGTGCGGCACGCGATCAAGGCCCAGGACAGCGGCGTCGACGGCATCAGCATCGACGGCTTCGAATGCGCAGGCCACCCCGGCGAGGACGACATCCCCGGGCTGGTGCTCATCGCCGCCGCCGCCGAACAGATCACCATCCCGATGGTCGCGTCGGGCGGATTCGCCGACGGGCGCGGGCTGGTCGCGGCCCTCGCGCTCGGTGCCGACGGGATCAACATGGGCACCCGCTTCATGTGCACCGCCGAATCGCCGATCCACCAGAACATCAAGGAAGCGATCGTCGCCGCCAAGGAGACCGACACCGAGTTGATCTTCCGGCCGCTGCGCAACACCGCCCGCGTCGCGAGCAACACCGTGAGCCGGGAGGTCGTCGAGATCCTCGACCGCGGAGGAAAATTCGAGGATGTCCGGGAACTCGTCGCCGGTGCCCGCGGGCGCACCGTGTTCGAGAACGGCGACCCCGAGGCGGGCATCTGGACCGCAGGCACCGTCCAGGGCATCATCCACGACATCCCGACCGCCGGTGAACTCGTCGAACGCATCGTCGCCGAGGCGGAGGCGCTGATCGCGGAACGCCTCGCCGGCCTGTCGGTTCCCGTCAGCGCCTGATCCGATCGTAGGAGAGAAGTCATGCAGCGCACCATCTTCGAGAAGGATCACGAAGCGTACCGGGAAACGGTGCGCGAGTTCCTCGCCCGCGAGATCGAACCGAAGTACGAACAGTGGGAAGCCGACCGGCTGATCGACCGCGCGGCGTGGTTGGCCGCCGGAAAGTCGGGGATCGTCGGACTCGCCGTGCCGGAAGAGTTCGGCGGCTCCGGAGTCACCGACTTCCGCTTCCGGTACGTCGTCGCCGAGGAGATCGCCCGCACCGCGACGACGTCATTCGGGTCGGGCCTGAGCGTGCACGACGACATCGTCATCCCGTACATCGTTAACCTCGGCACCGACGAGCAGAAGCAGCGGTGGCTGCCAGGCATGGCCGCAGGGAAGCTGATCGGCGCGATCGCGATGACCGAGCCGGGCGCCGGCAGCGACCTGCAGGGCGTCAAGACCACCGCGGTGCGGGACGGTGACGAGTGGGTGATCAACGGCCAGAAGACGTTCATTACCAACGGCATCCACTCCGACCTCGTCATCGTCGTCGCCCGCACCGACCCGAACGCCGGTTCCAAGGGGTTCTCGCTCTTCGTCGTGGAGCGGGGCATGCCCGGCTTCAGCCGGGGCCGCAAGCTGCACAAGGTCGGCCTGGCCGGTCAGGACACGGCGGAACTCGTGTTCGAGGACGTGCGGGTGCCCACGGCCAACCTGCTCGGCACCGAGGGGCGCGGCTTCGTCCATCTCATGGAAAACCTCCCCCTCGAACGTATCTCGATCGCGGTCAACGCGATCACCGCCGCCAAGGCCGCCTATCAGTGGACCCGGGACTACGTGTTCGAGCGGAAGGCTTTCGGCAAGCCGATCGGGGATCTGCAGAACACTCGGTTCGCGCTGGCGGAGATGCTCACCGAGATCGAGGTGACCGAATCCCACGTCGACCGTTGCGTACTCGCATCGAACGCAGGCGAACTCACCGCCGTCGACGCGTCGAAGGGCAAGTGGTGGGCCAGTGAACTGCAGAAGCGCGTCGTCGACCGCTGCGTCCAGTTGCACGGCGGCTACGGCTACATGATGGAGTACCCCATCGGCCGTGCGTACGTCGACAGCCGGATCCAGACGATCTACGGCGGAACCACCGAGATCATGAAGGAAATCATCGGTCGCGACATCGCGGCCGGGTAGGCGGCTTCGCCGCCCGTGCGCCTTTCTGGTTGTTCCCGCCACCAGAAAGGCGCACGAGCGCGTAGCGCCTATCCCAGGCGGGCCTTCGCGTCGGCGTACTCACGGCTGAGGCGTTCGACGATCTGTGCTGCCGGGACGACGGCGTCGACGGCGCCGATGCCCTGTCCGGCGCCCCAGATGTCGCGCCAGGGCTTGGCTTCCGGCTTCGCGCTGGTGTCGGCGTCTTCGCCGACGCCGAAGTTCATGGCGGTCGGGTCGGAGACGGCGAGGTTGTCGGGATCGAGTCCGGCGGCTTCGATGCTGCCGCGCAGGTAGTTGCCGTGGACTCCGGTGAAGAGGTTGGAGTAGACGATGTCGGATGCGGTGGAGTCGACGATCATCTGCTTGTAGCGCTGGTCGGCGGTGGCTTCTTGGGTGGCGATGAAGGCGGAGCCGATGTAGGCGAGGTCGGCGCCGGCGGCCTGGGCGGCGAGGACGGAGCGGCCGTGGGCGATGGAGCCGGAGAGCAGGACCGGGCCGTCGAACCATTCGCGGATCTCCTGGAGCAGCGCGAACGGGGACAGGGTGCCTGCGTGTCCGCCGGCGCCTGCGGCGACGGCGATGAGTCCGTCGGCGCCCTTCTCGACGGCCTTCTTGGCGAAGGTGTTGTTGATGACGTCGTGGAGGACGATGCCGCCGTAGCTGTGGACGGCGTCGTTGACGTCGGTGCGGGCGCCGAGGGAGGTGATGACGATGGGGACCTGGAATTCGACGAGGGTGGCGAGGTCTTCGTCGAGGCGGTCGTTGCTCTTGTGGACGATGAGGTTGACGGCGTAGGGGGCGGAGGGTGTTTCGGGGTTGTTGGCGTCGTGTTTGGCGAGTTCTTCGGTGATGCGGGTGAGCCATTCGCGCAGTACGGGTTGGGGGCGGGCGTTGAGGGAGGGGAAGGATCCGACGACGCCGGAGGTGGATTGGGCGATGACCAGGTCGGGGCCGGAGACGATGAACATCGGCGACGCGACGACGGGCAGGCGGAGCCGGTCTTGCAGGATGGGGGGCAGGCTCATGAATTTCTCCTTCATGCAGTGACGAGTGATGCGGTGTTATAGGAACGCAGTGTTGTAGGAAGGCACGGGTTTACGGCTGGGACAGCTGGGCGGCCATCAGTGGGATGAGCGCCTGCAGGCCCTTCACGGGCCGAACCATCACCTTGAACGACGTGATCTGGTCGCGGTTGTTCCAGTGGATCAGGTCGATGCCGTTGACATGGATGCCGTCGAGTTCGGTGGCGAATTCCAGGACCGCCGAACGGTCGCCGTACCACTCCTCGACGTACCGGAAACCGGTGCCGTCGAAGACGGTCAGGGCGGCGCCGAGGTAGGCCAGGACCTTCGGCTTCCCTTCCTGCGGAGTGAAGACCGCGGGGGAGGAGAACACGGCGTCGTCGGCGATCAGGGCGTCGAGGGCGGCGAGGTCGCGGTGTTCGACGACGTGGTGCCAGCGGTCGACGACGGCGGGCCGGGCCGGCTGTGCGGCGGTCATCCGCGGAACGCCGGGGCCGGGAGGTCGTCGCCGAACACGTCCGGCAGGTCGTCGCGGACGCTGTCCGGGAACACGGCGGGCCGCTTCTCCAGGAACGCGGAGATGCCCTCGCGCGCGTCCGGCCCGATGCCGCGGATGTTGAGGCCGCGGGTTTCGACGCGGTGCGCGATCATCGGATGTTCGGCGCCGAGCGCCCGCCACATCATCTGGCGGGACAGCGCCACGGACACCGGGGCGGAGTGTTCGGTCAGGCTCCGGGCCAGCGCGTAGGCCTCGTCGAGCAGGGACTCGCGCGGGTACAGCCTGTACACGAGGCCGGCGTCGTGGGCTTCGGTGGCGGGGAACACCCGGCCGGAGTACACCCAGTCGAGGGCCGTCTGCAGGGGGACGAGGCGCGGGAGGAACCACGTCGAGCAGGATTCGGGCACGATGCCGCGGCGGTTGAACACGAATCCGATGCGGGCGTCGTCGGCGGCGAGACGGAAATCGGCGGCGAGGGTCATCGTGATGCCGACGCCCACGGCGGGACCGTTGATCGCGGCGATGATCGGCTTGCGGGATTCGAACATCCGGAGCACCACCCGGCCGCCGCCGTCGCGGCGGGCGTCGGCGCCCTCGTCCTCGTCCTGCCACTGGTCGAACGTCGCGGCACCCGCCGACAGGTCGGCGCCCGCGCAGAACGCTCGTCCGGCTCCGGTGAGCACGATCGCCCGGACCGTGTCGTCCGCGTCGAGCTGGTCGTATGCGGCGATCAGCTCGTTCTCCATCGTGGTGGTGAATGCGTTGAGCTGGTCGGGCCGGTTCAGAGTGATCGTCGCGATGCCGCCGGAGACGGCGAGTCCGATGTGATCCATCGCACCAGCATGACATCGCTACCGAACGATCGCTAGAGCGGAATCTGTGACGGGACCCACTACGCTGGTGTCGTCGTGTGACGATCGGAGCGGGGACGGAGTACCAGGGATGTGCGCTGCAAAGGTGGCCGCTACGAGCACGGGTACCGGGCGGCAGGTGATCCTCGACTCCGCGGTCGCCAACATGAACGAACGCGGCTATCACGGCACGTCCATGCGCGACATCGCGCGCGGCGCCGACATCACCGTCGCGTCGATCTACCACCACTTCGCGTCGAAGCAGGAGATCCTGCAGGACATCATGGTGCGCGCACTGCACGACGCCATCGCGATGACCCGTGGCGCGCTGCTGCGTTCGGGCGGTGTGCCCGCCGACCAGTTGCAGGCGCTGATGCGGGCATGGGTCATGTTCCACACCACCCGGCAGCGGGACGCGATGGTCGGTGCCACCGAGATCCGCAGCCTCGACGACCCGGGCCGCCGACTCGTCGTGGCCCTGCGCGACGAACAGGAGCACCTCTTCCGCGACGTCATCGAGCGTGGCGTCGAGGAGGGCGACTTCGCGACCGAATACCCGCGGGACGCGGTTCGCGGCATCATCAACATGGGTCAGTCGGTGTGCACGTGGTGGCACGCCGACGGTCCCCTGAAACCCGAAGAACTCGCCGAGCGCTACGCCGACCTCGCCCTCGCGATGGTGAAACCGGCCGTCTGATCGCATGAAATTCGCCCGAAGACTCGACGCTCTCCAGCAGCGATATCCGGCGATGGGTTTCCCGATCGCCGTCGCGTACAAGTTCCTCGACGATCAGGGCGTGTATCTCGCGGCGTTGATCGCCTACTACGGGTTCATCTCGCTGTTTCCGCTCCTGCTGCTGCTGTCCACGGTGCTCGGGTTCGTGTTGTCCGGGCATCCCGAACTGCAGCAGGACATCATCGACTCGGCGGTCAGCCAGTTCCCCGTCATCGGAGCCGACCTGGCCGACCCGCACCGGATCGGCGGCGGAGTGACCGGCCTGGTGATCGGACTGGTCGGAGCCCTCTACGGCGGCCTCGGTGTGGCGCTGGCCTGCCAGAACGCCATGAACACGGCCTGGTCGGTGCCGCGCAACATGCGACCCGACCCGATCCGCGGCCGGCTGCGGGGTCTGCTGCTGCTCGGCACGATCGGGCTCGCGATCCTGGGGACGGCCGCGGTCGCCGGGATCGGTGCCGCGACGCACCTGTCCGGTTCGTTCACGGTGCTGCTGATGCTCGCCGCGATCGCGATCAACTCGGTGATCTTCGTCCTCGCGTTCCGGCTCGCGACCGCCCGCCCGCTGTCCGTCGCGGACGTGGCGCCCGGCGCCGTCGCGGCGGCCGTGCTGTGGCAGGTGCTGCAGTCGTTCGGTGCGTACTACGTCAGCAAGGTGGTGAGCACCGCGTCCGTGACGAACGGGGTGTTCGCCGTCGTGCTGGGACTGCTGGCGTTCCTCTTCCTCGCCGCCGCGGCCGTCGTCATGTGCGTGGAGATCAACGTCGTCCGCGTCGACAGGCTGCATCCGCGGGCGCTGCTCGTGCCGTTCACCGACAAGGCGGAACTCGTGGACGGCGACAAGCGGACGTTCACCGACCAGGCGAAGGCGCAACGCGCGGTCCCGCGCCAGGGAATTCACGTCACCTTCGACGAACTTTCTGGGACGATGGACGAGTCTGCACCGACGGACGAGTCCGCACCGACGTCGAAGGAGGAGCCGTGACCGATCCGATCTTCGACAAGTCGGAACAGCTGAAGCAGGTCCAGCAGGGGATTCTCCCCGGCGAGACGATCATCGCCGTGTACGACTGCATCGGCGCGGGCACCGGCTTCCTCGCGATCACGAACCTGCGCGTCGTGATCCAGGACAAGAGCTTCGTCGGCAAGCGGACCGCGATCACGTCGATCCCGTACAAGAACATCCGGTCCGTGTCGTTCCTCAGCAACAAGTCGTGGGCCGGCCAGTTCTTCTCGTCCAGCAGCATCGCCGTCGACGTCGCCCAGACCACGTACGAGGCCGATTTCCGCGGCATGGACAAGGCCCACCACGTCCACACGGTGATCCTGCAGCACATCACGTGACGTAGGTCGCTCCGGTCCGGTGCGCCGGTCCACGTCTCACCTGCGTACCCGGTGAGTGGAATCACGCCCGCGCGGATTGTTAATTCGCTTGCGGCCTCACCCATACTGGGACGAGCCGGTTTGCCACGATCTCGGCCCGGCTCTTTCCTCAGGCGAGTCCACGACATGTGTTCGCCGAACCTACGATCTGCCCCGATGGGAGTCCTGCTGCCATGACGCCGCCCTCCGTTCAGCTCACCGAACCCGCGGTCGCCGCTCCTTCGACGTCTCGGCGGCCGCGGATTCCGTCACCGAGCCGGCGCGGCGCGATGCTGGCGCTCGCGCTCGGTGGGTTCGGCATCGGCACAACGGAATTCGCGTCCATGGGACTGTTGCCGGCGATGGCGGCGGGCACCGGGGTGTCGGAGCCGGTGGCCGGGCACTTCGTGTCCGCGTACGCGCTCGGCGTCGTCGTCGGCGCCCCCACGATCGCGGCTCTGGCCGCGCGCGTCGAGCGGCGCACGCTGCTCATCGCGCTGATGGCCACGTTCGTGATCGGCAATCTCGCGACCGCCCTCGCGCCCGGATACGAGACGCTGCTCGCCGCCCGGTTCCTCGCCGGGCTGCCGCACGGTGCGTACTTCGGGGTCGCAGCATTGGTCGCCGCGCACCTCGCGGAACCGGGCAAACGGGCCAAGGCCGTCGCGACCGTGATGATGGGCCTGTCGGTCGCGAACGTGATCGGGGTGCCCGCCACCGCGTTCTTCGGCCAGATCCTCGGCTGGCGGTCCGCGTTCGTGCTCGTGGTGATCATCGGAATCGTGACGCTGGTGGCGTTGGCACGCCTCGTCCCGCCGCTGGCCGGGGTGCACGTGAGCAACCCGGTGGCCGAACTCGGGGCGCTGCGCCGGGTGCAGGTGTGGATGACGCTGATCTTCGCGACGGTCGGCTTCGGTGGTTCGTTCGCGGTGTACACCTACATCAGTTCGACGCTCACCGACGTGTCAGGGCTGCCGCACTCGATGGTTCCGGTGGCGTTGATGCTGTTCGGTTCGGGGATGATCCTCGGCAACATCGTGGGTGGGCGCGTCGCCGACAACGCGGTGGTGCCCGGGCTGTTCGGTTGCATGATCGCCCTGATCCTCGTCCTCGCGCTGTTCATCGCCGCCGCGCACAACCCGGTGACGGCGCTCGTCGTGCTGTTCTTCATCGGCATGGCGGTGACCGCGATCTTCCCGTCCGTCCAGGCACGGCTGATGGACTCCGCGGGTGACGCGAAGACGCTCGCGTCGACGCTGATCCACGGCGCGTTCAACCTGGCCAACGCGGGTGGTGCGTGGATCGGTGGGGTCGTGATCGCCGCCGGCTACGGCTACACCGCCCCGGCCGCCGTCGGTGCGCTCCTCGGCGTCGCCGGACTCGTCGTCCTCACGCTCGCGGTCCTCCTCGACCGCCGGCGCCGGCCGGAACCGGTCGCCGGCTGACGGTTCAGGCGTGCACCCCGGCGGCGTAGCGGTCCCGTAGCGTGCCCTTGACGAGCTTCCCCGTGGGGGTGCGGGGGAGGTCGTCGCTGAAGACGAGGTTCCGCGGGACCTTGAACCGGGCGAGCCGTCCCCGCACGTGGTCGAGGAGCTTCCCGGCCAGCGCGTCGTCCCCGGTCACACCCGGAACGGTCTGGACCACCGCCAGCACCGATTCGCCCATCTCCTCGTCGGGGACCCCGATCACCGCGACGTCGAGGACGGCGGGATGTTCGGTGAGGGTGTTCTCGATCTCCTGCGGGTAGATGTTGACGCCGCCGGAGATGATCATGAACGACTTCCGGTCGGTGAGGAACAGATACCCGCCCTCGTCGAGGTAGCCGACGTCGCCGGTGGTGGTCCACGTCGGGTGCTGCGGGTGCTGGGCGTCGCGCGTCTTCTCGGGGGCGTTGTGATATTCGAACGGCAGGGTGTCCCGCTCGAAGTAGAGGGTGCCGACCTGGCCCGGTGCGAGGTCGGCACCGTCGTCGCCGCAGATGTGCGCGACGCCGAGCGCGGCGCGGCCGACGGTCCCGGGCCTGCGTAGCCACTCCTCCGAGTTCACCAGGGTCATGCCGTTGAGTTCGGTGGACGAGTAGTACTCCGACAGGATCGGACCCCACCACTCGATCATCTGCCGCTTCACGTCCACCGGGCACGGTGCGGCGGCGTGCACGGCGACGCGCAGGCTGGAGACGTCGTACCGCTCCCGCGTCGGCGCGGGCAGTTTCAGCATGCGGACGAACATCGTGGGCACCCACTGGCTGTAGGTGACGCGGAACTTCTCGATGTACGCGAGCGCCCTCTCGGCGTCGAAGCGGTCCATCACGACGACGGTGCCGCCGAGGGCCTGCACCGACGCGCAGGTGCGGAGCGGCGCGGCGTGATACAGCGGGGCGGGTGACAGGTAGACGGTGTCGGGCGTGACTCCCCACACCGTGGCGTTCATCCCGGTCATGGTGTCGCCCGGGTCCTGGATCTGCCGTGCGGGCAACTCCGGTTTAATGCCCTTCGGGCGACCGGTGGTGCCTGAGGAGTACAGCATGTCCGCCCCGCGTGGCTGGTCGGGAAGCGGAACGTCGGACTCCGTGGCCGCGGCCGCGTCGAGCGAGTCGTAGCCGGGAATCGTTCCCCCGAACGCCAATCGGTGCTCGACACCGGGGGTGAGGGCGGGAAGTTCACCGGCGACCGCGTCGAGTGCGGCATCGACGATCAGCGCCCGGGCACCGCAATCGTCGACGACGTACGCGATCTCCGGTGGCGTGAGATGCCAGTTCACCATGGTGAGGTAGAGACCGGAACGCATGGCGGCCCAGTGGATGTCGAAGATGGCGGGGGTGTTCGTGGCCAGAACCGCGACGTGATCCCCGCGTCGCAGTCCGAGGGCGCGCAGGTGGCGGGCGATGCGGACCGAGCGGGACTCGAGTTCGGCGAAGGTGACCGTCTGCCCGGTGCCTGCCATGATCACGGCCGGTTTGTCGGGTGTGGTGGCAGCATGAGCGCCGGGATACATGGTTACTCCCATTCGTGGTGGATCTCGGGTGGTGAATTCGTCTCGGCGTCAGCCGAGTTGCTCCTGCGCGACCTTGGAGCGGCGTGCCACGCCGGCCACCGAGATCAGTCCGATCACCGCCGCCACGATCACGAAGACGGCGGGGGAGAGGATGTTTCCGGTTTTCGCCACGAGCCAGACGGCGACGAAGGGGGCGGTGCCGCCGGCAATGACGACACCGAAGTTCCAGCCCATCGCGACACCGGTGAAGCGGACGTCCTTGTCGAACAGCAGCGGCATGAGCGTGTACGAGCCGACCTGGGCTCCGGGGTGCGTTCGTAGCCGAGGCTCTTCATCAGATGGATGCTCATGTAGGTGAGGCCGATGTACGCGGTTCCGTTGCACGCCACTCTGATTCCGACCGACTGCAGGAGGGCGAGCGGCTGACGCCGGAAGACGGCGACAACGGGTGCCTGCGCCGGTCCGGAATCGGCGTCGTCATCGTGGGTTTCCTGGACCCGGGTGCGGGCCCACAGGCAGAGCAGCGTCAGCGGCAGCGCGAGAAGGAACGGCACCCGCCATCCCCAGCTCTCGAGTTGCACGTCGGTGGTGAATGCCGACACCGTGCCCGCGACCGCGGTGGCCATCGCGAACCCCATCGTGGAGCCGAGCGGGGTGAACGCGCCGTAGGTGGCCTCGAGATGCCGCGGCGCCGATTCGGAGATGAACGTGGCCGAGCCGCCGACCTCGCCGCCGGCCGAGAATCCCTGGACCATCCGGACGAAAACGAGCAGCACGGTGGCCCAGATCCCGGCCTGCGCGTGGGTGGGCAGGAATCCCATCGCCATGCTGCCGAGGCCCATGCAGGCGAGCGTCGCGAGGAGGGCCTTCTTCCGTCCGAACCGGTCGCCGATGTGCCCGAACACGATGCCGCCGAGCGGACGCATGAGGTAGGCGGTGCCGAACGCGGCAGTCTTCGGCACGCCATTCGGTGGTGGCAGCAGACCCGGTCAACTGGTCCGTCATAGGTGTCCTGACCTTTCGGGATGGCTGAGACGTGCATCACTTCCGGTGGATCATGCCAACTGAACGATCGCTTGGCAAGCACTTCGACTTCGAGGATTCGCAGCTGGTATTTGCAGAATATCGGGATGTTGACTTCCGGAGCTCGTTCGGCTGATGATGGGAACTGGCCGAACGAGCGTTTGGCTGAGCATCGAAGCACTGGAAAGGACGCAGCGGATGACGACGTCCCACGCCGAAGCGGACACCCACCAGGGCCGGGAGGATTCGGCAGGCGTCGATCTCACCGCCCTCACCCACTACCTCGACGGCGCACTCGACGGCGGCGTGAGCGGCGACCTCACCGTCTCGCTCATCAGCGGCGGCCGCTCCAACCCCACCTACCGGGTCGCCGACGCCGACCGGACGTGGGTCCTGCGACGGCCCCCGTACGGGCATGTCCTGCCGAGCGCCCACGACATGAAACGCGAGTTCACCGTGATCCGGGGGCTGGCCGGCACCGCCGTCCCGGTGCCCGAAACGGTGCTGCTGTGCGAGGACGCGGACGTGCTCGGCGCGTCGTTCTACCTCATGGAACTCGTGGACGGCATGTCCGTCGGGACCGTTGAGCAGGCGTCCGCACTCACCCCCGGCGAGCGTCGCCGGCTCGGACTGGATCTGGCCGACACCCTGGCCGCACTCCACGACGTCGACCCGGACGCGGTCGGGCTCGGCTCGTTCGGCCGCCCCGACGGCTACCTGGAACGCCAACTCGACCGGTGGTCCCGGCAATGGGAGGCCTCGCGCGGCGCCGATCGTCCCGAGGTGGCCGTGCTGCTCGACAAACTGCGCCGCGCGCTGCCCACCTCGCACTTCCCGGGCATCGTCCATGGCGACGTCAAACTCGACAACGTGCTCGCGTCCCGGGGCGACGCCGGGAAGATCGTCGCCGTCCTGGACTGGGAAATGGCAACCCTCGGCGACACCCTCGCCGACGTCGGGATCATGCTGAGCTTCTGGGACCAGCCCGGAGCGGTCGACAACCCGGTGACCAAGGGCCTCGCCCGACTCGACGGATTCCCCACCCGCGCCGAACTTCTCGACCGCTACGCCGGCAAGCGTGGCATCGAGATCCCCGACATCGACTGGTACACGGTGTTCGCCGACTTCAAGATCGCCGTCATCCTCGAGGGCATCAACGCCCGGCACGCGCAGGGCGACACCGTCGGTGGGGGTTTCGACGACGTCGGCGACATGGTCGGCCCGCTGCTGCAGCGCGCGCTCGATCTCGCCGCGGCGTCGCCCGTGTCCGAACTTCGCCGCTGACCGCGGCATCACCGAAACAGATTGGAGCCACCGAAGTGGAATT
Organism: Rhodococcus sp. T7; assembly: GCF_009872365.1. Taxonomy (NCBI): domain Bacteria; kingdom Bacillati; phylum Actinomycetota; class Actinomycetes; order Mycobacteriales; family Nocardiaceae; genus Rhodococcus; species Rhodococcus sp. T7. The sequence goes on from NZ_WXYH01000327.1 coordinate 30,184, forward strand.
CGAGTACAGCCCGAAAGTCGTGGAACTGCAGGCGAAGCTGACGAAGTTCATGCAGGAGCGGGTGCTGCCCGCCGAGGCGATCGCCGAGGAGCAGCTCGCGTCCAAGCCGGACCACTGGGGTGCGCCGCCGATCGTGGCCGACCTGAAGGCCGCCGCCAAACGCGAGGGCCTGTGGAACCTCTTCCTCCCCGCCCGCGAGGGCGCGGGCCTGACCAACCTCGAATACGCGCCGCTCGCCGAACTCACCGGCTGGAGCCCGCTGATCGCCCCCGAGGCGTTCAACTGCAACCCGCCGGACACCGGCAACATGGAACTGCTGCACCTCTACGGCACCGACGAGCAGAAGCAGGAATGGCTCGCCCCGCTGCTCGACGGCGAATTCCGCTCGTGCTTCTCGATGACCGAACCGGACGTCGCGAGCTCGGACGCCAACAATGTCCGCCTCGAGATCGCCGAGGACGGCGACGACTGGGTGCTGACCGGGCGCAAGTGGTGGTCCACGGCGGCGCTGCGCGACGACTGCCGGGTGGCCATGGTCATGGGTGTCACCGATCCCGACGCCCCGATCGGCAACCGGCACAGCATTGTTCTCGTCCCGATGGGCACGCCCGGCCTGACCATCGTCCGGTCCACCACCGTGCTCGGTTTCGCCGACCGTCACGAGGGCGGCCACGGCGAGGTCGTCTTCGACAAGGTCCGCGTCCCCAAGGCGAATCTCCTCGGTCCGCGCGGCAAGGGCTTCGCCGTCGCGCAGGCCCGGCTCGGTCCGGGGCGCATCCACCACTGCATGCGACTGATCGGGATGGCCGAGCGGGCCATCGCACTGATGACCGAACGCGCGCGCACCCGCGTCGCGTTCGGTAAGCCCCTCGCGGACGAGGGTGTCGTGCAGGCGACCGTCGCGGACGCGCGGATCCACCTCGACGCCGCCCGGCTGCTGGTGCTGCGGGCCGCGTGGCGGATGGACGTCGAGGGGACGAAGGCGGCCCGCCACGACATCGCCGCCGCCAAGGTGATGGTCCCGCTGACGGTCAAGCGGATCGTCGACGACGCGATGCAGATCTTCGGCGGCGCCGGGCTGTCGCAGGACACGATCCTGCCGGTCCTGTACGCGCAGGCCCGGTTCCTGCAGATCGCCGACGGCCCCGACCAGGTGCACCGCCGCTCGCTCGCCCGCGCGGAGTTCGCCGCCACCCCCGTCCTGAGAGAAGTCCGCGGGTGACCGACGACAGGACGCGCGCCCGGCAGCAGAGCATCGGCGACATTCCCCGTCGTTCCGCGGCGCGTTTCCCGCACAAGCTCGCCGTGGTGCATCGCGACGTCCGGCTGACGTTCGCCGAATTCGACGCCGTGATCGACCGGGTCGCGGCGGCCCTGCACGCCGAGGGGCTGAAACAGGGCGACCGGCTGGCGTTGCTGTCGCACAACTGCTGGCAGTACCCGGTGCTGAACTTCGCGACCGCCCGGCTCGGGGTGGTCCTCGTCCCCATCAACTTCATGCTCACCGGCGGGGAGATCGGGTACATCCTCGACGATTGCGCCGCCGACGCGTTCGTCGTCGAGGACGCACTGGTGCCCGTCGCCGAGACGGCCCTCGCGGAATCGAAGGGAAGCGTCCGGGTGCGGGCGGCGATCCCGCTGTCCGGGGCGGTGGTTCCGGACGGGTGGGTCTCGGTGGCCGGTTGGACGGACGGTGCGTTCGGTTCGCCACCCGAGGTGTTCGTGGAGGACGACGACGTCGTCCGCATCATGTACACGTCGGGCACCGAATCGCGGCCGAAAGGCGCGATGCTCACCAGCCGGTCGCTGATGTGGCAGTACATCAGTTGCATCGTCACCGGCGGCATGAGCAGCGACGACGTGGAGGTGCACGCACTGCCGCTGTACCACTGTGCTCAGCTCGACAACTTCCTCAGCACCGACATCTACCTCGGTGCGACGAGCATCATCGTCGACGGACCCGACCCCCGAGTGTTGCTGCGCACCATCGAGACCGAGCAGGTGACCAACCTGTTCTGCCCTCCGACTGTGTGGATCTCGCTGCTGCAGTCGCCCGACTTCGAGAACACCGACCTGCGGTCGCTGCGCAAGGGCTACTACGGGGCGTCGCCGCTGCCGCTGGAGATCCTGCGGGAGATGAACCGCCGACTGCCGGGCATCCGGTTGTGGAACTTCTACGGGCAGACGGAAATGGCGTCGCTCGCGACGGCACTCGGGCCGGAAGACCAAGAGACACGCGGTGGTTCGGCGGGGAAGCCCGCCCTCAACGTGGAGACGCGGATCGTGGACGACCGCAACCAGCCGCTGCCCGCGGGCGAGGTCGGCGAGATCGTGCACCGCAGCCCGCACGCCACCGTCGGCTACCTCGGGCAACCCGAGAAGACCGCGGAAGCGTTCGCCGGCGGCTGGTTCCACTCCGGCGACCTCGGCTACCTCGACGAGGACGGCTACCTGTGGGTGGTCGACCGCAAGAAGGACATGATCAAGACCGGCGGCGAGAACGTCGCCACCCGCGAGGTCGAGGAAACGCTGTACGAACTCGACGGCGTCGGTGAGGCCGCCGTGTTCGCGGTGCCGCACCCCCGGTGGATCGAGGCGGTCGCCGCCGTCGTGGTCCCGTCCGCCGGCGTCCAACTCGACGAGAAGGACGTCGTCGAGCACTGCCGCACCCGGCTCGCCGGCTACAAGGTGCCCAAATACGTGATCGTCGCCGACTCCCTACCGAAGAACCCGAGCGGCAAGATCCTCAAACGCGTCCTCCGAGACACTTTCGGTTCCATTGCCCAAGACTGAGGTGACGTGAGTGGCAAAGCGTGGTCGGGCACGCTTTGCCACTCACCTGGGGATCAGCGGGACAGCCGGCGCTGCCTCGCATAGGCCACGCCGACGAGCGCACGCAGTGCCTGCGGTGCCCGTTTCGCGGTCCGCAGGACGGCCTGGTCGATCATGCTCAGCTTCGGTGCGAGTCGCGGGACGGTCCGGGGCGCGTGGTCGGCGTCGGTGAGCGAATACAGGGGCCACCGGCCCGGCACGCCCTTCAGTTCGCGTTCGCCCACGTCGGCGAACCGCAGTCCCGACCCCACCACGAGGTCGCGCACGGTCCGCGACACCAGTACCTCCCCGGCCCCGGCCGCGGAACCGATGCGCGCGCCGACGTGGACGGTCATCCCGCTGACGTCGGGTCCGTTCCGCTCGACCTGTCCGGTGTGCACGCCGGCCCGCACCTCGAGGCCGAGGGGGCACGCGTCGTCGACGACAGTCTGCGCGCACCGAACCGCCGCGGTGGGGCCGTCGAAGATGCTGAACGTGCCGTCGCCCGCCACGTTGAGGAGGCGTCCGCCCGCGTTCTCCACCGCGTCGCGGACCTGCCGTTCGTGGGTCGCGCGGAGTTCGCGGTAGGCGGCGTCGCCGATCCGGGCGAGCACCTGCGTCGACCCGACGACGTCGGTGAACAGCACGGACGCGACGAACTGTCCGGCGTCCGGTGTCGGGTGCCCGCCGGTGGCGACTTGCTCGACGTGGTCGATGATCGGCTTCCACGCCTCACCGAGCGACGCGCCGGATTGCGCAGGCGGCAGCAGGTGGAAGGTGCCGCGCGGAATATGGGTGGCGACGTACTGCGAGGCCGTCGCGGGGACAGGACTACCGGAGACGAGCAGCACCCGGGCCGGGCACTGGATCGACGGCAGAATGTCCGAGTAGTCGAGGCGGAAGATCCACTCCATGTGGGCGCGCGCGACGGCCGGCGTCGCGGAGTTCCGCTCGAGCATCGCCATCAGCCGCCGGTTGAACGGGGAATCCTCGCGGGGATCCCACAGCGGCACGCTGGCGCCCGACCCCCACGACTCCGTGGCCGCGCGCCATGCGGCGACGAACTGGTCCCGCTCGGTGACCGTCCAGCCGTCCGGTACGTGGTCGCCGCCGATCAACCGCTCGGCGAACGGCTGGATCAGCACCACCCCGGTGACCCGCTCCGGCGTCCGCGCCGCCACGAGCGCCACGGCGCCGCTCGCGCTGGCCACACCCACCAGCATTGCCTCGCGCATCCCGATCGCGTCCATCACCGCGACGATGTCGTCGGCCTGCTCCTCGAGCGTCGGCAGGTGGTCGACCGGTTCGGACAGCCCCAGCCCCCGCTGCTGGAAATACGCGGTGCGGGCGAACGTGCTGCCACGTTCCATCAGGTAGTGGATCTGCGGGTCGGTCCACATGAGGTCGAGATGCATGTTGATCTCGAACAGCCACACGACGTCCAGCGCGCCGCCGCCCACCACCTGATACGCCAGCGCGTGTCCGTCCCGCTGGATGTACTGGACGACCGGTGGGTCCATTTTCCCAGCGTAAACGCATGTGAGCGGCAAAGTGTGCGTCCGGACGCTTTGCCGCTCACCTGGGGATGGTGCCGAGCTCCCGGGCCCGGGCGATTGCGGAGGTCCGAGACTTGACCCCGAGTTTGCCGAAGATGTGGACGAGATGGGACTTCACGGTCGTCTCGGAGAGGAACAGTTCCTTCCCGACCTCCCGATTGGATCGCCCGGCGGCCACCAGTGTCAGCACCTGGATCTCCCGCGGGCTGAGGCTGGTGGCCGGTCGGCGGACGCGTGTCATCAGTTTCGACGCCACGGCGGGGGACAGCACGCTGTCGCCGGCCGACGCGGCCCGGACGGCGGCGAGCAGTTCGGGCGGGGGCGTGTCCTTCAGGAGATACCCGGCGGCGCCGGCGGCGATCGCGTCGAGGATGTCCGCATCCGTGTCGTAGTTCGTGACCACCAGCACGTGCGGCGGGTTCGGCAGCGACCGCAGGTTCCGGGTGGCGTCCACCCCCGACGTGCCTGCGCCGAACCGGAGGTCCATGAGCACGAGGTCGACGGGGGTCGTCGCACACAACGCCACGGCGTCGTCGGCGATGGCTGCCTCGCCGACCACCTCGATGTCGTCCTCGTGCTCGAGCAGGGCGCGCAGTCCCGCGCGCACGATCGCGTGGTCGTCGGCGAGCAGCAGTCGGATCATGCGCCGGCCTCGAGCGGGAACGACACCGCGACCGCGGTCAGTCCCGGCTCCGACTCCACCGACATCGACCCGTCGAGCAGCTCGACGCGACGGCGAATCGAATTCAGCCCGAACGCTTTCGGCGGTTCGCGGTCGAGAAGTTCGACGTCGAAGCCGATGCCGTCGTCGACGACGTCCAACCGGACCGCATCCTCGTAGTACGTGAGGGTGACCGCCATCCGGGACGCCTGCGCGTGCCGGACCACGTTCGAAACCGCACCCTGCGCGATCCGCACCAACGCCGCCTCGACGGGCATCGGCAACCGCACCGGATCCCCCACGACGACGGCGATCGTGTCAAAGGTGTCGCTCCGCGCCTGCGTGCAGATCCGCGCGAGCGCGTCCGCCAGCGACTGCCCGTCGAGGACGGCGGGTGTGAGATCGCCGATGAGCTGCCGGGTTTCGGCGAGGCTGTCGGCGGCGGTCTCCCGCGCCAACCGGATACGGTCCCGGGCGGGGTGGCCGGGATCTGCGCGTTCCGCGGCGTGGAGCAGCATCAGAATGCTCGACAGGTCCTGCGCGACGGTGTCGTGGATCTCGCGTGCGAGCCGCTCGCGTTCGGCCAGGGAACCGGCGGCGCGTTCCTGCTCGGCGAGTTCGGCTCGGGTCCGGGTCAATTCGTCGATGAGGCGATCGCGTTCGACCGCCTCCCGGTACAGCGCCCGGTAGCCGAGGCCGATCGCCACCGCGACGCACGCACCGATCACCGGACCGACGACACCCGCGACGCTCCAGCCGCGGTGCATTGCGGTACCTGCCACCGCAACCACGGTCGCGGCTGCGACCGCCAGGACTCCCCAACGTCGCGGCAGCAGGTGCAGGTACAGGAAGAACAGTCCGAACGCGAGATAGGCGGCGTCGGGGGCGAGGACCATCAGTGCCACCCACAGTGCCGTCAGCGCCGCGAGCCACCAACCCCCGCGCAGGCGTCGCGTCGCCCCCGCCGCGTACACCGCGAGAAACGCCAGCGACAGCACCACGATGGCCGGCGCGTTCGGCGCGTCCAGGAGGACGGCACGCAGGATCACGACTGCAATGAGCGCCGCGGTCAGCGCGTGCAGTCCGAGTTGGAGTCCCGCGAACACGGGAGTGAGCGGGGAGTGGTGCACCCCGTCCAGCTTATCGACGTGAGCGCACCCGGCATCCATCGAAAGTCGGAACTCGCACCCGACCTTCGACCGCCGGGAATTCCATCCCACGTGCGATGGAACCGCGCCGCGCCGGGGGCACGGTGAGTTCGGAGGCCGTGAGCGCCGCCCCGGCCCGCATCGACTGCGGCGCCGGTCGTGATCTGGAGAGGACCATCTGTGTTCGTCGCATCGAGAGACCTGCGTGCCGCGCGTGGTCGCTTCGCGCTGATATCCGTCGTCGTGGTGCTGATCGCGCTGCTCGTCACGTTCCTCAGCGGACTCACGGCCGGACTGCGCCACCAGAACGTGTCCGTCGTGGAACGAATCGACGCCGAGTCGGTGGTCTTCGCGGCCTCCGACGACGGTCCGTCGTTCGACGAATCCGCGCTGACGTCCGAGCAGGTGGCCGTCTGGCAGCGGAGTGCCGACTCGGTGCACCCGATCGGCGTGGGACGAGGCTCGGCGTCGGCACCAGGAGGTGCGACGAAGGGGGTGGCACTCGTCGGCGCGGACGGCGGTGTGGGCGACCGCGCACCGTCCACGCCGGGAACGGTGATCCTCGGGGACGGCGCGGCCCGGTCGCTCGGGGTATCCGCCGGCGACACGGTGACGATCGGTGGCCGGGCGTTCACTGTCGCCGCGATTCGTGGCGACGACTGGTACGGCCACAGCCCGGCCGTGTGGATGACGCTCGCCGACTGGCAGCACGCGAACCCGCGCGGGGGTGCCGCGACGGTGCTCGCGGTGTCGGGCGGGGACGACGCCACGAACTCCGTCGCGGGGACGACGTCCCGCACCGTGGCCGACTCCTTCTCCGCCATCGGCTCCTACACGTCCGAGAACGGGTCGCTGACGTTGATGACGGTGATGCTGTTCGCGATCTCCGCGCTGGTGATCGGCGCGTTCTTCACGGTCTGGACACTCCAGCGCACCCCCGACGTCGCGACGCTGAAGGCGCTCGGTGCGTCGACTGCATCGCTCGTGCGGGACGCGCTCGGGCAGGCGCTCGTCGTCCTGCTCGCCGGCGTCAGTGGCGGTGTCGGGTTGGCGGCGGTGGCCGGGTCGATGATCGGCGACGCGGTGCCGTTCGTGCTCGACCTCTCCACCACCCTCCTGCCCGCCACCGCCCTCGTCGGACTGGGCCTCCTCGGCGCCGCCTTCGCACTCCGCTTCCTCTTCACCACCGACCCCCTCACCGCCCTCGGGAGCACCCGATGACCACACCCGCCCTCACCCTCGACGACGTCACCCTCACCTACCCGGACGGCGCCGGACGCGTCACCGCCCTCGACTCGGTGTCGCTGACCCTCGGCCGGGGTGAGATCGCCGCGATCACCGGTCCGTCCGGTTCCGGAAAGTCGACGCTGCTCGCGGTGGCGTCGACCCTGATCCGGCCCGACTCGGGCTCCGTCCGGTTGGGCGACACCGAACTCACCACGCTCAGCCGGCGCGAGGCGTCCACACTGCGCCGCGACCGGATCGGCATCGTGTTCCAGCAGTCCAACCTGGTGTCGTCGCTGACGGCCCTCGAACAACTCGAGGCGATGGCGCATCTCGGGCAGCGGTTGTTCGTGCCGCGGCGGGCGGGGCGCGCGAAGGCTCGCGACCTGCTCGACGCCGTCGGCCTCGCAGATCACGCCGGGAAGCGGCCTGCGCAGTTGTCGGGTGGGCAGCGGCAGCGGGTCAACCTCGCCCGGGCGCTGATGAATGATCCGTCGCTGCTGGTCGTCGACGAGCCGACCAGCGCGCTCGACCAGGAACGGGGCGCCGCGATCATGGATCTGATCCTCGGCGTCGTGCGAGAACGCGAGGTCGCGACGCTGCTGGTGACCCACGACCGCACGCATCTGTGCAGAATGGATGCAGTCCACCGCGTGGTCGACGGCTCACTCACCTGTGAGTACTTGTTAACCGCGGAGGGTTAACAAGTACTCACGGGTGTGAAATGTATGTTTCGTTCAAAGTCAAGGGTTGACGTTTCTCATGTGCGTGAGATTACATCTTAGCGGTAAGCCTTTAAGGGCTTAAGTAAATGCCTCGACCCGACCCTGAGGATGCTCATGACGACGGTATCGCCCGCCATGGCTGCCACAGCTGAGATGATCAGCGCACGACTCGAACGCCTGCCGATGAGCAGGTGGCACATCAAGGCCCGCGTCATCGTCGGCGCCGTCACGTTCTTCGACGGCTTCGACCAGCTGATGATCGCGTATTCGCTCCCCGTCCTCACCCCCAAGTGGGGCCTGACCCCCGGCGACATCGCCTGGGTGATCGCCATCGGCGGCATCGGCATGCTCATCGGTGCCCTTGCCGGCGGCTGGTTCGCCGACCGCGTAGGCCGGCTCAACGTCATCATCGCCTCGCTCGCGCTGTACGCCGTGATGAGCCTCGGCATGGCGTTCACCGACTCCCTGGAACTCTTCCTCGTCTTCCGATTCGTGCAGGGCATCGGCCTCGGTGCCGAGGTCCCGGTGGCCGCGAGCTACATCGGCGAGATCACCAAAGCCCACAAGCGCGGACGATTCGTGCTGCTCTACGAGGTGATCTTCCCGATCGGGCTCGTCATGTCGGCGATCGTGTCGGCGTGGGTGGTCCCGAACTTTGGCTACAAGATCCTGTTCGCGCTCGGCGCCCTGCCCGTGATCCTGCTGCCCATGCTGTGGAAGTTGCCGGAGTCGCCGCGCTGGCTCGCCTCCCGCGGACGCCACGAAGACGCCCACGACGCCATGACGCGCATCGAGAACGAGATCACCCAGAAGTACGGCAAGACGCTCCCGGCTCCGCAGCCGTTGCCCGCCGTCGCCGTCGACGATCGCCACGGGCGGTTCCGCGAAGCGTTCCAGGGCGTCTACCTGCGCCGCACGCTGATGCTCGCCGCGATCTGGGGCTGCGCCTACTTCGTCAACTACGGCATCGCGTCCTGGCTGCCGACGCTCTACCACTCCGCTTTCAATGTCAGCGTCGGCACCGCGCTGCACTACAGCATCGTCACCAGCGTCGCCGGTCTGATCGGCTGCGTCCTGGTCGCGTTCCTCATCGACAACCTCGGACGCCGCATCTGCATCACCGCGTCGATGGTCCTGTGCTCGTCGCTGCTGTTCCTGCTCGCCGCCACCGGCGCCGACACCGCGACGAAGGTCCTGTTCTGGTCGGCCGGATCGGCCCTGTTCGTCTTCGCCGTCAACATGGCGCTCTACGTGTACACCGCGGAGCTGTACCCCACCCGGATGCGGGCCATCGGCTGCGCCATCGGCGGAGCCAGCGGACGCCTCGGCATCATCATCGGACCCCTGGCCGTCGGAGCCATCCTCGACGGCGGCGGCACGCTCACCGTCGTCTTCGGAATGTTCTCCGCCGTCGCCCTGATCGGTGCCCTCGTCGTCGGCTTCTTCGCCGTCGAGACCCGCGAGAAGACCCTCGAGGAGATCTCCCAGTGACCGTTCTCGACACCGCACCACAGACACTGCCGTTCGTCCCGGTCGCCGACCGGATCCTCGTCGCCGGAGAGTGGCGGCAGGCGAGCGGCCCCGCCTTCGCCGTCACCGACCCGTCGAACGGCGACACCCTCCAGGTGATCCACCAGGCGACCGCCGACGACGCCGACGAGGCGGTCCGGAAGGGCCGCGCCGCCGCCGACGACCCGGCGTGGCGCGCGCTGCTCCCGCACCAGCGGGCGAAGTACCTGCACCGCATCGCCGACGCCATCGAGGCGAACACGTCCCGGCTCGCGCTGCTGCAGAGCTACAACACCGGCAAGACGGTCGCCGAGACCACCGCACTCGTCGGCAGCGCGGCGGGCACGTTCCGCTACTTCGCCGGCGTCCTCGAAACCGCGGACGACGACCTCACCGCCCCGCGCGGCAACTTCCTGACGATGAGCGTTCTCGAGCCCATCGGCGTGGTCGGCGCCATCGCACCGTGGAACTCGCCGGTGGCCAGCGACGCGCAGAAGATCGCCCCCGCCCTGGCGGCAGGCAACGCCGTCGTCCTCAAGCCCGCCGAGTGGACGCCGCTGGTGTCGCTCGAACTGGCGCGGCTGATCGACGAGTCGGGATTGCCGAAGGGCCTGCTGTCGGTGCTGCCCGGCAAGGGTTCGGTGGTCGGCGACGCCATCGTCACCCACCCCGGCGTCGGGAAGGTGACGTTCACCGGCGGCACCAACACCGGACGCTCCATCGCCCACGCGGCAGCCGACAAGCTGATGCCCGTGTCGCTGGAACTCGGCGGAAAGTCGCCGACGATCGTCCTCGATGACGCCGACCTCGACGCCGCCGTGAACGGCGTGATGTACGGGATCTTCTCGTCCACCGGACAGAGTTGCATCGCCGGATCCCGCCTGTTCGTCGACCGCCGCATCTACGACCGGTTCGTCGAGAAACTGGTGGCCAAGACGACCCGGCTCCGCCTCGGACCCGGCCGCGACCCCGACACCCAGGTCGGGCCGATGGTCCACCGCAAGCACCGCGACAGCGTCGCCGCCTACGTGGACCTCGCTCGCGAAGAAGGCGGTCGGGTGCTGTGCGGCGGGGTGATCCCCGACGACGAGCGGCTGCGCGACGGCGCCTACTACCTGCCGACGATCATCGACGGGCTGCCCAACAGTTCACGCACGTGCCAGGAGGAGATCTTCGGACCCGTCCTGGTGGTGCTGCCGTTCGACGGCGAAGCGGATCTCGTTGCACAGGCCAATGATTCGGTGTTCGGGCTGGCGTCGGGAATCTGGACCGGCGACTACCGCCGCGCCTGGAAACTCGCGCGTCGACTCCAGGCCGGCACCGTGTGGATCAACACGTACAAGCAGTTCAGCATCTCCACGCCGTTCGGCGGCGTCAAGGAGAGCGGACTCGGGGTGGAGAAGGGGCGCAGCGGTATCGCCGCCTACTCCCGGCAGAAGAGCATCTACTGGGGCCTCGACGAGGAACCCAACCCGTGGGCTGATTGAGCGACCCGCTCGTGGGCTGATTGAGCGACCCGCTCGTCGGCAAATTGATCTAGTAGGTCGGCCGGAAAGAAATTCGCGTCACCTCTGTACGACCTATTACTTTAGCGCTAAGATATTGAGACCTAAGCAACTGGAGGCTTGCGATGAACCAACCCATAGCCCGGCTGCGGTGCCTGCGCTCCGTCGAACTGCGCACACAGGCCAGCCTCGAATCCACCGATTTCTACTCGGAGGTGTGGGGACTGCGCGTGGTCGAACAGGGCGCGAACGGTGCCTGGCTGCGGGGAACCGGTGAGCACCACCACGCGCTGCAACTCACCCAGGCCGAGCGGAACGGCCTCGGCCGCATCACGTTCGCCGTCGCCACGCCGGCCGAGGTCGACGAGGCCGCCCGCAGGCTCGAACTGCGCGGCGTCCCGATCGTCAGCGGTCCTGGGCCGGTCGACGACCTCGGCGGCGGCTACGGCGTGAGCCTGGTCGACCCCGAGGGGCGCGTCGTCGAACTGCTCGCCGACGCACTCGCGGTCCCCAGGCTCGGCCGCGACGACGCCGTCCCGGTCGGTGTTACGCACGTCGTCCTCAACACCGTCGACATCGATGCCGCGGTGAAGTTCTACTGCGACATCCTGGGCATGCGGGTCTCCGACTGGTCCGAGCACCAGATGGCGTTCCTGCGTTGCAACACCGACCATCACAGCATCGCGTTCAACCAGGCCGAGTGGACGTCGGTGAACCACGTCGCCTACGAGATGCCCACCGTGGACCACTTCATGCGCGGCATCGGCCGGTTGCGGCACCACGGCACCGTGCCGCTGTGGGGTCCGGGCAAGCACGGTCCGGGCGACAACACGTTCTCCTACTTCGCCGATCCGGCGGGGCTGGTGTGCGAGTACACGTCCGGCATCGCGCAGGTCGACGAGGACCGGTGGCTGTGCAAGGTGTGGCGCCGGGTTCCGGAACTCTCCGACCTGTGGGGCACCGCGGGCCCGCCGTCCACGCAGGTTCGCGACCACATGGCCGGCATCCCGGACCCCGGGGCGTTCGAGCGGTTCGACCTCGGGCGGGCGTCGTGACGCACGTCGTCGAATCCGGGTCCGGTCCCGCGCTGCTGATGCTGCACGGGATCGGCGGCAGCGCCGACAGTTTCGCGCCGCAGTTCGACGAACTCGCGGGATCGCTGCGACTGCTGGCCTGGGACGCTCCCGGCTACGGTCGCAGTGAGGATCCCGGACGTCCGTTCGACCTCGACGACTACGCCGACGCCGCCGCCGACGTGATCCGCGACCGGTGCGGCGACGCGGGGGCGCACGTTCTCGGAATGTCGTGGGGCGGCGTGATCGCCACCCGGCTGGCGTTGCGTCACCCCGGCCTCGTGCGGAGTCTGCTGCTCGGCAGTTCCACCGTCGGCTCGGGAACGGATGGCGAGGCCGCCGACCGGATGCGCGCCCGGGCCGCGACCCTCGAACGGGAGGGTGCGGAAGCCTTTGCTGCCGAACGGGCCCCGCGACTGCTGTCCGGAACCGCCGGCGACGAACTGACGGCGAAAGCAGCGGCCATCATGGCGTCGTCCATCCGGCTGCCCGGCTACGGGTACGCCGCGGAGTCGATGGCCGCCACCGACCACACCGCCGATCTGCCGAAGATCGACATCCCCACCCTCGTCCTCGGCGGCGACGAGGACCGGGTGACCGGGATTCCCGCGAGTCAGGTTCTCGCGGGCGGAATTCCGGGCGCCGTGTTCGTCACCATCCGCGGTGCCGGACACCTCGCCAACCAGGAGCGACCGGACGCGTTCGACGCCTGGGTCGAATCCTTCATCCACATCACCGAACGCCTGCGCAACCACGTCTAGAGAAGGAGCACAACATGACACTCGAATACGGCACCGCCGACCTGAAGGAATTCACCGACTCGCTGATCCTCACCCGCGGCTCCCGCCACGAGGACTGGGACACCCTGGGCTTCCAGGCCAAGGCAGGCGACCAGTTCAAGCGCGCGCAGATCCGCTACGTCGGCTCCGGCGCGACCGGCAACCACGAGAACGACAACCGCACCATCGCGTCGCAGGGATTCACGTTCTCCAACATGCTGCTCCCCCCCGGCGCCGAGGGCCCGGAGCACACCCACCACGACGCCGAAGAGGCCTTCTTCGTGCTCGAGGGTGAGGTGGAGGTCGGCGTCCACCGCGACGGCCAGGTCGAGAAGCGCACCCTCGGCTACCGCGACATGATCGTCGTCCCCGCCGGCGTACCCCGCAGCCTGAAGAACAACGGCGACAAGGACGCCCTGTTCTGCGTCATCATCGGAGCCCAGAAGCCGCAGATCCCGACGTACCCCGAGACGTCGGCCATGCACGGCGTGACCCGGGACTGATCGTGAGTCTCGACGGACGCAGCATCCTCGTCACCGGGGCGGGGCGGGGTCTCGGCCTCGCCCTGGCCCGCCGGCTCGGCGAGGACGGCGCCACCCTGTGGCTCGCCGACATCCGCGAGGACTGGGGCGAGGCCGCGGCGGAAAGCCTGCGCGCGGACGGCGTCAAGGCGCAGTTCGCGCGGGTCGATCTCCGCGACGCGGAGTCCGTCGACGCGATGGCGGCCACCGTCACCTCCGGTGGCCCGCTGTACGGCCTCGTCAACAACGCGGCCCTCGCGGACGGCGTGGGCGGCAAACCGATTCACGAACTCGACATCGACGAGTGGGACCGTGTGCTGGGCGTGAACCTGCGCGGCACGTTCCTCGTGAGCAGGGCGATCGTTCCCGCCATCATCGGGAACGGAGGCGGACGCGTCGTCACCATCGGCTCCGACGCCGCCCTGTACGGTTCGCCGAGGCTCGCCCACTACATCGCATCCAAGGGCGGGGTGGCCGCACTGACCCGCGCCATGTCACGCGACCTCGGCCCGCACGGCATCACCGTCAACACCGTGTCGCCCGGTCTGACCGAAAGCGAATCGGCGCAGAAGGTTCCGGAGCACCGGCACGAGCTGTACAGACTCAACCGCGCGCTCGAACGGCCGCAGCAGCCGTCGGATCTCGTCGGCGCCGTCGCGTTCCTGATGGGACCGGAGGCTTCGTACATCACCGGCCAGCAACTCGTCGTCAACGGCGGATTCGTCCTGCACTAGAGAAGGGGACCACGTCGTGGACCTGCAACTGAAAGACCGCACCCACCTGGTGACCGGCGGAAGCTCGGGAGTCGGGCTCGCCACCGTCGCACTGCTGCTCGAGGAGGGTGCCAACGTCGTCACCTGCGCGCGCGACCGCGACCGGCTCGACTCCGTGCTCGCGCCGCTGCCCGGCAGCGACCGCGTCCTGACCGCGTCCTGCGACGTCCGGGACCCGGCCGCGGTCGCCGCACTGGTCGAGGCGGGTGTCGCCCGGTTCGGCGGCCTCGACGGTCTGGTCAACAACGCAGGCAAGTCCCGCATGGTCCCGCGCGGTGAGACGACGCTCGACGACTGGCGCGACGAACTCGACCTCAAGTTCTCCAGCGTCCTCAACACCGTCGACGCGGCACTGCCGGCGCTGCGCAAGTCCGACGCCGCCTCCATCGTCAACATCTCGGCGGTGCTCGCGCGTCAGCCCGAGCCGCGGCTGGTCACCACCAGCGCCGCCCGCGCCGGTCTGCTGAACCTCAGCAAGTCGCTGTCGCTGGAACTCGCGGCCGACGGCATCCGCGTCAACTCGGTGTCGCTCGGACTCGTCGACACCGGTCAGTGGCGACGCCGCTACGAGGAATCCGGCACCGACGCCACCTTCGCCGAATGGGAGGCGGAGATCGCCCAGGACCGCGGCATCGGCCTCGGCCGGTTCGGCCGCGCCGACGAGGTGGCCGCCATGATCGTGACCCTGCTGTCCCCCCGCTCGTCGTACGTGACGGGCACCAGCCTCGACGTCTGCGGAGGCGTCGCGCGCTATGTCTGAGAGGAACACCATGTCGGTAGGAAACGGGGGCGACCTGCTCGTCCAGGTGCTGCGTGAGGCCGGTGTCGATACCGTCTTCGGCATCGTGAGCGTGCACAACCAGCCCCTGGTGCAGGCGGTCGCCAAGCACCTGCGGTTCGTGCCGGTCCGGCACGAGGCCACCGCCGTCAGCGCCGCCGACGGATACGCCCGGGCCACCGGGGGATTGGGCTGCGCTCTCACGAGCACCGGGACGGGTGCCGGTAACGCGGCCGGGTCGCTGATCGAATCGCTCAGCGCCGGAACGTCGGTGCTGCACGTGACGGGCAACGTCGAGAGCCGCTACCTGGGATCGGGTCGCGGGTTCATCCACGAGACCAAGGATCAGCTGGGGATGCTGACGGCGACGTCGAAGCACGCCGCCACCATCCTCGACACCGACAGTGCCGGAAAGGTGTTGCGGGAAGGCGTCGCCGCCGCACTCGCCGCGCCCGGCGGGCCGTCGAGCATCGAATGGCCCATCGACCTCCAGTACGCGGACCACGTCCTCGACGTGGTCGAGCCGGTGACGGAGTCGCCGCGCACCCCGGACGCCGACGAGTTGGCCGTCGCGTTCGCGTTGCTGCGGTCCGCGGAATGTCCGGTGATCTGGGCGGGCGGCGGTGTCGCACGCGCAGGGGCAGAGCTGATCGCACTGGTGGAGCAGTGGGGAGTCCCGTTGCTCACCAGCAACTCCGGGCGCGGTGCCGTGCCGGAGGACCACCCGCTGTGCATCGGCAACTACGGCAACACCCCGGCCGGGCGCGAACTCCTCGCGGACGCCGACCTGCTGCTGTCGCTGGGCACCCACTTCCGGTCCAACGAGACCGGCGACTACTCCATGCCCGTCCCCGCCGTGCACGTGCAGGTCGACCTCGACGCGGCCGCGATCGGACGCGTCTACCCGGCGCAGGCCGGCGTGACCGCCGACGTCGCGACGTTCCTGCGGTCGCTGCCCGAACTGGCCCCGGTCGACGCGTCGTGGACCGAACGCGGCCGGGCGACACGGGAACTGGTCCGCACCCGGCAGCGCGACGGGCTCGGCGACCACGCCGTGCTGTGCGACGCCGTCCGCGCCGCGTTCCCCAAGGACTCCGTGATCGCCCGCGACGTCACCATCGCGTCCAGTTCCTGGGGCAACCGGCTGCTGCCGATGTTCGACCCCAGGTCCAACGTCTTCCCCCGCGGCGGCGGCATCGGGCAGGGCCTGGGCATGGCCATCGGTTCCGCACTGGCCGACGAGACCCGCCCCACCCTGGCGCTCGTCGGCGACGGCGGCCTGGCCGTCCACTTCGGCGAGATCCTCACCATGGCGCAGGAGAAGCCGTGGCTGGTGCTGCTCGTGTTCAACGACGGCGGCTACGGCGTGCTCCGCAACATGCAGCAGGGCGGCGGCGAAGACACGTACGCCGTCGACCTCGTCACCCCCGACTTCCCGTTGCTGGCACAGTCGATCGGCGTGCCCTACCTGCGGATCGGTGGTGCGGCCGAGGCGCACAGCGTGCTCGCCGACGCCGTGTCCCGGCAGGCCCCCGTGATCGTCGAGGTCGACCTCGCCGCGTACGGCGAGATGCCCGCCCCGTTCACGCCGCCCGTCACCGTCCCCGGAAAGGACCCGAAATGACCACAGTTGCGGTGTGCGGCGGCGGAATCGGCGGGCTCGCCACGGCGATCGCCCTCCGGAAGTTCGGCCTCGACGTCACGGTCTACGAGCAGACGCGGCAGTTCGCCCGCGTCGGCGCCGACATCAACCTCACACCCAACGCCGTCCGGGCGCTCGACGGACTCGGTGTCGGGCCGGCGATCCGCGACTCCGCCGCCCGGCCGCAGTT
Organism: Rhodococcus sp. T7; assembly: GCF_009872365.1. NCBI lineage: Bacteria > Bacillati > Actinomycetota > Actinomycetes > Mycobacteriales > Nocardiaceae > Rhodococcus > Rhodococcus sp. T7. Next base: position 47,079 of record NZ_WXYH01000327.1, read on the forward strand.
CCGGATCAGCCGCACGTGGGACACGGGCGCCGAGACGTCCCGGCTGCCGATGGGCGACAGCGCGGAACAGCAGTACGGCGCACCACAGTTGACCATGCACCGCGGCGATCTCATGACCGCGCTCGAGGACCGGCTGCCGTCGGGGACCGTCGAAATGGGCCGCCGAGTCGGCGGCGTCGCGGACGGGCGCATCGAGTTCACCGACGGCAGCACGGCTTCGGCCGACGTGATCGTCGGTGCCGACGGCATCCACTCCGCGGTCCGGACGGCGCTCCTCGGGCCGGATCAGCCGACGTTCACCGGCGTCGTCGCGTTCCGGGCCGTCGTGCCCGCCGATCGCGTGGGGACGGTGCCGAACCTCGACTGCTTCACCAAGTGGTGGGGGCCCGACAGTTCGACGCAGATCGTCACGTTCCCCCTCAACCAGGGCAAGGACATCTTCGTCTTCGCCACCTGCGGCCAGGAGGAGTGGACCGAGGAATCGTGGACCACTCCCGGTTCCGTCGCCGAACTGCGCGAGCTGTACCGCGACTTCCACCCGGAGGCGCGGGCCTTGCTCGACGCGTGCGACGACGTCCTCAAATCGGCTCTCTACGTGCGGGACCCGCTGGCGTCGTGGACCGATGGCCGGTCGGTGCTCCTCGGCGACGCCGCGCACCCGATGATGCCGTTCATGGCGCAGGGCGCGGGCATGGCCATCGAAGACGCCGTCGTCCTCGCCCGCTGCCTGAGCCTGTTCGACGACCCCGCGGTTGCGCTGCAGACCTACCAGGAGACCCGGCTGGAGCGGACCTCCCGCATCCAGCGCGGCTCACGGTCCAACGAATGGCTGAAGGTGGCCGGCAACGGCGACTGGGTGTACGAATACGACGCCTGGCAGGTGCCGTTGGAGTTGGCCGCGGCCCGAGCGGACGCGTAGGTGGAACCGGTTGGCCGACACACGCTGTCGAGGCGCCGGGCGCTGGCCCTGCTGGGTTCCGCCGCCACCGCCGTCGCCGCGACCAGTTGCGCGTCGCACACCTCCGATGCGCAGCCGAGCGGGGCGACGCCACCGGACGCCTACGAGCTGTCCGGTGACGTCGACGGCTACACGACGACGCTGACTCTGCTCGGAACCGCGGCCGGACCCATCGCCGTGCCGGGACGCAGCGGCGCGTCCAGCGTGCTGGTCGTCGGAGACCGGCCGTATCTCATCGACGCGGGTCCGTGGTCGAGCCGCAAGCTGATCCAGGCCGGCATCTCCGCCGATTCGCTCGGCGGCGTCTTCGTCACCCACATGCACAGCGATCACATCGCCGACCTGGTCAACGTGTTCTGGCTGGTCGGTGGCACGCCGTCGTACACGGCCCGGGGTGTCGTGCCCGTCTACGGACCCGGTTCGGCGGGAGCCCTGCCGACGCCGCGGGCGGGCAAGACCATTCCGGTCCGGAATCCGCTCACACCCGCGCCCGGGCTGAGCCAGCTCTTCACCGGCGTCCTCGACGCCTACGCGTACGACATCAACATCCGGAACGCGGAGAAGGGCGCCGGCACCGACTACAACCGCATGTTGTCGCTGCACGACGTGCTGCCGCCGGATTCGTCGGGCGCGTCCGCCGAGAACACCGCGCCGGAGATGGAACCGTTCCCCGTGTTCGAGGACGACCGGGTGCGGGTCACCGCGACGCTGGTCCCGCACGGTCCCGTCTACCCGTCGCTGGCCTACCGGTTCGACACCGAGGACGGTGCCGTCACGTTCTCCGGCGACACCGCGAAGTCGCCGAACCTGGTTCGGCTCGCGCAGGGATCCGACATCCTCGTCCACGAGGTGATCGACGTCGACTTCTACGCCGCGACTTCGGGTCCGGCGCTGGTCGAGCACATGATTCAGGCGCACACCACCGCGCAGGACGTCGGACGCGTCGCCACCGACGCCGACGTCCGCCAGGTGGTGCTCTCCCACATCGGGCCGGGCGACCCCCGGCAGGTCACCGACGACCAGTGGGAGCGTGGCGTGAAGTCCACGTTCGCCGGTGCCGTCACCGTCGGGCACGATCTGGTCCGGATCGGCGTCGGGCAGCGGCGGTAGCGGCCCGGCTGCATCTTGCGCGGTGCTGCCGTCCCGAGAAAGCTTGACGTCACGAGACCGCGACGTGATCGGAGCCAGGGATGGACACCACGATTACCGAGATCGCTCCCGACATCTACCGGCTGTCCACGTATCTGGACGAGCCGAACCTGATCATGAACCAGTTCGTCGTCGACGGTGAGGAACCGCTGCTGTTCCACACCGGTCAACGCGCGCTGTTCCCGGCCGTGTCCGAGGCGGTCGGCCGGCTGATTCCCCTCGACCGGCTGCGGTGGATCACGTTCGGGCACGTCGAGGCCGACGAGTGCGGCGCGATGAACTCGTGGCTGGCGGCCGCGCCGAACGCGGAGGTCGCGCACGGGGCGATGGGGTGTTTCGTGCAGGTCAACGACCTGGCCGATCGCGCGCCGCGTCCCCTGCAGTACGGCGACGTGCTGGAGACCGGCACCAGGCGGGTCCGTCACCTCGACACCCCGCACGTTCCGCACGGGTGGGACGCCGGGCTGATATTCGAGGAGACGACGCAGACGCTGTTCAGCGGCGACCTGTTCACCGCGTTCGGCCATCACCCTGCGATCACCGAGGAAGAGATCGTCGGACCGGCCATCGCGGCCGAGGACATGGGAAGCGCGACGTGCCTGACGCCGGCGCTCGGGCCCACGATCCGGGCGCTCGCCGATCTGGAACCGCTGCTGCTGGCGCCGATGCACGCGCCGGTGTTCGCCGGTGATTGTGCGCGGAGTCTGCGTGACCTCGCGCAGGCGTACGAGGAGCGGATGGCGGCCGAGACCGCGCGGTACTGCGAAGCCGAATAATTGCCCCGCGAATTTCCCCTCGACTGTGGCGCAGAATACATCTTAGTGCTAAATTATTGAGCACTAAGGAACTACGCCTTCGGGTCGAGCTTGGGAGTGAGCGATGACAACAGACGCAGACACCGTCCCCATGATGGTGCGTCAGATGCGGGTCGAGTCCTCGGGCGTCGTCTCGCTCCGTCTCGAACGGCAGGACGGCGGCGCGGTCGACCGGTGGACGCCCGGCGCCCACCTGGACCTGCACCTGAACCGCGGGATCGTCCGGCAGTACTCCCTCTGCGGAGACCCTGACGACAAGACCGGGTACCGCGTCGCGATCCTCCACGAGGTGAGCGGCCGCGGCGGTTCCCGGCACGTCCACGAGACGCTGCGGCCCGGCGACAGCCTGTCGGTGAGCGCGCCCCGCAACAACTTCGAACTCCTGCCGTCACCGCGCTACGTGTTCATCGCGGGCGGCATCGGCATCACGCCGATCCTCGCGATGATCGGCGAGGCCGAACGCATGGGCGCCGAGTGGGAACTGCACTACGGCGGCCGCGCCCGCACGTCGATGGCGTTCCTCGACGAGCTGTCCCCGTACGGCGACCGCGTCCACGTCGTCACCGAGGAGGCCGACGGCATCCTCGACCTCGGCGGCATCCTCGGCACCGCCCGCGAGGAGACCCTCGTCTACGCCTGCGGTCCCGAGGGTCTGCTCGGCGCGGTCGAGGGATTCGCCGGCTCCTGGCCGGACGGCGCGATCCGGCTCGAACGGTTCAAGGCCAAGGAGATCCCCGCCGACACCCTCGCGGGCGACCGTCCAGTCCGCGTGATCTGCGAACGATCCGGCATCTCGGCCACCGTCGCGCCCGACCGGACCATCCTCGAAACCCTCGAGGAATCCGGCGTCGACGTCCCCAACTCCTGCCGCGAAGGCATCTGCGGAACCTGCGAAACCCGCGTGCTCGCCGGCACCCCCGACCACCGCGACTCCCTGCTCTCCACCTCCGAGCAGGAGTCCGGCACCACCATCATGATCTGCGTTTCCCGCGCCCGCTCCGACGAGCTCGTGCTGGATCTCTAGAAGGGAAGAACCATGAGCCTGTATCTGCAACCACGCCAGTCCGGCACGGCGCCCACCCCGTACGAACGGAAATTGGCCGGGGCGATCGAAGAGGTCTTCGGCACCGGGGTGCACCACCTCGAGGGCCTGGTGAAGGGGCTGAACGCCCTCGGCATCCACAGTCCCGGCGGCGACGCCTGGACCACCGACACTTTCACGGACGAGATCCGACGGATGGGGGCCTGACCATGGTGAACCGACTGCACAAGGCGGCGCTGACCGGCGACGAGATCTTCGCGACCGGGATGCGCGACCAGTGGCACGCGGTGTGCCCGTCCGACTTCGTCGCGCGCGGCGACATGAAGAAGATCCGCCGCCTCGGCGAGGACTGGCTGCTGTTCCGTCAGTCCGACGGCACCCTCCGCATGCTCGCCGACCGCTGCCCGCACCGCGGCGCCCCGCTGTCGCAGGGGCAGCACCTCGGCGACCGCGTCGCCTGCCAGTATCACGGTGTGCAGGTCGACGGCGACGGCACCGTCGTCTCCGTCCCCGGAATGCCCGGGTGCAACCTCGAAGGCAAGCGGCTGGTGACCAGTCTCCCCGTGCGGGAAGTGGCCGGCGCCGTGCTCGCCTGGTTCGGCACCGACCCCGACGCCGAACCCGCACCCCTCGAACTGCCCGAGCGCCTCACCGACGACGGCATCTCGCACTTCCTCTGCTACGCGGAGTGGAAGGCGCCGTGGCGGTTCACGCTGGAGAACCTGCTCGACCCGATGCACGGGGCGTTCCTGCACCGGGAATCGCATTCGATGTTCGGCGGGGAGACGTCCGCGAAGTTCCGGATCCGCGAGACCGACCGCGGGTTCTTCTTCGAGAAGACCGACCAGCGGGGCGTGAACTTCGACTGGGTCGAATTCTGCCGGACCGGCATCGACTGGGTGGATCTCGAGATCCCGTACCCGCCGACCGCGGGCCCGGGCGGATCGTTCGGCATCGTCGGCATGGGAACGCCGATCGACGCCGAGACCACCGCCGTGTTCTTCTGGCGCTACCGCCGCGTCGAGGGCTGGGAGCGCGACGTCTGGCGGTTCCTGTACCGCACCAAGCTCGAGGAACGGCACTGGGTGGTGCTCGAGCAGGACCGCACCATGCTCGAGGCGATGGCATTCGACGCGGACCAGGCGGAGAACCTGTACCAGCACGACCTCGGCGTCATCCGGCTCCGCAGGCTCTACCGGGCGCAGGCCGAGGCCCAGGCGAAGGCGCTCCAGGAGGCGTAAGGTCGCGCGGGTTGACTCGAGTGAAATGTCAACTAAGAATGTGTGACGGCCGACACGTCGGGCGCCGGCCGGGTGCGAGGAGGCGCGAGCGGTGCTTACGAACGGTGACGATCGGGGTCGGCCCGCGCTGGTCGAAGCGGCGGGGCGGTGCTTCGCCGAACTGGGATACGAGCGCACCACCGAGGCGGTCATCGCCGCTGCCGCCGGAGTGTCCGAGGCCGAATTCCGCGCCCGGTTCGCGTCCCGCGACGACGCCTTCCGTGCCGTCGCCGCGGAGGTGTTCGACACGTTCGTCGAGGCTCAGCGGATTCCGGTCCCGCCGGACGCGGACCCGCGCAGCATCCTGCGCGCCGCCACCGCCGCGTTCATCGAGACCGTCTACAGCAGCGGCCGACTGTTCACGATGATCGAGGACCGCGCGGCCGTCGACCCCGTGATCGGTGAACAACTCGAAGCGGCGCACAACCGGATTCTCGGCCGGTACATCCGGTTCATCGAACGACTCAACCAGGCCGGCATCGCGACGCCGTGCGCCGAACCCGCCCAACTCGCCCGGAAGCTGTCCGAGGCGCAGTGGACGGGTGCGGCGCGCCTGATCGATGCGTCGCCGGACGAACAGCGGCGGTTCATCGTGGAGATGACGGCGGCCTCCGAACGATTCATCGGATTCGGTGAGGTCGCCGATCTGACGTCCCGCGCGGCCAGTTGAGTTACCGGCTCAGGCGGTGGGGTCCTGGTTCTCGACGATCGAGTGCTCGAGCTTGCGGAGCAATTCCGCCAGTGACGCCTGATCGTCCTTCGACATCCCGCTGAGGATCTGGGACTCGTTGGCGAAGTGGGCCTCCGCGACCTTGTTGATCACCCGCAGGCCCTCGTCGGTGAGTTGCGCGTGCACGATGCGACGGTCCTCGGCGTCGCGCTCCCGCTGCACGAGGCCAGCCTTCTCGAGGCGGTCGACGCGCAGCGTGACGCCCCCGGTGGTGACGAGCGCGGACTCCGCCAACTGTCCGGACGTCATCCGGTACGGCGGACCCGAACGTCGGAGGGCGGCCATGACGTCGAACGACGCCATATTGATGCCGTGCTCCTCGAACACCGCGGCGAGGGACGACTGGTAGCGCAGATACGAACGGTGCAGGCGGCCCAGCACTTTCAGCGGACTCACATCCAGTTCGGGCCACTGGTGGGCCCACTGGTCGACGATGTCGTCGACGGCATCGCGAGCTGGAACGGGGCGTTGCGTCACCGGGCGCACCTCCTGAATTCTCGAGGGTCTCATCTGTTTAGTACCAAGATATCGAAACGAGCATAGGTGACGGCGACGCGCCGCGGGTCCCCGCCGATTGCTCGGAACGGGGACCCGCGGCGCGGCTGGGCGTCGGTGCCGTCAGTGACCCGCGACCGCCGCGACTGCGTCGATCTCGGCGATGGCACCGTAGGGGAGGCTGCTCACCTCGAGGAACGTGCGCGCGGGACGCGGCTCGTCGAAGATGCGCTCGAACTGGCGGTTCGCCTCCTCGCGCAGCGACAGGTCGGTGACGTAGTAGGTGAGCTTGACGACGTCCTGCAGCTGCCCGCCGACGGTGGCGAGGCGATCGACCATGCGGTCGACGGCGGCGTCGAGCGCCTCGGTGCGGCCGGGGACGGCGGTGCCCTCGGCATCGACGGACAGCGCGCCGGAGACGAACGCCAGTCCGCCCGCGACCACGGCCGGGCTGTAGGGGTGGTGGGCGGTGACTTCGGTGAGGGACATGGAGGCTCGCTTTCTCGGTGGGCTTCTCCGGCCATTATATCTTAGCGCTAAACTAATTGACAGGGTTGTGGGAATGAAGTCGCGCCCGACGGGTACTCGGCCCCCATGTCCCGAGCCTCCAAACCCTCGGCCGCACCGTTCGTTCCGGACGCCGTCGACCTCGACACGCTGTCCCAAGCGGCGCAGGGGTGCCGCGGCTGCGACCTGTACCGCGACGCCGGGCAGACCGTCTTCGGCGCAGGTACACGATCCGCGCGGATGATGCTCGTCGGCGAACAGCCCGGCGATCAGGAAGACCGCGCCGGACAACCGTTCGTCGGTCCGGCGGGGAAACTCCTGAACAAGGCACTCGACGCGGCGGACATCGACCGCGACCTCACCTACGTCACCAATGCGGTCAAGCACTTCAAATTCGTCCCCGCCGAACGCGGCAAACGCCGAATCCACAAGAAGCCCAACCGCACCGAGATCGTCGCGTGCAGACCGTGGCTGATAGCCGAACTGGCGGCCGTGCAACCCGACGTCCTCGTGTGCCTCGGCGCCACCGCCGCGCAGGCGCTGCTCGGACCGTCGTTCCGCCTCACCGAACACCGCGGGGAGTTGCTGCACCTCGACGGCGAAGTGGAAGTTGACGCACACCCGGACGTCTTCGCCACCATCCACCCGTCCGCCGTGCTCCGCGGACCGTCGGACAAACGGGACGACGCCTTCGACGCCCTCGTCGCCGACCTGAAGAAGGCCGCCGCCGCCCTGTGAGGATCAACCAGCCGAACTCCTGGCGCGACGGACCGCCGAGGACGAGATTGAGGGCATGACGAATTCGAACCAGACCATGAAGGCAGTCTCCTACTCGTCCTACGGCGGTCCCGAGGTGCTCGAGATCCACGACGTGCCGGTGCCCGAGCCCACCGGCAACCAGGTGCGCCTCGACATCCGGGCCGCCGGCGTGAACCCCATCGACTGGAAGCTGCGGTCGGGGTCGATGGCCGAGGTGATGTCCGTGCAGTTCCCGAAGATCCCCGGCAGCGAGGTCGCCGGCGTCGTCGACGCGGTCGGGCCGGACGCGACCGGTGTGCTGGTGGGCGACGAGGTGTTCGGCTGGTCCGACACCGGTGGCTACGCCGAATACGCGCTCGCCTCGATCGTCGTGCCGAAACCGAAAGGGCTGAGCTGGACGGATGCGGCCACCATCCCCGTGGCCGGCGAGGCCGCGGATCGCGGGCTGCGGTTCCTGCGGCTGAAGTCCGGGGAGACGCTGCTGGTGAACGGTGCTTCGGGTGCGGTGGGAACCATTGCGGCGCAACTGGCGGCGGACACCGGCGTCACCGTGATCGGCACCGCCAGCGAAAAGCACCACGACGCGCTGCGGGAGCTGGGCGTGACCCCCACGACGTACGGCGAGGGAATGGCGGACCGGGTGCGTGAACTCGCCCCGAACGGCGTCGACGCCGTCCTCGACCTCGGCTTCGGCGGGCTCGACGCCGCGGTGGACCTGCGCGGGGGCACCGACCGGATCGTCACGCTGTCCGACGGTGCCGCGTTCGGTCTCGGAATCACGTTCTCCTCCGGCAACGCCGGCGACCGGAGCGCGGAAACCCTCCGTCGGCTCAGCACCCTCGCCGTCGCCGGAAACGTGACCCTCCCGGCCGCCCGCACCTTCCCGCTCACCGACGCCGCCGACGCCCAGCGGGCCGGCGAGAGGGGCGGGAGCCGCGGGAAGCTGCTGCTGCGCCCGTGAGTACTTATCAACCGCCCGACGTTAAGAAGTACTCACGGGTCAGGCCGTGGTGGCCAGCGCGGCGGCGAGGCCGAACGGAACGGCCATCACCACCACCTCGAGGATCGCGCGCCGCAGGGACCCTTCCGCGCTGATCCGGTGCGCGCCGGCCTGGACGACCCACGTTCGCCGCCACCACCAGCCGAGCCCGAGCAGTGCCGCCAACGCCACCGCCTTGGCGAGCACGATGCGGCCGTAGCCCGTGTCGAACAGGGGAGTGACCCCGCCCAGCCGGACGGCCGCGTCGACGATCCCGGTCGCGGTCAGCAGCCACACGCACCGCCACGCGACGACGGAGTACCGCGGCAGCCACGACGACCAGTCCCCCCGCGAGCGGAGCATCATGCCGAGCGCCGCGAGGAGCCCGAACCACACGGCGGCGGCCAGCGCGTGGACGACGTCGAGGACCGAGCCGAGAACCTGCTGCGACATGTGGCCGGTGATCGGCCGGGCCACCAGGGCGAGCGCCGCGAGGACCAGCACCGGGACGGGGAGCCGGGCGTCGCTGCGGCGGAACGCGACCGCCGACCACACGGTGGCGGCGACGGTGCACACGAGAACGGCGAGGTCGACGCGTCCCGCACTGATCTCGGTGACGTAGGCGCCGAACCGCCCGACCGACAACTGCGACAACGTCAGGGCGTCGGCCTCCGCCGCCGTCATCGACAGCAGCACGGCCTCGGCGAGCATCCACGCGCCCGCGATCGCGGTCGACAACCGCCACAGTCGTTCGTCCCGCACGAGGGGACGGCTGTCCGCGCGACTCCACCAGCCCAGCGCGGCCAGCCCGAGGACCGCCGACCCGAGCACCAGGCACAGCGCCCGGACCGCGCTCGACGGTGACGGGCCTTCTGGTTGCGCCAACGCCCAACCGCACGCGACCCCGACGAGCGACGTGGGTACGGCGAACAGCAGCCACGACTGTCGCGCCGTACCCACCGCGCTCAGTTCTCGCCGCGCGGCTTGCGGAGGGCGAACCACAGTCCGCCGCCGAACACGACCACCCCGGCAACGATGAACGGCCACAGGGGAACTCCGCCGCTGCCGGATTCACCGGAGCTGTCGGCGGCGGCGCCGGGTGTGCCCGACCCCTGCTGGGTGAGGGTGAATGTGCGGGTGCCGCTCACCGGATGCCCGTCGGCGGAGGTGACGCGAAACGCGACGGTGTACACACCGGCCGGTCCCAGCTCGCCGAGTTCGGCACTGACCGTGGGTCCTTCGACGACGGGGTCGCCCTTGTTCCACAGGTTGCCGTCGGGACCCACCACGGTCAGCGACGCGAACGATTCCTGCAGCGCCTCGTTGAACGTGACGCTGACCCGTTCCGGACCGGACGCGATCTCCGCGCCGTTCTCGGGGGTGGAGCTGATCACGACGGAATGGGCGAGAGCGGTGCCGGCGCCGAGCATGCTCGCGAGCATCGTCAGCAGCCCGACCGCGATCACCTTCACCGACGTGAAGGTGGTGTGTCTTCTCATTTCCGACGGCTCCGGACCATCGCGCCGAGACCGAGCGCCGCACCGAGCGCGCCCAGGATCAGGCCGATGCCGCCGAGCCAGCGGGCGGTGTCGTCGGTGCCGGACGCCGTCGTCTCGGTCTCCTCGGACGTCGTGGCGCCGCCGGCGTCGTGGCTGTGGTCCTCGCCGCTCGCCGCGGCGAGGGTGAGCGTGGGAGCCGGCTTGTCGGGCTCCGCGCCGTCGGGGCCTTCCGCCTGATCCCAGTTGACGACCTCCCCGTCGCTGTACGTCTGGGCGGCGGGGAACGACACGTCTTCCTGCTCCGGCAGCGGTCCGGCGGACAGCTCGAACTGCTGGAACTGTCCGGGCGCGACACCGACACCGGGGTCGGCGGTCCACGTCACGGACTTCGCGACCTGCGACGTCGGGTCCTTCTCGACGACGGACGTCCACCCCGGCATCGGTGTGGTGCGGGCCGACTTCAGGTCGGGGAGCGTGACGGTCAGCTTGGTGGTGGACGCCGTCTCGGACTCGGTGGGGACGCGGAACGTCAGGACGGAGTAGCCGCCCTGCTCGGCGCCGGGGGCGACGACGGTCACGTGGGCGGCGGCCACACCGGCCGCGAGGAGCATGGCGCTACCGGCCGCACCGGCCGTGAAAAGGGCACGCGAAACGAGGGAATTCATCGAAGGTCCTTTGGAAGGTCTGAAGGGAGAAGGTGAGAATCAGACCGGGACCGGTGGGCCGCGACGCGAAATGCTCGCGCGCAGCAGGGCGTCCACGGGATTCGCGGGACGCGCGGGGACGTGTGCCGTTCTTGCTGCCGAGACGGGCTGCGGTTCACCGCGCAGAACCACCCGCCAGACGTGGACCAGGGGACCGTACAGCCGCTCGGCGTTCGCGATCAGCAGCGCACAGACCACAGTGGCGGCCGCGTGCGCGGCGAGCATCGGCACGGCGGGGACCGCCGAGTGCACGTGCGAGGTGAGCGTGAGCGCGAAGTGCGCGGCCACCTGGCCGGCGCCGAGGGCCCCCACGAGCGCGAGCGGTCCCTGGAACCGGGCGGGCAATTGTGCGGTGACCGCGCCGACACCGCTGCACGTGACGAGCAGCAGGGTCAGAGCCGCGGATTCGGGGAGACCGCCCCCGCCGATGCCGTGCGCCGCGACCGCGAGACCGGCGACGAGCGCACCGACCGCCGACCCCCGAAGGGTGGCGGTCGCGGCGGGACGGGCGGGGGACATCGAGGTGGTCGGGTCGTTCAGCGCACGCCGAGGCGGGCGAGGAGATCCGCTTCGACTCCGTCGAGTTCGGACGAGATGGCGTGATGGGCGGCCTTGCGGCGGGCCTGCGGCATCTGCTCGGCCGCGCGGACGGCGGTGTTGAGGTCGCCGAGGCGTTCGCGGATGGCGGCGGCGAACTTCTGCGTCTCCGCGTCGTCCGGCTTCTGCGCGAGGATCTCCGTGGTGGAGCTCTCGGCACCGGCGATGCGGGCGCTGAGCTTGGCGCCGTGCCCGGTGAAGTTGGCGAGCTGGTCGACGTCGATGCCCATCCGGTCGGCACGCCGGGCGTCGATCTGCCCGCGCACGACGGTGGCGGCGCGGTAGGCGATCGGCAGCAGCACCGGCGTCAGCAGTCGAGCGACACCGAGGTACTTGCGGACGGCGGCGACCGTGAAACCCTTCTGGGCGGCGGCCTTCTCCTGGGCCTTGAACGCAGCGATCTGAGCCTTTTCGACCTTCTTCTGCGACTTCAGTTCGGCGGCCTCGAGCTTCCGCCCGGCCTTGGCGGCCTGCTTGTCGCGTTTCCGTTCGTTCCTCGCGCTCAGCTTCGCCTCCACCCCAGCCTTGTGCTTGAGTGCCTTGGCTTCCGCCTTGCGGGTGGCTCGGGACTTACGTTTCTTCAACAACCCCATCGAAAAGACCCCTTTTCCTGGTGTTTCAGCGGAGCCCACGCTACCAACTGCATCCGGTGCTTCGGGATCAGCCTAGGGGAGCACATAATCTTCGTCATCGTGTGTTCCCATATCGGTCAGCAATCAGAACCCGACGCCTCTCCCGGAAAGGTGCCGGGGACGGTGATCGATGCCAGCGCTCTGACGCGGTGCCGCCACCGGGTGCACCTCGACGCGGCGTTCCCCGAACAACTCGCGGCCGCGCCGGAGGACCCGGGTGTCCGCCAGCGTCAGGATGCCGCCGCCGCCAAACGCGAGGACGTCCGCCGGATCCTCACCGAGCACGCACCGGAACGGTGGGTGCAGATCGACACCGAGCAGAGCCTGCGCCGGCGCGCCGAGGACACCCTCGCCGCCTGCGAGGCGGGGGCGGACCGCATCTGGGGAGCCGTGCTCCCACTCGACCGCGACGCCGGCCGGCGGGCGCGCTGCGAGATCCTGCTCCGCGACGAGGACCACGGTGGGTACATCCCCGTGATCGTCGTCAACCACAAGGTCACCGATCCCGGCCGCGGCGCGCTGACGTCGGGAATGTTCGAGTGGAAACCCCGCGAGGACCCATCGCGGAAGCCCCGCAGCCAGGTCCGCGACCAGATGCGCGTCGCGCAGGTGTACCGGATGCTCGAGCGGCACGGGCTGGCGAGTCCCGCCCTCGTCGCCGGTGCAATCGGTTACGGCTCCGACGTCATCTACGTGCACGACCTCACCACCATCCTCGACGACTACGACGAACGCTTCGCCGACCGGCTCGCCGTCGCCCGCGGCGAATCGGCGACCGTGCCGTCCCGGGTCGGCGAATGCCGTTCGTGCCCGTGGTGGCCCGGATGCGAGGAACAGCTCACGCAGACCCACGACGTGAGTCTGGTCGCCACCGGTTCGCGGGCCGACATGCTGCGCGACGCGGGATGCCACACCATCGACGACCTCGCGGCGTGGGACCGCGAACCCCTCGAGGACTGGCCGCACGGCGCGTTCGAGGACGCCGTCGTCACCGCCAAGGCCTGGCTCGCGGGGGCGCCACTGGTGCGCCGCTTCCCCGAGATCCGGGTGACGCGCGCCGACGTCGAGGTCGACGTCGACATGGAGAGCTACCAGGAACACGGCGCCTACCTGTGGGGGACGCTGCTCAACGTGGACGGGGTGTCCGCGTACCGGCCGTTCGTCAGCTGGGATCCGGTGCCGACGCAGGACGAGGCGCGGTCGTTCGCGGAATTCTGGACGTGGCTGATGGCCGAGCGGGAAGCGGCGGCGCTGAGCGGCAGGACCTTCGCCGCCTACTGCTATTCACGGTCCGCCGAGGACAAATGGTTGCTGGACTCCGCCCGCCGGTTCGCCGGAGCACCCGGAATCCCCACCGAAGCCGAGATCCGCGAATTCATCGACAGCCCACAATGGGTCGACATCTACCAGGCCGTCAGCGACCAGTTCATCTGCCCCGGCGGCAAGGGCCTCAAGAAGATCGCCCCCGTCGCCGGATTCCGGTGGCGCGACGCCGACGCCGGCGGCGAAGCATCCATGAGCTGGTACCGCGAAGCCGTCGGCTACGACGGCGAACCCGACCTCACCCAGCGCGAACGACTCCTGCAATACAACGAGGACGACGTCATCGCCACGAAAGTACTGCGCGAATGGATGTCCGATCGGGCGGAGAACGAGATCCCGCTCGCCTCCGACCTCTAGGCTGCAAGGCAGGCCCGAGACGGTAGGGGTGGTCAGGTGGACTTGCCGAAGACATCCACGACGCTGCGATTCGCGCTGCTCCTCACCGCCGCAGGCGGCTTCCTCGACGCCTACACCTACGTCAGCCGCGGCGGCGTCTTCGCGAACGCCCAGACCGGCAACGTCATCCTCATGGCCATCGACCTGTCCGAGCGGCACTTCCACGCCGCACGCGCACACCTGTGGCCGATCCTCGCGTTCATCGTCGGCGTCGCATTCGCGCACCTGCTCAAGGGCGAACTCGCGCACAGCGTCTTCGACCACCCGATCCGGATCGCGATGGTCGCGCAGATCGTCGTCCTCGTCGCGGTCGCGTTCGTCCCCCCGGACGTCCCCAACGCGCTCGTCACCGTGCCCATCGCCTTCGTCGCGGCCATGCAGTTCGGCCTGTTCCGCACCATCGGATCGCTGTCGTACATCGCCGTCGCCACCACCGGCAACCTCATGCGCTTCACCGAAGCGGCATACGCCGGATTCATCGAGAAGGTCCCCGAATCGCGGCAACACACCCGGGTGTACGCCGCGATCATCAGTAGCTTCGCCGGCGGTGCCGTCCTCGGCGCGTACGCAACCCGCTACTTCGGTGGATCCGCCGCCTGGATCCCCGCCGCCCTCCTCACCGTCGCCCTCATCCTGTTCTACGTCGACGACGTGCGGCGCCGCCGCCCGTGAGTGGTTTGGGAGTCCAGGGACTCCTTTCGCACGCACGGGCGGCGAAGCCGCCTACTCCGCATTCGCGAGCCCGATCCACTCCGGATACTGAACGGCGACAGGCATCGTCGGGGGCTCGAATCCCGGGGGCGGAACGAGGTTGCCGGACGCATTCGCTGCGAACGTCGGGAACTGCTGCTGCCACCAGTCCGTGCACCCCTGAGGAATGACATCACCGTCCAGCCGGCGGAGGTAGTGGAGCCTGGTGATCTTCCAGCCCTCGAACACATTCCACGTCGGCACCCGGTGCGCGCGAGGGTCCTGCACGGCAGGATCGGTGTCGGGAACACCCGGCTGCCCGGGGTCGTCGGCGGTTCGCTCCAGTTCGACACGGAACGCCATGTTGAGCGGATTGAGCGAGATATTCGCACCGTTCTGCGGGAAGACGTAGTAATTGCACACCGTTGCCGCAACTGAATTCTCGGTGGTCTCATACGCAGTGATGTGCGCGAAGCTGGTTCCGGGAGCCTGTGTATCGTTCTCGGCTTCGAGTGCAGTCATGAAGTACTCGATGTCAGGGTCACCGTGATGGGCCTCGCCGCCTACCGCTCTGCCGAAACCCGGATACGAGTTCTCCAGACCCACGAATGCTGTGTAATCGCCGGCCTCGTAACTCGCGCGCACCAATTCGGCACCCCGGCCGAGTAAATCGACTCCCTGATCGGCTGACCAGACGTTTGAATACTGCACTTTCAGGGACTGCAGGGTCGGTGCAGCGGGTGGTTCGTTGCGCGAGTTAGTCCCGCATCCCGATGCGAGCATCAAAGTCGTCGTCGCAGCGCACACTATCCGTGCCCCGCGATTACCCGTCATTGCGGACCACGTCGTCGTACCCGTTTCGGATCCGCTCGCCGTTCCCGTCAGCCGGGTCTCCGAGATTGTTGAACATATCTTGATATCCATCTTTCGAACGCAGATCCAAGTTGGGATTCGACCGCACATCGTCCCAGGACAGAAGATTTCCGGATTCGTCGAATGCCCAGGGATAATCCCCTCGGAAGCTCGCGGGAAGTTCCTGCGTCGCTTGGAGAATGTTGTAGTAGTCGCGGTAGAAGTCCGGAGCTTCCAGGGCGACGGAGGGTGCCGGCCCCGGCGCCTTGCCGATGATGGCATCCTTCAGGGGGTCGCCGCCCGCGTCGATCATGGTGTTGATGAATTCCCCGCCGGGGAGGCGGTCCAGGCCGACGGACCCGATGCTGGTGAGAGCACCGTACGCCGCCGCTTTGCGGTCGTAGATGGCCTGCGCCTGCTCGGCCTTGTCGCTGTAGCTGTCCTCGGTCGAGAGAAGCAGTCCTCTGTCCATGAGGCCGTGGATTCGGCCTGCGGTGGAGAGGTCGCCACCGGCCAGGGGCGCCGCGGGGTCGTGTGCGTACCGGCCCTCGGCGGCAAGGATTTCCTGCATCGAGGACTGGGTGAAGTGTGTTCCGGCTTCGGGGTCGGTGTTCATCACGGCGAATACGTTCGACGAGCCGCCGAAGTGGTTGTTGTCGGCGGGGTCTGCCCAGGTGCCGATGTCGAAACCAGGAGTCTTTGGTCGGCCGGCGCCTGCGAGGTCGCTGATGTACGGACTCATGCTGTGGGACATGGTCCGCAGAAGGTCCGGGTTGACCTCTCCGACGGATTGGCCGTCGGTGCCGGGTATTCCCCGGAGCGTGTCCCAGTCGGTACTCATGTTCTCGGCGACGGCCGACATGATCTGCCCGCTGCGCGTTGCGGCTTCGACGTCCGCCGGGTTGTTCGGGTCCTCGACGGTGGCCTCTGCGTCGTCGAACCGGAACATCGAGGCTGCTGCTTGCCCGTTGTCGGACCAGTTGTGGGTGAGGACGTCGCGAACCAGATTCTGGCCCGTGTCGGGCTGGGTGACCGCGTTCTGGACGGCGATCTTGTCGTCGCCGACGGCGGTGAAGATCCCTTCGGTGATCGCCGTGTTCTCGGTTCCCCGGCCGTCGACCGTGAAGTACTCGAACTTGTGGTTCGGGTTCTGTTCGTGCGCGACCTGGGCGTCGAGGTACTGGCGACCGACCTCCAGCAGGTGCTGATCGAGGCTGCTGCCGCTCTTGTATTGCGGATCGCCTGCCTGGACGATGTCGGCGATCGCCTGGTTGTCGGCGACTCCGTGCAGTTCGACGCTCGATGCACCGGTGGGCCCGACCATCTTGAAATCTCGGGTCACGAGATCGTCCCGGGTCAGCGATTCGACCATCTTGTCGGGTAGCAGGTTCAGGCCACCAGTTGCCGGCACCTGCGAGTCGCCCTTGACGGTGGTGGTGATCTTGTCGTTCGACACGATCTGGAGCGAGTTCGCCAGGGCACGCGCAGAGTCCGGGGGTAGTTTGTCCATGATCTGCTGGATCTCCTGTGGACTCTTTCCGTCCAGTGACCGGCTGACCTGATTCAGGTACTCCATCTGCGACGCAGGGATCGTCGCGGCGTTGCCGGAGTTCACGGCGTCGAGTTGTTCGGGAGTCAGTCCCCCGGCCTCGGTCAGTCTCTGGATCTGCTCGGGATTCAATCCGGCGGGATCGGAGACGAGTTGCGTCCCGTCGGACACACCCTGGTCGGAGCCCAGCGCCGCGGCGGAGGTGAATGTTGCCCGCAGCCCGTCGCGAGCGGAAGCGAATGCGTCCTTGACGGTTGCGTCGGCAGTTTCCGTCGCTGATGCGGCGTCGGCGATGTCGCGTTGCCACCCCGTCATTTCGTTCACGCGATCGTTGTCGGGATCGGAGGTTCCGGGATCGGTGACGGTCAGGTCGTCGGCTACGCGGAAACCCGCAGACTCGGCGGCCACGATCGCCATCCGCGCACGCTGCAGGGGTGCGTCGACGTCGTGGAAACCCTGCTTCGCACGGTTGGCGAGTGCTTCCAGTTGATCGACCACGACAAGCGCCGTCTTCTTGTCGGCGTTCGCCCGGTTCTGGGCGGCTTCGGCGGTCTTACCCTCCCAGTAGGCGTCGTTGACTCTGGTCACGCCGTCGACGTATCGGGTGAAGAGATCTTCGACCTTGGTGCCGAGCGCGATCCATGCGTCACCGATCTCGGTCAGAGTCGCGGGATTCCAGGACTCGATCTGGGTGCGAGTGAGGCTCATGCTTCACCGCTCCACTCGCCAGTGGCGTTCGTGTACGCGGCGACGAACCGGTCGGCTGACGAATCGTCCTGGTTCCGGTACTCCTGCGCGACATGGATCATCACGTCCCCGGTCTCGCCGAGCCGTTCCTTGATCGCCGGGACGAGCGCTGCATCCACGAGATCCGCGGAGATGCTCGATGCCTCGATGACCGAGGCCATCATCGCTCCCGCGGACGACAGGTAGGGGCCTGCCGCCGGGCCGGTTCTCAGACCGCCCGCCTCGTCGGCCAGCCCGTGCAAGGTGCCCCCCAGCCGTTCGAGCTCTTCCAGATCAGCTTTCAACGTTCCCACGAAGCCCCCCTCGTCTGTTCGCGAATCGACAGCAGCCTAGCGCCCCGTGAGTGGTTGACGAGTCCCCGGACTCCTCAGGCGCGCACGGGTGGCGAAGCCGCGATCCCGAGGGAGTAGGCGCCGACGATTTTCGGTGTTGCTGTTTCGTAGAAGCGGTCGAGGTCCTGGATGTCGAAACCGGCGTTCGTCAGCAGGGCGGGGATGTCGCGTGTGAGGTGGCAACCACCGGCGACGGTTTTCTGGATCGGTTCGAGCCGCCGCTGCCAACGCTGGACGTTGTCGTCCGGCGCGAGGCCGTGCTCGACGAAATGCAGTGTGCCACCGGGTTTCAGGACCCGTCGGATCTCTCGCAGTGCGGCGTCGGCGTCGGGGATGGTGCACATCGTCCAGGTGGACAGTGCGGTGTCGAAACTGTTGTCGGGGAAGGGGAGTGACTGACCGTCGAGACCGGACCGTTCGACCGGCGTCGTCGACACCGCCAGACGCTTGCCTGCCAGCTTCCAGCCGAGGTCGGCGGGTTCGACGGCGCTCACCGACTCGACGGCGGCCGGATAGAACGGGATGTTCAGGCCCGATCCGAATCCGATCTCCACCACGCGTCCGTGGAGGTCGGCGCAGACGCGTCGCCGCGACGGCTCCGTGAATTTCAGCCCGCAACTGACATTGACGAGCCGCGGAACGATCCGGTCCGAGTAGAACCCCATGCTCACCTCCAGCGAAGGGCGCTTCGCGCCCCGTGCGCCTTTCTGGTTGCTCCAGCTACCAAAAAGGCGCACGGGCGGCGGAGCCGCCTACCGCGGCGCCATGCGCAGGGCGCCGTCCATACGAATGGTCTCACCGTTGAGGTAGTCGTGTTCGACGATCATCTGGGCGAGTTGTGCGTATTCGGCGGGCTGTCCGAGTCGAGAGGGGAACGGGACGCCGGCTTCGAGTCCCTTGCGGTATTCGTCGGTGACGCCGGCGAGCATGGGGGTGTCGATGATGCCGGGGGCGATGGTGTTGACGCGGATGCCGAACTGGGCGAGGTCGCGGGCGGCGGGGACGGTCATGCCGTGCACGCCGCCCTTGGATGCGGAGTAGGCGATCTGGCCGATCTGGCCTTCGAAGGCGGCGACGGAGGCGGTGTTGATGA
The DNA here is from genome assembly GCF_009872365.1 of Rhodococcus sp. T7. Taxonomy (NCBI): domain Bacteria; kingdom Bacillati; phylum Actinomycetota; class Actinomycetes; order Mycobacteriales; family Nocardiaceae; genus Rhodococcus; species Rhodococcus sp. T7. Next base: position 66,207 of record NZ_WXYH01000327.1, read on the forward strand.
CGACGCCGCGCTGGCCGGATTCGTCGACGGTGTCGGTCTTGGAGATGGCGTCGGCGGCGAGGCGCATCACGTTGAACGTGCCGAGCAGGTTGACGGTGATGACGGTGCGGAACAGTTCGAGGTCGTGGGGGCCCTTCTTGGACAGGATGCGGCC
>NZ_WXYH01000328.1:0-64843 GCF_009872365.1 Rhodococcus sp. T7
AGGACACCGCCGAACATCCGTTACCGAAAGCCCCCCAACACTTGTTGGGGGGCTTTCGGCATTTCACAACAGTTTTGTCGACGGCAACTTGATAACGCTGCGGTAACGTCCCCCCGGTTCCCCTTTGGCAAGTCCTTCGCCTGCGTAACGTGGCCCGGGCAGATCCGTTGGGATCGTGCCGTGCGGTGCGCGTCCTCCCGGATCACCCGAGGTGACGAAGGGGAATCTGTGGTGACGAGCACGATGTCGAAACAACGTCCGGCTGTCAGAGCGGCTGTCGCCTTTGCAGGCTTGATGGTGGCCGCCGGCTCTGTCGCGGGGTGCACGAAGACCGACACGGCCAGCGGCGGATCGCTCCTCCAGCAACTACAGGACAGCGGAACGGTGACCGTCGGTTTCGCCGGCGAGGCGCCGTACAGCTTCGAACAGGACGGCCAGCTGACCGGCGCCACCGTGGCGTTGCACCGGGAAATCTTCAAGAACCTGGGCATCGACAACGTCGAAGGTGTGAGCACCGACTTCGGAGCCCTCATTCCCGGACTGCAGGCGCGCCGCTTCGACGTCGTCAGTGCCGGCATGTCGATTCTGCCGCAGCGCTGCGAGCAGGCAGCGTTCAGTGAGCCGGAATTCAACTACACGACCGCGCTGATGGTGCCCAAGGGCAACCCCGCGAACCTCACCGACATGCAGTCGGTGCAGCAGAGCGGTGTGCGGATGGCAGCGATGACCGGGGCGATCGAATCGGACTACGCGCAGCAACTGGGAATCGACGCGATGCAGGTGGCGTCGCCGCAGGACGGAATGGACGCTGTCGCCAACGGGCGTGCCGATGTCTTTGCGCTCACCGGGATCTCACTGAACTGGCTGGCGCAGAACAACCCGCAGGTCCCGGTGGAGGTGACCAACTCGTTCGTCGCCGTGATCGACGGGGTACCCCAGGTCGGTGCCGGCGGCACGGTCTTCCGCAAGGAGGACACCGAGTTGCGCGACGCCTACAACGCCGAACTCGCCAAGATCACTTCCGACAAGGAGAAGTACCTGTCGATCGTCGGACCGTTCGGATTCACCGCAGAGGAACTGCCCGATCCGAACCTGACCACCGCCAAACTCTGCGGCGAGACCGGCTGATCGACGCCGGGGTCTGCTGCCTGTGAAGGAGAACATCGACGCGCTGCTGGATGCGTGGCCGAGCATCCAGGAAGGCATCGTCGTCACGCTCCAACTGACGGCGGGAGGCGCGCTCCTGGCGTTCGTGCTCGCGCTCGCTCTCGGGTTGGCTGCCCGTGCCCACAACATCGTGATCCGGGGATCGGCTCGCGCGTTCATCGAATTCTTCCGCGGCACTTCGCTGTTGGTGCAGTTGTTCTGGTTGTTCTACGTGGTTCCGCTGTTCGGCTATCTCATCGACCCGGTGCTGTGCGGGATCCTCGCGCTCGGGCTGAACTACGGTGCCTACGGAGCCGAGGTGGTCCGCGGTGCGATCAACTCGGTGCCGCAATCGCAGTGGGAGGCGGCGACGGCGCTGGACTTCAGTCACTGGCAGCGGCTGCGCCGGGTGGTCTTCCCGCAGGCGTGGGCCGAGATGATTCCGCCGCTGACGAATCTGCTGATCCAGCTGCTCAAGGGCACCGCCCTTGCGAGCTACATCCTCCTGCAGGACCTGACGTTCGAGATCGACCAGCTCCGGCAGACGACCGGGAACACGCTGTTCGCATTCGGTGTGGGGCTCATCATCTACTTCGTCATCGGCTACGTGCTGACCTTGTTGATGAACGCACTCGAGGTGCGGGCGAAGAATCGCCTCGGTACGGGACCGTCTCTGCGTGAGATCTTCAGCCTCGCACCGTCCGATCCGCGGGGATTGGAGGCCGCGAAGCAATGAGCGTCCACTGGAGCTGGGATCGTGCGTTCGAGGCTCTGCCCGTGCTGCTCGAGGGTTTCAAGATCACCCTGATCGCCACCGTGCTCGGGTTCCTGATCTCCGTCGTACTCGGACTCGTCATCGCGTTGATCCGGCAGGCCGCACCGCGGTGGGTGAGTGTGCCGGTCCGCGCGGTCAGCGAATTCATCCGCCTGACCCCGCTCGTCGTGCAACTGCTGTTCGTGTACTACACGTTCACGGGACTGTCGCCGCTGCAGATCGGTGTGGCGGTGCTCGGAATTCACTATTCGACGTACATGGCCGAGGTGTATCGGGCGGGGATCGAGGCGGTGCCCGTCGGTCAATGGGAGGCGGCGCGGGCGTTGTCCATCGCACCGACCCGGACGTGGCGGGCGATCATTCTGCCGCAGGCCATCCGTCGCGTCGTCCCGGCGCTGGGCAATTACGCGGTGTCGATGTTCAAGGACACCCCGTTCCTGTTCGCCATCACGGTGGTGGAGATGGTGACGGCCGCGCAGCAGTTCGGCGCCCGGCACTTCCAGTACCTCGAACCGTTGACGCTGGCCGGTGTGATCTTCCTGCTCGCCAGCTACCCGACGTCCCTGCTCATACGGCGATTGGAGAGACGTCTTGCCCGATGACGCGAGCACAGCAATCCCGATGATCCGATTCGACGACGTCGTGAAGCAGTTCGGCGACCACGTCGTGCTCGATCACCTGGACTTTCAGGTCGAGCGCGGCGACCGCGTGACCCTCATCGGCCCGAGCGGATCGGGGAAGACGACGATCCTGCGGCTGCTCATGACCCTCGAGAAGGTGAACGACGGCGTCATCTGGGTGGACGGGGCGCCGCTGACGCACGAGGAGAAGGGCGGCAAACTCGTTCCGGCGTCGGAGAAGTACACACGCCGGATACGACGCCGGATCGGCATGGTTTTCCAGCAGTTCAACCTCTTCCCCAACATGAACGTGATCGAGAACATCACCGAAGCGCCGATCCACGTGCTCGGCCTGGACAAGGCCGTGGCCGCGAAGCGGGCACGCGAGTTGCTCGAGACGGTTGGTCTGTCGGACAAGGAGACCGCGCACCCGACGCAGCTGTCCGGTGGCCAGCAGCAGCGGGTCGCGATCGCGCGCGCCCTCGCGATGGACCCCGACATCCTGCTGCTCGACGAGGTGACGTCGGCGCTGGATCCGGAGTTGGTGGCGGACGTCCTCGACGTACTCAGGGACGTCGCGCGTACCACGGACATCACGATGCTGATCGTCACGCACGAGATGCAGTTCGCGCGGGACGTGTCGAACCGGGTGATGATGTTCGACGCCGGTCGCATCGTGGAAGAAGGCGACCCGGCCACGATCTTCACCGCACCGAAGCACGAGCGCACCAAGACGTTCCTGAAGGCCGTGCTGGCCGACTGACTCCCGGGCTAGCGCGAGGTGGTCGCGAGTTCCGGCTTGTCGGCGGGAGCGCGCCGTGCCAGCCGGCCCGCCATCCACGCGCACACCAGCAACTGCAGTTGGTGGAACAGCATGAGCGGCAGCACGATCAGGCCGATCGGCTGACTGGCGAACAGGACCGTGGCCATCGGAAGACCGGTGGCGAGGCTCTTCTTCGACCCGCAGAACGTGATCGTGATCTGATCGGCGCGGTCGAACCCGAGTCGCTTCGACCCGAACCAGGTGAGGGTCAGGACGATCGCGAGCAGGACCGCGCACACCGCGAGCAGGCCGAGGAGCCGGCCGGCGGACAGTGTGCCCCAGATTCCCTCGTTCATTCCTTCGCTGAATGCGACGTAGACGACCAGCAGGATGGATCCGCGGTCGACGAGCTTGAGCGGTGCGCCGTGCTCCTTCACCCACGGGCCGATCCACCGTCGCACGGATTGGCCGGCGATGAACGGGAGCAGCAGCATGACGAGGATGCCGATCGCGGACGACGCGTCGAAGCCCGCCCCCTCGCTCGTCATCAGCAACGCCACGAGCAGCGGAGTGACGACGATGCCGAGAATGTTGGAGAACGACGCGCTGACGATCGCCCCAGGCACGTTGCCGCGGGCGATCGACACGAACGCGATCGACGACTGGACGGTCGACGGCAGCAGGCAGACATAGAGAAGGCCCAGATACAGCGGCTGGGTCAGGATCGTCGGGACCAGCACGCGGGCGGCGATTCCGAGGAGCGGGAAGATGACGAACGTCGCCGCGAGGATGGTCAGGTGCAGACGCCAGTGACGCAGGCCCTGCAGCGCCTCCTGCGTGGAGAGCCGGGCGCCGTAGAGGAAGAACAGAATTCCGACGGCCACCTTCGTGGCCCAGGTGAACGCCGTCAGGGCAGTGCCGTCGGCTGGGACCAGGCTGGCGATCCCGACGGTGATCAGGATGCCGATGATGAACGGATCGAGTTTTCCGAGCAGCGGGATCTTCGTCAGCATGGTTCGACCGTAAGGAATGCGCGGATATTTCGAAAGGCGATAGTGGCGTTTACTGTAATGCCGAAACGTGATAACAATGAGCCATGCTCGATCCGGTTCACCTGCGGAGCTTCCTGGCGGTCGCGCGCACCAAGAGCTTCACCGCCGCCGCCCGGCGCCTGGACCTGCGGCAATCGACGGTCAGCCAGCATGTCGGAAAGCTGGAGAACGCTGCGGGTCGCCGCCTGTTTCTGCGGGACACGCATTCGGTCGAGTTGACCGCGGACGGCTCCGTGATGGTGGGGTTCGCGACATCGATACTCGAGCGGCACTCCGACGCCGAACGCTACTTCACGCAGTCGGGGGTGCGCGGACGCGTCCGGTTCGGGGCGTCCGAAGATCTGGTTCTGCACGAACTCCCCCGGATTCTGGGCGAGTTCCGGCGCAGCCATCCGCTCGTGGATCTGGAACTCACCGTGGCGTTGAGCGAAGTGCTGTTTCGGCAACTGCACGAGGGCCGACTGGACCTGGTCTTCGGGAAGCGTCGCCGAGGAGACCAGCACGGGGAACTGGTGTGGACCGACCGGTTGGCGTTCTTCGCCGCACCCGATTTTGTGCCGGACTCCGAGGGGCCGGTGCCGCTGGTGACGTATCCGCCGCCCTCGATCACGCGGGCAGCGGCGCTCGACGCCCTGGAGAAATCCGGCCGCGGCGCGCGGGTTGCCTGCGTGACGGACAGCTTGAACGGGTTGCGGGCCGCCTGCCTTGCGGGTCTCGGGGTCGTGTTCCACGCGGAGACCCTTCCACCCGCGGGGCTGGTTCCGGTGCGGATGCGTTCGCGCGACGAGTGGGGGCCCGCGGTCGACGTCGAATTCGTGCTCGAGGCCCGCCGGAGTGTTCTCAGCGAACCGGAGCAGGCTTTGCGCGCCGCCATCCTCGAGAACGCGGATCGACTTCGCGCGTGACCTCGGTGGGAGGGCTGCTCCACCGAGGCCGCCGAGCTGTCAGGGATCGAGCCCCGGCGTCCGGCGCGCCCGTGGAGATAGAGCTCACAGTGGCCGTCACGGCATAGACCCGGCACCGGTGACCGGCGTATAAATACATCTTGTGTCTATGTTGTATTCCGCCGCGGAGCAGGCCTATCGCGAGGTCAAGGAGCTCATCCTGTCGGGCGGTCTGCCCGGCGGTGAGCTGATCAGCGAGGGCGAGATCGCCGGACGCATGGGGCTCAGCCGCACCCCGGTGCGCGAGGCCTTCCTCCGGCTCGAAGCCGAAGGCTGGATGCGGCTGTACCCGAAGCGGGGCGCGCTCGTCGTGCCCGTCGCGGACGGCGAGGCGGAACACGTGGTCGACGCCCGCCAACTCGTCGAGACACACAGCGTCCAGGTGCTCGCCGATCAGCCGCACGCCCGCCAACTCCTCGTCGCCCGCCTGCGCGAGAACCTCGCGGAGCAGCGCGAGATCGCCGAGCGAGGCGACGTCGCCGCCTTCAGCGCCGCCGACGCCGACTTCCATCGGATGATCGTCGAGGCAGGCGAGAACCCGCTGCTCGCGACGTTCTACTCCAGCATCCGCGAGCGGCAGCGCCGCATGACGGCACACTCCATCACCCGCGACCCGGGACAGCTGCCCGGAATCATCGCCGACCACGAACAGCTGACCGAACTCGTCGAAGCCGGTGACGCCGCCGGCTTCGACACCGCGGTGCTCGTCCACATGCGCCGGGTCCACGCCCTCAACCCGAGAGGAGTCGCGCGATGACCGCCGTCCGCGAATGCCCGACGGAGATGCCGCAGGCCCTCGCGTCGCCGCGCACCTGGATGCTGGTGGCCGCGACCATGTTCGCCGTCGCCTGGGGCGGCAACGAGTTCACGCCGCTCCTCGGCATGTACCGCGCCGATCACGGATTCTCACCGGTCACGGTCGATCTTTTCCTGTTCGCCTACGTCGTCGGGATCGTGCCCGCGCTGCTCCTCGGCGGACCGCTCTCCGACCGGCTGGGGCGCCGGCCGATCCTGCTTCCGGCCCCATTCCTGACGGTCGCCGGCTCCGCGCTCCTGGCCCTCGGCGCCGACTCCGCGGCGATGCTCATCGTCGGCCGCGTCCTGTGCGGCGTCGCGCTCGGCCTCGGCATGGCCGTCGGCGGCAGCTGGGTGAAGGAGCTTTCGACGGCGCCGTGGGATCCCGCGGCCACGGACGGTGCGGGTGCGCGGCGGGCCGCGATGAGCCTGACCGGCGGGTTCGGCCTCGGCGCCGGTGTCGCCGGTGTCCTCGCACAGTGGGCGCCGCTGCCGAGCGTCCTGTCCTACGCCGTGCACAGCGCGATCGCCGTCGCCGCCGCCGTCGCACTGTGGCGGGCGCCCGAGACCCGCGCGGCCCAGCCCGCCTCCGAACGAGTCTCCCTCGCCCGCGACCTCGCGATCCCGTCCGCCGCGCACAAGCGGTTCCTGTTCGTGATCGTGCCGCTCGCGCCGTGGGTGTTCGGCACGGCGGCCGCGGCCTACGCGGTGCTGCCGTCGCTGATGTCCCGGAACACAGGTGGGCTGCCGCTCGCGTTCTCCGCGCTCATGTGCATGGTGGGCCTCGGGGCGGGATTCGCCATCCAGGCTCTCGGCCGCAAGATCGACACTCCCCGCAACGCGCGGGCCGTCGTGGTCTCGCTCGTGGTCGTCGTCGCCGGAATGGGTAGCGCCGTCGTCGCGGCGTCCGCGCTGACCGTTCCGCTCGCGCTCGCCGCGGCCGTCGTTCTCGGCTGCGGATACGGCATGGCGATGGTGTCGGGACTGCAGGAGATCCAGCGGATCGCAGGCCCCGACGACCTCGCCGGACTGACCGCGGTTTTCTACTCGCTGACGTACCTGGGATTCGGGACGCCCGCCGTGATGGCCTATCTGTCCGAGACGTTTCCGGCGGTGACGTACCCGAGGATGTTCGTGTTCGGGGTGATCGCGGCCGCCGGCTGCCTCGCGCTCGCAGTCACGAAGTGGCGCGCGCACCTGCCGAATTCGGCAGCGGCGTCAGATCACATCGACGGCAGCGTCTTCTCCCCGAGCCACGAATCCCACAGCAGGCGCAGCGATTCGTCGGTGTAGTGGGCGGCCAGGTCGGTGAACTGCTCGCTCGTGACGGTGGAGTGGCGATGGACGTGGGTCCACTCGCGCAGCAACGTGAAGAACTTCTCGTCGCCGAGTCGGCGCCGTAGGGCGTGGAGGGTGAGCGCGCCGCGCTTGTAGACGCGGTCGTCGAACATCAGCTGCGGTCCCGGATCGGCGATCACCAGGTCCTGCGGTTTGCGGGCCAGGCCCTGATGCGCCAGCAGAGCGAGCTGATGCGCCGAATGTCCACCGGAGTTCTCCGACCAGATCCACTCGGCGTAACAGGCGAAGCCTTCGTGCAGCCAGATGTCCCGCCACTGGCGGAGCGTCAGGCTGTTGCCGAACCACTGGTGGGCCAGTTCGTGCGCCACCAGACGTTCGGCCCATCGCCTGCCGGTGCAATGGTTGGCGCCGAAGATGGACAGTCCCTGCGCCTCGAGCGGGATCTCCAACTCGTCGTCCGTCACGACCACCGTGTAGTCGGCGAACGGGTAGGGGCCGAACAACCGGGAGAACACGTCCATCATCTGGGGCTGCCTGCCGAAGTCCACGTCGAACGACGCCCGCAGCCGCGGCGGGTGGACGGCGAACATGGGAACACCGCCGGAACCGAACCTGCGGCGCTCGTACGGCCCGATCTGGATGGTGGCGAGGTAACTCGGCATCGGCTCGGTCTGCTCGTACACCCACGTCGTCTGACTGGCCCGGGTCTGCTTGCTCACCAGTGCACCGGTGGCCAGCGTGTAGTACGGCGAATCGGTCGTGATGGAGATGCGGTAGCTGGCCTTCGAGCTGGGATGGTCGTCGCACGGGAACCACGAAGCCGCGCCGTTGGGCTGACTCGCGACGAGAGCGCCCTCGGACAATTCCTCCCAGCCGACCTCACCCCACATGCTGCGGATCGGTTTCGGCGAACCGCCGTACTGGACGGTGAGCACGAGGGCGCCGCCCGCGGGGATCTTCTGCGCGGGCGTGACGATCAGCTTGCCGTTGCGGTGCAGCCACTTCGTGTTGCGGGAACCGTTGGCCGCGACCTTCGTGACGTGCATGCCGGGCACCAGGTCCAGGGCGAACCGGGACCGTACCGCGGTGGTGACCGCGGTGATGGTGGCCTTGCCCGCCAGCCGGTTGCTGTGGACCTTGTAGGTGAGGTCGAGTTCGTACCGGGACACCCGGTATCCGCGGTTGCCGTTCTGGGGGAGGTACGGGTCGACCGGCTCGTCCATCCCCTTGTCGGACTTCACGTGGCCGCCCAGGGGGCGATCGGGTTCCCCTGCCACCGCGTCGACGGCGGCACGGTGTCGCCGCGCATGACGAGGGAGGCCGGTCCGACCGTGCCGCCTTCGCCGATCCGGGCGGCGGGCAGCGCGACACAGTGCGGACCGAGGGTGGCTCCGGCTCCGAGGATGACGGTGTCCATGGACATGATCCGATCATGGAACAGGTGAGTCTGCACCACGCACCCCCGTTCCACGGTCGCTCCGTCGCCCAGCGTCACGAGATCGGCCTCGGGGAGCCAGTACGTTTCACACCACACACCCTTGCCGATGGTGGCGCCGAGGCCCCGCAACCAGACGTTCAGGACGGCGGTGCCGGTGGCGGCGCGAGCGAACCAGGGTGCGGCGACGGTCTCGACGAATGCGTCCGACACCTCGTTCCGCCACACGAACGAACTCCACAGCGGGTGCTCGATCTTCCCGATCCGACCCACCACCAGCCACTTCGCGATCACGGAGATCAGTCCGGCCGCCGCACCCGCGACGAGGAGGACGAGCCCGCTGGCCAGCGCCGCGAGCCAGAACCCGACGCGGCCGGCCATCACCTCCAGTGCGAACAGCACGCCGAGCCCGATCCCGAACGTCACCATCACCGGAAGGAGACGGCACGTTTCGACGACGGCACGCGCGACCTTGAGCCGGAACGGCGGACGGAACGTGCGGGAGGCGTCGGTGTCGCCGGGTGCCCGGCGGAGGCGGACGGGGGGACTGCCCAGCCAGGAGGAACCGGATTTCGCCTTCGACGGCGTGGCCGAGAGGACCGCGACGAGACCGTTCTTGGGGACCCGGCGGCCCGGACCGGTCATCCCGGAGTTGCCGAGGAACGCGCGCTTGCCGACCTTCGCGTGTTCGATGTGCATCCAGCCGCCGCCGAGTTCGTAGCTCGCGATCATCGTGTCGTCGGCGAGGAACGCACCGTCCGCCACGGTGGTGAACTTCGGCAGCATGAGGACGGTCGACGCTTCGACGTTCTTGCCGATCCGGGCGCCGAGCAACCGCAGCCATCCCGGGGTCAGCAGGCTCGCGTACAGCGGGAACAGGAACGTGCGGGCCGAGTCCATGAGCCGTTCGGTGGCCCACACCTGCCAGCCGACGCGGCTGCGGACCGGGTGGTAGCCCTCTCGCAACCGGATCGACAGCAGCCGGACGGACACCACCGTGAGAACGGCGAACACGATGAGGCTGACGAGCGTCGCGACGGGAAGGATCACCAGCGACTGGAGCGCGGCCGCCCCGACCGTGCCCGCGTCGCGGATCCACCACCCGACGACCACGATGCCTGCGACGAGGGCGAAGATCGGCAGACCGGCGATGAGCATGGACGTCACGCCGAACGTGGGAACCCAGTAGGCCGCGCGGCGCGGGGTCTCCTCGGGCCACGGGTGGACCGCCTTGCCGACCTTGACCGCCGGTGATCCGGCCCAGTGCTGATTGGCCTTGACGCGTCCGAACACGGCGGAACCGGCCTCGACCTCGGCGTTACGGCCGATGGTGGCGCCGGGCAGCAGCGTTGATCGCGCACCGACCGAGGCGCCGGGACCGATCTTGATCGCGCCGATGTGGACGACGTCGCCGTCCACCCAGTGCCCGGACAGGTCGACCTCCGGTTCGACCGAGCAGCCGTCGCCGAGTTCGAGCATGCCGGTGACCGGCGGCAGGGTGTGCAGGTCGACGCCCTTGCCGACGTCGGCGCCGAGCGCCCGCGCGTAGTAGAGCATCCACGGGGCCCCGGACAGGTTCGCGGCGCCGCTGGCCTCGGTGAGACGCAGCGCCACCCACAGTCGCAGATGTTCGCTGCCGCCGCGGGGATACGTTCCCGGTTCGAGTCCGCGCAGCAGGATCCGTGCGCCGAGCACCGAGATCGCCATCCGGCCGACCGGGCTGATGAACGCGAAGAACGCGAGCAGAATCCACCACCACGACACCGTCGGCGCCCAGGACACGGTCGTGAACCGGGAGAAGACATTGTTCGCGATGGCCAGCCACGTCACCCACTGCAGACCGGTGAGCGTGGTGAGCGGGACCGTCGCCGCGATCTGCGCAAGCTGGCTTCGCCGCGGAGTCGGGGTGACGATGCGGGGTTCGACGGCGTCGATCGGCGCCAGCTCGTCGAGGTATTCGGCAAGTGAACCGAGCCGCGGATGGTCGTAGAGTTGCGCGACCGTCACCTCGGGGAAGCGTTCGCGCAGCGCCGTGACCAGCTGGGCGGCGGAGAGGGAACCGCCGCCGAGTTCGAAGAAGTCGTCGTCGGTTCCGGTGATCTCGGCGCCGAGAATCGACGTCCACAATTCGGCGACCCACGCCGGAGTGCCCTCGAGGCCCAGCTTCTCCGCTGCGTCGTCGACGCCCGGCGGCGGCCAGGGAAGGGCGTTCCGGTCGACCTTCCCCGACGTCCGAGTGGGGAGTTCGTCGACCAGCACCAGTCGCGGGACCAGCGCGGCCGGGAGTTGCCCGGTGAGCGCGGTGTGCGCGGCCTTGAGGTCGAAGTCGGGATTGGTGCTGGCCAGGTAGCCGACGAGGATCTGATGACCGGCACCGGTCCGGCGCACGGCCGCCGCCGCACCGCCGACGCCGGGGAGGTTCTGCAACGCGTTGTCGACCTCGCCCAGCTCGATCCGCCTGCCGCCGAGTTTCACCTGGTCGTCCGCGCGGCCCTGGAACAGGAGTCCGCGCGTGTCGAGCCGGACCAGGTCGCCGCTCCGGTAGGCCCGATCCCAGCCGAGCGTCGGCATCGGGGCGTACTTCTCGGCGTCCTTCGCCGGGTCGAGGTAGCGGGCCAGCCCGACCCCGCCGATGACCAGTTCGCCGACCTCTCCCTCGGGCACGGGTTCGCCTGCTGCGTCGACGACGGCGAGATCCCAGCCGTCCAGCGGGAGGCCGATGCTGACGGGGCTCCGGCCGTCCATCAGGGCGCCGCAGGCCACGACGGTCGCCTCGGTGGGGCCGTACGTGTTCCACACCTCGCGGCCGTCGACGGCGAGGCGTTCGGCCAGTTCGGGCGGGCAGGCCTCGCCACCGAAGATCAGCAGGCGCACGGCCTCGAGGGCCTCGGCGGGCCACAGCGATGCCAGCGTCGGCACGGTCGAGACGATGCTGACGTCGCGGGCAACGAGCCACGGGCCCAGGTCCATGCCGCTGCGCACCAGCGACCGGGGTGCGGGAACGAGGCAGGCGCCGTGCCGCCACGCCAGCCACATCTCCTCGCAGGACGCGTCGAACGCCACCGACAGCCCGGCGAGCACCCGGTCGCCGGGCCGGATCGGGTCTTCCTGCAGGAACATCCGGGCCTCGGCGTCCACGAACGCGGCCGCGTTGCGATGGTTCACCGCGACACCCTTGGGGGTGCCGGTGGAACCGGACGTGAAGATGATCCAGGCGTCGTCGTCGACGGTCGGCGGGCGGGCGCTCGGCGCGTCGGCCCTGGCCGGCGCGGTGCCGGCGACGATCCCGGCACCGGTCACGACGCACCGCACCTGCGCCTCACCGAACACGAGTTCGGCGCGTTCCTCGGGGTCGTCCGCGTCGACCGGCACGTAGGCGGCGCCGACGGCGAGCGTCGACAAGATGGCGACGTACAGCGAGCACGACCCGGACGGCATGCGGATTCCGACGCGGTCGCCGGCCCCGACTCCCGATTCGGCGAGGACGTCGGCGGTCTGCCGGATCTCCTCGAGCAGTTCCTGGTACGTGAGCGACGTGGTGCCGTCGTCGATCGCGGGGGCTTCGGGGCTCGCCTCCGCTGTCGCGAACAGGATGTCGACGAGGGTGCGCGGCGCCGGTGCGAATTCACGGCGGAGGAATTCCCGGGGTATACGGAGCGACAGGTCCGAATCCGTCGGCGACTGGAGAGACAATCCAGGATTCCTTCTCTGAGCGGGTAGTGGTGCGTTCGGCTCGTTATCTCACGATCAAGTGGCCAGATGGTGAACAGTTGGTGTTCGGTACGACTCCTTCGACCATTCTTCACCTGCTGTTGGAGGTTTCTCGCCGCGGATGTAGAAGTTCGCTCCTTTTCTTCGTCGTCTGGTCAGAGGGAGCACCCGAGTTCCCTCGCATCGAGGAAGGATGACTTCATGTACTACCTGGCATTGCTGGCGGGCGAGAAGAACGCCACCGAATGGGGACCGGACAGTCCGGAGTTCGCCGTGGCGATGGGACGGCATCAGGCGTTCTGGGAAGGGGCGGGCTCCGCGCTCGTCGGCGGTGGGGCGCTGTACCCCAGCGCGGAGGCGGCGGCCATCCGGAACGAGGACGGCCGCGCGCTGATCACGGACGGTCCGTTCGCGGAGACGGCGGAGGTGATCGGCGGCTTCTACGTCCTCGAGGGTTCGGATCTGGACGAGGTGCTCGAACACGCGCGCCGCATCCCGGAGGCGTCCGAGGGTTCGGTCGAGTTGTGGCCGATGTTCGAGTGGATGCCCGTGACCGATCAGAAGGGCTGCTGGCTCGCGTTGCTCCGCGAACCGGTGGCGGCGGCCGTGTCGCCGGGCACACCCCAGTGGGACGAGGGGATGGCCGAGCACGAGAAGTTCGGCCGTGTCGCCGGTTCTGCGGTCCGCGGCGGCGGAGCCCTGTATCCGCCGGACTCCGCGACGACGATCCGCGTCCGGGACGGGGAACTTCTGCTCACCGACGGTCCCTTCGCCGAGACCGCGGAGGTCGCGAACGGCCTGTACGTGCTGGCCGCAAACGACCGGGAGAGCGCGATCGCGTTGTCGGCGAAGATCCCGGTGTCGCCTAAAGGGTGCATCGAACTCCGGCAGATCGTCGCCGACGCCGAGTGATGGACGGCGACACTCTGAGCCGCGTCTTCCGGGAGGAGTCCGGGCGGGCGCTGGCCACCGTGGCACGGATGGTCGGCGACCTGTCCCTCGCGGAAGACGCGGTGCAGGAGGCGTTCGCCGAGGCGATCCGCAGCTGGCCGGATTCTGGTGTGCCGAACAACCCGGGCGCCTGGATCACGACCGTCGCCCGCAACCGGGCACTCGACCGGTTGCGCCGGGAGTCGCTGCGCGGCGACAAGGAGCACGATGCGGCGCGGCTCGTTCCGCCTCCGGACGAGGAAGAGGTGTGGCCGGTGCGTGACGACCAGTTGCGGCTCATGTTCACGTGCTGCCATCCCGCGCTGTCCTCGGAGTCGCAGGTGGCGTTGACGCTCCGGCTGGTGGCCGGGCTGAGGCCCGCGGAGATCGCCCGGTTGTTCCTCGCCCCGGAACCGACCGTGTCCCAACGGCTCAGCCGCGCCAAGGCCAAGATCCGGACGGCAGGGATCCCGTTCCGGGTTCCGCCCGACCACCTGCTCCCCGAGCGCACCCCGCAGGTGCTCGCCTGCATCTACCTGGTGTTCACCGAGGGCTATTCGGCGACGTCCGGTGACACCGCGATCCGGGACGAACTCTGCGAGGAGGCGCTGCGGCTCGCCCGGTTGCTGTGCGAACTGATGCCGGACGAGGGTGAGGCGTGGGCGCTGATGGCGCTCATGCTGTTCCACGACAGCAGGCGAGCCCAGCGGATCGACGACGCCGGTGATATCGTCCCTCTCGAATGCCAGGATCGCCGGCGGTGGGACCGGGCGAAGATCGAGGAGGGCGTCGTGTGCCTGCGGGCTGCCCGGCGCCGGGGAGGCGGTCCGTACAGCGCGCAGGCCACGATTGCCGCCGCCCACGCGACGGCGCCGAACTGGGAGGCAACCGACTGGGACGCCGTCGTCGCCGGGTACGACGAACTCGCCGCGTATGGCGACTCGCCCGCGGTTCGTCTCAATCATGCTGTGGCCGTGAGTTTCCGGGACGGTCCCGACACCGGTCTCGCCGAGGTGGACGCCCTCGCCGGGGAGCCGAGGCTCGCCCGGACGCACACCCTGCACGCCACCCGCGCCGACCTGCTGCGCCGAGCGGGCAGGCCGGCGGAGGCGAGCGTGGAATACCGCGCCGCGATCGGACTGGCGGCGAACGAACCGACCCGGCGTTTCCTGACCCGGCGGCTCGCGGAAGTGGACGGCGAAACCGCTGCCCGTCAGATCCGCCCGCGAGGCTGATGCTGGGTGATGCAGTGGATGCCGCCGCCCCGCGCGAAGATCTGCCGGGCGTCGACGGTGACGACGCGGCGACCCGGGTAGACGCTCGACAGGATGTCCCGGGCGAGGGCGTCGTGGGGGTCGTCGAAGCCGCACGCGATGACGCCGCCGTTGACGACGAGATGGTTGATGTAGCTGTAGTCGACCCACCCCTCCTCGTCACGCAGGACCGTCGGCGCGGGCACCTCGACGATCCGCCACGGCGCACCGGACCGGTCACGGCTGTCGGACAGCACCTTCAGGATCTCGGCGGTCACCTCGTGGTCGGGGTGGGACGGGTCGCGCTGGCAGTGCACCAGGACCACCCCGGGTGCGGGCAGGGCCGCGACGATGTCGACGTGCCCCTTGGTGCCGAACTTCTCGGAATCCCGGGTCAGACCGCGCGGCAGCCAGACGACGTGCTCGGCGCCGATCGTGCGCGCGAGTTCCGCCTCGACGCCCGCCGCGTCCAGGCCGGGGTTGCGCAGCGGGTCGAGTTGCACCGTCTCCGTGACGAGCACGGTTCCGTGGCCGTCCACCTGAATTCCGCCGCCCTCGTTGACCATCGACGACGGGACCGGCCGGGCGCCGGACCACGCCGTGACCGCCGCGCCGATCGAGCGGTCGCGGTCCCACGTGGCCCACTCCTGTTGTCCCCATCCGTTGAACACCCAGTCGACGGCACCGAGGCGGTCCTCCTCGTCGAGGACGAACGTGGGACCGATGTCGCGCATCCAGGCGTCGTCGAGTTCCGCCTCGACCACGTCGATGCCCGGGGACAGGTACTGCCGGGCGACGTTCCGGTCCACCGGATCGACGACCATGGTGACCGGTTCGAATTCGGCGATCGCGTGGGCGACGGCCGCCCACGCGGTCCGCGCCTCGTGGGCGTCGTCGGCGGTCGCGGTCATCGACGCCCCGAGGGGCGGGAACGCCATCCAGACCCGCTCCTGCGGTTCGGTCTCACTGGGCATCCGCCAGGTCATGACCGGGTCTCCGCGGCGGCGACCGTCGACGGGAGACCGTAAGGGTGCTCGTGGTCGACGGCGTCCGTGAGCCGGGTGTACGTGTCCGGCCTGCGGGTGGTCAGGAACGGGAAGAGGTCGAGCCAGTCCTTGCGCTGATCGAGGTCGAGGTCGGCCACCAGGACCGCTTCCTCGTCGCGGGGAGCGGACACCAGCACCCGGCCGTACGGGTCGGAGATGAAGGAGGAACCGTAGAAGTCGATGCCGCCCTCGTTGCCGCACCGGTTCGGGACCACCATGAATGTGCCACTGGTGATACCGTTTCCGACGATCACGTGCTGCCAGATCGGCTGCGTGTCGAACGCCGGGAAGCTCGGCTCGGACCCGATCGCGGTGGGGTAGACGAGGATCTCCGCGCCGCCGAGCGAGTACATCCGGGACACCTCGGGGAACCACTCGTCCCAGCACGTCGGCAGTCCGAGTGCGGCGCCGCCCAGTTCGGTCGGCCGGTAGACGGGGTAGGCGTCGTCGGCGGGGCCGCCGCGGAAGTAGGTGTCCTCGTAATATCCGGCGCTGACGGGGATGTGCAGCTTGCGGGTCCGGGACAGCAGTTCACCGGACGGGGACACGAGGATCGCGGTGTTGAAGCCGAGACCGTCCGGCCCGTCGGCCTTCTCGTACAGCGAGGCGTGGACGCAGACCTGGTGACGGGCAGCGGCGGCGGCCGCGAACGTGTAGGTGGGTCCGGTCGTGAGGTCCTCGGCGTCGCGTCCGGGTGTCCCGGTCGCGCGGGTGTCGGCGGGGTACTTCGACAGTGTGAGTTCCGGCAGGAACACCACCTCCGCGCCGAGGGCCGCCGCCTCACCGATCGCGTCGGTCAATGCGGTGCGCAATGCGTCCGCGTCGGCGCGCCAGCGGTGCTGCACCAATCCGACCCGCAGCGGAGTGCGGGCGGTTGCCGTGGAACGTGCTGGGGAGGCGGGTGCGGGCAGCGCGGTGATCGTGCGGATGGTCATCGTTGTTCCTTCGTTCTGGTGGTGACGGGGTTGTCGGTGGTGCGGTCGGTGGGCTCGGACATCACGACGTCGATCGCGCCGAGCAGGTGGGAGCGGGCATCGTCGGTGGAGATCTCCTTGCAGAGCCACCGCCCGGACAGTCCTTCGACGAGGGCGGTCATCGTGACCGCGGTGCGCCGGGGGTCGAGGGAGGGCGAGATCTCGCCGGTAGCCTGCGCCTGCGTGATCGCGTCGGCGATCTCCGCGACCCACGCGGCGGTGGTCCGCGCGAGGGGCTCCCGCAGCGCCTCCTCGTACACGGCGGAAGCACGTAACTCGTTCCAGGCCAGCGAGTTCTCCACGACCTCGGGGCGGTCCTGGATCTCGCCGAGGAGCGAGCGGGTGAGCCGGTCGCGAGCGGAGTCCGCGGACCCCTCGCCTTCGCTGCGGTAGTCGCGGGCACGGTCGTTGATGTAGTTCAGGGCAGCCTCGAGCAGGCCGATGCGATCCTTGAAGTGGTAGTACAGCAGTCCCGGCGAGACGCCCGCGACCTCCGCGACGTCGTTGACGCGTAGCCCGCGGATACCTCGCTGGGCAATGGCCGTCGCGCTGGCCTTCAGAATCGCGTCGCGTCGCTCGCTCATCGGGAATCTCCTTCGGTTCGTGTCGCGCTAGGACGACGGCGCTTCGACCGGGGCCACGTGTTCGGGCCACAGTCGCAGCGCGACGAGGTAGCCGGCCACGGCGATGACCGACGATCCGATCAGACTGACATCGACACCGTGCGCGATGTCGGCAAGCGGCCCGGAGTACAGCGACGTGTCGACCGCGAGCAGGCCGAACAGCGATCCGGCTGCCCAGGGGATGACGGCGCGCAGGTTCCAGCCGCCGGTGAACCAGTACCGTCCACCCTTCCGGCCCAGGTTGAAGACCTGGAGATCGACGGCGTCGTACTGCCCGCGCCGCGCAACCAGGAATCCGGCGACGTTGATCGCGACCCACGGAGCGGCGAAACCGTTGAGCACCAACGTCATCGCGGTGATCGAATCGACGGCGTCGACGACGAAGACGCCGATGTAGAGCAAGGCCACCGCGAGCGCCGACGTGATCAGCGTCGTGTGGACGCGGCGCAAGCGGGGGATCAGCGCCTCCAGGTCGAGCCCGCTGGCGTAGACGTTGAGGACGCCCTGGCCGAGTCCGCCCGCGAGGGCGACGAGGACGATCGGCAGCACGTACCAGCCGGGAGCCTCCGCCACCAGGTCGGCGACGTAGGAGTCGCTCAGCGTGGTGAATGTCGACGCGGTGAACGAACCGAACGCTGCGGTCAGGAACAGTCCGAAGAAGATGCCGGCCATGGTGGCGGCGACGATCGAACGGTCGCTGAACCGCACCCGGGAGATCCGCCTGCTGTAGTCGCCGAGCGTCGGGGCGTAGGACAGCGGACCGCCGACGGCGAGGACCACGGCCAGAATCCAGGTGGGCCAGAATCCGCCGAGCAGGTAGTCGCCGCTGCCCGCTCCGCCGTCGAAGTGGCCACCGAACGCGAAGACCCCCAGCAGGAGCAGGGCCGCGACGACGGGCAGCACGAACTTCTGGAGCGCGACCACCGTGCCGTGGCCGAACAGTGCGACGGCCACGATCTCGGCGGCGATGATGCCGTAGCCGAGGGCGAGCATGCCGTTGTCGACCGGTGTGCCGAACAGGCGGTGGGCGGCGGCGATCAGTGCATCCCCCGACGTCCAGACCGCGATCGCGGCGTATGCGAGGGCGAAGAGGAGGGTGAGCCCCGAGCCGATCATCCGTCCGCTCACTCCGAAGTGCGCACCACTCGACACGGTGTTGTTCGTGCCGGTGCGCGGGCCCAGGAGTGACAGGGGAGCGATGAGGAGCGTGCCGAGCCCGATGCCGATCGCGCTGGCCGCCAGCGCGCTGCCGAAGCTGAGCCCGAATGTGATGGGGAGCCAGCCGAACACGATCACGGAGAACGCCAGATTGCCGCCGAAGAACACCGCGAGCATGTTGAGCGGTCGCGAGTCGCGTTCCGATTCGGGGATGTATTCCACGCCGATCGTCTCGACGTGTCCGAACCGGTCCTCCGGCGGGGAGGGGGCGGTGTCGTCGAGGGGCGTCGTCGGGTCGAGATTCGTGGACACTGCGGACCTCACATTCGGGGCGGAGGTGACCGGTATCACGTCCTGTTGGGTACCGAACATATTCCAAACTGAAAATTCAGTCAAGACCCGACGGTGACGTGCGCCACCGCGGGCGGCGCGGAGTTTGCGCTGCTCCGGCGACCGGACTAGATATATGTGTGACCGTTCGTATCATGTATCTACCTGCCATTGGAGTGCCTGTGTCTGCCGCCGCCATCACCAGTCGTCTCGTGATCCGGTGGCAGCTGATCGGCTTCGTGCTCGTCGCCGTGATGGGGCTCGTCTACGTGGGTGCGAACTATGTGCGCCTCGACAACCTCCTCGGCTTCGGTGAATACACCGTGAACCTCGAACTGGAAACGTCGGGCGGCATCTTCACCAACGCCGAAGTCACCTACCGCGGCGTGCCGGTCGGACGGGTCGGGAACATGTCCCTCGCCGCGGACGGCGTCGTCGTCGAATTGAGGATCGACAAGAGCGCGCCCGACATTCCCGCGTCCACGAAAGCCGTTGTGGCAAACCGGTCGGCGATCGGTGAGCAGTACGTCGACCTGCAGCCGTCCGCCGATCGCGGACCGTTCCTGGTGGCCGGCTCCCGCATCGCGGCCCGCGACACGTCCACGCCGGTAGCCGTCGAGGAGTTGCTCGCCAGTACACAGGGATTGACCGAGTCCGTGCCGATCGACGCGCTCCACACAGTCGTGACGGAACTCGGCGCGGCATTCGACGGAAAGGGCGAAGACCTTCAGTCGCTGGCGGACTCGCTGTCCGGGCTCTCGACGTCGGGCGCCGAATCACTCGACCGTACCGTGGCGCTGGTGCGCGACAGCCGGACAGTTCTGGGCGCGCAGTCCGAACAGTTTTCGGCGATCAAGGATTTCAGTGCCGACCTCGACTCGCTCGCGGATCGCCTGCGTAGCAGCGACCCCGACGTCCGGCGGCTGATCGACAATGGAAATCCGGCGAGTGGGCAACTGGGGCAACTGGTCTCGGACGTCGGCCCCGGCGTCACGACGAACCTTGCCAACCTGTCCGCCACGGCGAAGGTGATCTCGGTGCAGGCGGCGGCCCTGCGAACCCTGTTCGTGTACCTGCCGGGCGTGGCGGCGGCGTCGTCGACGATCGCGCCCGACGACGGAACCGTTCACCTGGGCCTGGTGGCCGAGACGAACGATCCGCCGTCGTGCACCGTCGGGTACGAGGGGACCCGGGAGATCCTCCAGGAGATGAAGCGGCAGGATCCGAACTTCGACGACACGCAGCAGGACTTCCCGCAGAACACCGCCGCCACCTGTGCGGCCCCGCAGGGCAGTCTCACCGGCGTCCGCAGCGCGAACCGGATCGTGTTCGGCGACCCCGCCACCGTTCAGCCGTGGGACTCCACACCCAAGAAGGACCCGAACAAGCTGGACCTCAACCCGATTGCGAATCAGCTCGCCCCGCTGCTCGGAGTCACCCCCAACTGACGCGAGTCGTGGGACTCGGCGCCCGGACCCTCCCGGGTGCCGAGTTGACAACTGCGCGCCGATCCTGCAATCTTCGAAACAGGTCACGAGTACCAGCGTCAAGCCCCGGCTAGCTGGTCGGCAACCCTCCACCGCGGCGGGGTGCTCCGGGTGACGACCAGGCTGAGGTCCATACCGGACCCGGCAAGCGCGGACTCCGAGAGGGCACCGACCCTGCGACGAGTCCCTGACTACGAGGGATGTCGTGATGACTGCTGTATTGACCGCTGACGTGTGTGTTGCCCCCCTGGCTCAGGTTTCGGGTTCCGACCTGCGGGTTCCGCTCGTTCAGGGCGGTGACTGCACCTACGTGAACTTCGACTACGCGGCCAGTGCGCCGGCGTTGGCGCAGGTCACGGACCGTATCGGGGCCCTGCTTCCGACGTACTCCAGCGTGCACCGCGGCGCCGGCTACGCCTCGCGGGTGTCGACCGAGTGCTACGAGAAGGCCCGCGACTCGGTGGCCCGGTTCGTCGGAGCGTGCGACGACCAGGTGGCGGTGTTCACCCGCAACACCACCGACTCGCTGAACCTGCTCGCCGGGTGCGTTCCGGGCAGCACTGTCGTCCTCGACATCGAGCACCACGCGAACCTGCTGCCGTGGAAGGACTCTCGCGTCGTGCGGGCGGCGGATACCCTCGACGAGACCGTCCGGCTGCTCGTCGCCGAACTGTGCTCGAAGCCCACCGCCCTGCTCGCGGTGACGGGTGCCTCCAACGTCACCGGTGAGGTGCTGCCGATCGCCGCCCTCGCCGAAGTGGCGCATCGTTGCGGCGCACGGATTCTCGTCGACGCCGCGCAGCTCGCACCGCACCGCCGCATCGACATCGAGGAGTGGGGTGTCGACTACCTCGCCTTCTCCGGGCACAAGCTGTACGCGCCGTTCGGTGCCGGCGTGCTCGTGGGCCGCCGGGACTGGCTCGACGCCGCCGAGCCCTACCTCGCGGGCGGCGGCGCGGTCCGGAACGTGACCGTCGAATCCACCCAGTGGGCGCCCGCCCCCGCCCGGCACGAGGCGGGGACCCCCAACGTGCTCGGAGCCGCGGCCCTCGCCGCCGCGTGCGATGCGCTGTCCGAACTGGACTTCGGCACGGTGGCCGAACACGAGGCGGCACTCACCGGCAGGCTCCTCGACGGCCTCTGCTCCGTCGACGGCCTGGAGTTCCTGCGGCTGTGGTCGGACGCCCCCGACACCGTGGGGATCGTGACGTTCACGATCGACGGTTTCGAGCCGGGGGAGATCGCCGCCTACCTGTCCGCCGAACACGGAATCGGAGTTCGCGACGGACGCTTCTGCGCCCACCCGCTGCTGGGCCGCCTCGGCAGGCCCGACGGCGCCGTGCGGGTGAGCGTCGGTCTCGGAAGCTGCTCCGACGACGTGGATCGGCTGGTCGACGCCGTGCGCACCCTGGTGGCGGGACGCCGGAACTGGGCCTACGCCAAGGAGAGCGGCCAGTGGAATCCGGTGCCCGAGACCCGCTTTTCGCGAGACGCGCTAGTATGACGGCATGGCATCGCAGGCTGGGAGCACAATGATTGCTCACTGGTGCCGTCGGCATGTCGATCTGTGCCGAACCGCCTCGGGTATGTGTTCGAGCTGACCGGTCTTCCCGTTCCGTTTCACTCACACGCACACGTCATTCCCGAGGAACCCTTATGTCTCGAGACAATGCCTTCGTTTCCCGTCCCCTCCGCGTCGCCGTCGAACTGACCGGATCGGGACACCACCCGGCCGCGGAGGGCGCCGCAGGCACGCGGCCGATCAACGGCGCCGACTACTGGGTGGACCTGACCGCCGACTCGACGGATCAGCTCGACCTCACGTCGTTCCCGCCGAACGTCGTCCGGATCCGGGCCGCCGATCTGCGTGAGGCGCAGCAGGAGCGCGCACGGATCCGTGCCGAGATCGTCGCCGACGGCCGCGACCCCGACAGCGTCACCGTCCTGGTGGACCTCGAGGTGCTCATCGCCGCAGAAGCCCGCGCCGCGCGCAAGGAGCTGGCCCTCCTCGACAGTGCGCTGGACGCACCGCGCGCACCGGTGTCGTTGCAGTACATCGGAACTCCGGCCGGCCTCGCCGGGCTCATCGCCGACATCCAGGCGGCCGGCGTCGCCGACGGCGTGACCCTGCTCCCGCTGTCGCTGCCCAGGGTTCTCGAGCAGCTCGTCGACGGCACCCTCCCGTGGCTGGAGCAGCGCGGTCTCGTCACGTCCGCCGAAGCCGTGGACGAAGCGCTGCGCCGCTTCGACCTCCCCCGCGTCGAACGGGTGCTGGCGTCCTGACCAGGTCAGTTGCCGTTGTTCGCTGACCCCAGCGGAGTGGGCCGGTAGTACCGGCCCTCGTGATACAGCAGTGGAGCCGACGCGGAATCGTCGTCGGCCTCGGCGTGGACGCGGGTGACGAGGCCGATGACGAGCGTGTGGTCGCCGACCGGAATCAGCTGGTCCACGACGACCCGCATCCAGCTGGGAGTTCCGTGGAGCACCGGTTCGCCGGTGTCGAGCCGCGCCCACAGCGACTCGTCGGAGAACCGCTGGTCGGCGCTCCGCGAGAACCGCTGAGCCAGGTGCTGCTGGTGCTCCCCGAGCAGGTGGATCACCAGCGAGCCCGCCGAATGGAGCGCGTCGATGCTCGACGACGTGTTCGCGATGTTGAACGACACCAGCGGCGGGGCCAGCGAGACGGACGAAAACGAGGAAGCGGTGAAGCCGACCGGGCCCGACCCCGAGTCGAGGGTCACGATGGTGACGCCCGCCGGGTGACGACGCAGCGCTGCGCGGTAATCCTCCGCACAGATTCCGGGGGCGAGTTCGGGGTGGCGGGGGAGGTCCGAACCATCGACGGTATCGGCGTTCTCGGCTCTGTCGGACAAATCATTCTCCGGGTCGGCCCGTGTGGGCGCTGTGTCACTCGTTCACGAGATCTGACGTCAACTATAAGGGCGGGAACCGCCCGGTATTCAGTCGACGTCGATCGCCAGGCCCGCGGTGATCCGGACCAACTCCGAGAACGACGTGCGGAAGACGGTGTCCGGGTGACCGGCGGCCGCCCACAGTTCCGGGTACTCCGACAGGGCGTTGTCGACGTAGGTCGGGAGGTTCGTGGGATGGCCGAGCGGGGCGATACCGCCGATCGGCTGCCCCGTCGCGATCCGCACCATGTCGAGGGGCGCCTGGGTCAAATTTCCCTGCAGTCGTTTGCCGGTGTTCGCCAGGTCCACCTCGTGCGCCCCCGATACGAGGAGCAGGATCGGGTCGTCGTCGAGGAGGAACACCAGCGACTTGGTGATGGCGCCGACATCGACCCCCAGGGACTCCGCCGCCTCGGCCGCGGTGTGGGTGGAGTCGGGCTGGGTCACGATCACCCCATGGTGCCCTCGCGCGATCAGAGTCTCGGCGACATGCGCGGCGTGGGGGTGCAGGGGCGTCGGCATGAACCAAGAGTAGGTCCATTCCCCTGGAACGACATCAAGAAGCGTCTTCCGACACGACATCGGAACGGGGCGTAGTCGATTCCAGCTTCCGGAGGCGCCGGACGGTGAACCCGAACAGCAGTCCCAGCCCGACCGCGGAGTACAGCGCGAGGGCGAGCGCGGGCTGTCCCAGCCCCACGTCGTCGAAGTACACGATGCTACGGATTCCCTCGGTACCCGCGCCGGGAGTGATCCACCGCCCGATGGCCGCGTAGAACGTGGGGATGACGTTCGAACCGAACGCGCCGCCTGCGCTGGGATTGCCCAGGATGACGAAGACGGCGATCGCGAGCGGCACCGCGAGGATGCCGACCGAGGCGCGCAGGCCGAGCGTGAACACCGCCGTGCCGAAGACGACACCGGTCCCGAGGAGCCACAGCGGGAACCAGTGACCCGCGAACGTGCCGAGCACGTGCGTCGTGATCAGGGCGCCGAGCGCGCCGGAGAGCAGGGCGTAGCCGAACAGGACGGCCGTGTGCGCCGACGCTTGGCGCAGCGTCCGCGGGGCGCCGATGAACAGGCCGATCGCGGCCGCGAGCAGGTAGCCGCCGACCACCCATCCGACCGCCAGATAGAAACCGGACAGGCCGCGGTTGTCGTGCGCGCCGACGGGAATCTCGTCGCGAACCGTGAACTCGCGACCCTGACTGTTCTCCACCTGGGTGAAGACCGATTCGAGCGCGCTGGAGATGGAACTGCCACCCGCGCTCGCCGTGATCAGGGTGTCGGGGCCGACGGGATTCACAACGAACGCGCCCTGGATCTCACGGTCGTGGAGGAGGCGGCGGCCTTCCGCGGTGTCCGAGACGACGCGTGCGCGGAGCGGGTTGCCGTCGATCGCGTCGAGCCGGTCGGCGACCTGCTGGTCCGTCCCGGCGGGCAGTCCCGCCGCGGCGACGACCCCGACCTCGATGTCGCGGGGCGTGGGCTGATGGAACGCGGCCACGTAGCTGAGGATGAAGCCGAGTTGGAGGAGGAGAACGCCGAAGACCAGCGCGGCCATCACCTTGGGCGCGCCGTACTTCGACACCGGGCTGTCGTGGTGCACGGGAGCCGGGGTGGTGGTTTCGCTGGCGGTGGTGGTCATCGGACGTCCTTGATCCTTGTCGATACCGTGGGTATTGAATACCCTAGGTATCGTGACTGAAGAACGTCAACGGGACAGTCGTCACACCGAATGGGCGCCGACGACGCGTCCCGGTCGCGACGTCGTGCGGCAGCGCCTCCTCGACGCGGCGGCGGAGGAATTCGCGGAACGCGGATTCAGTGCGGCCCGGCTCGCCGAGGTCGCTCGCCGGGCCGGATTCACCAAGGGCGCGGTCTATTCGAACTTCGAATCGAAGCAGGACCTGTTCGCGGAACTCTTCGCGGCGCGCTCACTCGAACTGGCGGGACGGGTGCTCGCCGAGATCGCCGGCATGAATCCCACGGACGCCGCGGGCAAGGGCGGGGAGGCCGTCGCGTCGTGGATGGTGCGCGAGCCGGGGTGGTTGCTGCTGGTACTCGAATTCGGCGTGCTCGCCGCCCGCGACCCGCAGATCGCGCAGGCCTACCTGCGGGAGCGGCGGCAACTCCGGGGACGGCTCGTCGAATTGATCGGCGAGCGCGCGCGGGAGTGGGGAGTCGACGACACGTTCGACGTCCGCACCACGGCCATCTCGCTGATGGCCCTCATCTCCGGCCTCGTGCTCGAACACTCCGTCGACCCGGAGGAAGTGGACCAGCCGACGATGGGCGCCGCGGTCACCGCGTTGTTCGCCGGTGCGGTCGCCCGGGCCGGGCTCGTCTGAACAGCCCGGGCCGGGCTCGTCTGAACAGCCCGGGCCGGGCTGGTGTGATTTCAGGCGGTCTGTGCGACGACCCCGTCGAGGAAGCCGCCGATGTGCGCCCACGTGGAGTCCTTGGCCTTCGGGCCCGCGACGAGTCCCAGGTGGCTGCCCGGCGCGGACTCGAACCGCACCGACGGTGACCCGGTGAGCACGTCCGTCGCCGCCCGGACCGACGGGATCGGGGCGATGACGTCCTCGGTGCCGCCGATCGCGAGGACCGGCACCGTCAGATCGGCCAGCGTGATCGCGCCGTTCCGGGTCTCGAAGCTTTCCTCGGTGAGTGCGTTCCCGAGGATCAGCTGCGTGCAGACCTGGCGGAAGAAGCGTGCGGGGTATCCCGGCATGTCGGCCATGAACCGGTCGATGGACTCCATGCGGGCCAGGGTCTCGGTGTCGTGCAGGTTCCGCGCGATGAACCACGGCTTGGTGAGCTCGCGCTGGAGTGCGGTGAAGCGGTAGCTGGCCTGGACCAGCGGCGCGGGCAGTCCGCCCATCGCGCCCGTGGCGGTGGTGAGGGGGCGGTCGCCGGTGAACCGGCCGACGGCCCGCAGCGGCGCGATCATGGTCACCGACTCGTAGTCGATCGGCGTGCCGATCGCGGTCACCGAACCGATCGGCAGATCGCTTCGGCCCGCGGCTGTGAGCAGCGACATCGTTCCGCCGAGGCTCCAGCCGATCAGGTCGACGGGTGCGCCGTCGTGGAGCCGGGACACCCGGTCGACGGCGGCGGGGATGAAGTCGTCCACCCAGTCCTCGAACCCCAGGCCGCGGTCGGCGTAGCCCATCGTTCCGTAGTCGACGAGATATGTGGCCTTGCCCGACCCGACCAGGTGCGCGGCCAGGCTCTGGCCCGGCCGGAGGTCGAAGCACTGTGCGGGCGCGGCGAGTGGCGGCACGAGCAGGATGGGCCGGTCGTCGTCGGTCTCGGAACCGTCGAACCGATACAGGTCCTGATGGGGTGCCTCGTGGATGCGCGTCGACGGGGTGCGCTGGACGGGCGCGATGCCGCCGCCGAAGGACAGTCGCCAGGCGTTGCGGGTCAGCGTGTTCAGCGTCGGGTTCCAGGCGATGTCGAGCACGGATTTCCTCTCGTGGCGGCGCAGATCCTTCAGGTATCTGTGACGTCAACATACAGGTAATCCTGCGGTGGTCCGTCAGCGGGAGGCGAGCAGAACTCGCAGCACGGTCGCCGGCCGCAGCAGCGCGCCCGGCCGGTCCAGAAGATGCGTCACCCGGAGAAACGCCGCGCCCACCGCCGGATCGACGGACGCCGCCCTATCGAGCCGGGCCGCGTACGCATTGACCGACCGGACCCGCGCCGACCGTCGTCCCGGCACGGCCGGGATCCGGAGGTCGTTGTCGACGGTGAGATTCCACGCCGCATCGATGCACCGGTTCGCCCGCCGCAGGAACTGGCGAGCGAGATGCGCCCGCCCCGACCGCAGGCAGTCCCGCAAGATCTGCGCCTCCACCGCGGCGACGCTCATCCCCTGACCGTAGATGGGATTGAACGAGCAGACGGCGTCCGCGAACGGCAGATAATTCGACGGCAGATCGTCCGCCGAATAGTGCCGCCGGACGGTCGTCGGGATCCGGTAGCGCACGCCGTCGTCCACCGGCACGGCGGTGAGCAAGGCGTCGTACATATCCGGGGCCGGGAACGACTTCACGAAATCGAGGAACCCGTCCGGATCCAGCGGCGGCACGTCGTCGCCGTACCCGGCCAGCGTGACGATCCACGTGCCGTTCTCCTGTACGCCCATGAATCCACTCCGCGGACTCGACGGTCCCGGCGCCATCCCGATGCCGGAATCGCCGTCGAGGTGCGGCGGATCGAGCCGGAAGTGTCTCGTCGCGTAGCTGACGTCCACGGCCACCTGCGACTCGGACGGCGGCGAAAACCCCAGCGCGCCGAGCCGGGCGACACTCTGCGAACTGCGGCCCGACGAGTCCACGACGAGATCGGCCCCGACGACCTCCGGCGGAACCCCGCCCCGGTGCTGCACGGTCACGCCGGTCACTTCTCCGCCGTCCAGGGCGAGGCCTGTGACGTCGGAACGGTCCAGGATCCGCACGTTCGGCAGGGCCCGGACCCGTCGGCGCACCTGCCACTCGACCAGCGGCCTGCTCGCGAGAATGCCGGGAACCCCGCTGGTCCCGCGGGCCATCCGATGCCCGTCGACGATCCACCGGATGTCGCCGAGCGCGTCGCCCGCAGTGGCGCCGAGCGCCAGGAGTTCGGGCACCAGGCCCGGCAGGAGGTCTTCCATCGCGGCCTGCCCACCGGCGAGGAGGGCGTGCACGTGCCGGGCCTGCGGCACACACCGGCGCGCCGTGGCCTCGTCGGGCAGGACGTCGCGGTCGAGGACGACGACGTTGCGGAACGTGCTGCCGAGCGCCGCCGCGGCCAGCAGACCGCCCATTCCGGCGCCGACGACCACGGCGTCGCCATCCGGGGTCGTCCGGTGCGTCATCGCGGCTGTCCGTTCGCAGACGGTGCAGAGACCTCCAGGGTATTTCGCCGGACACCGGCGAGCGGAGGTTACTCTCGAGTAATGACCGAACAGAAGACCTGGAATGCGTTCACCGTCGAGCGCAAGGATCACGTCGCGCAGGTGACGCTCATCGGGCCCGGTAAGGGCAACGCGATGGGGCCGGATTTCTGGAGCGAGCTTCCCGAGATCTTCGGTGAACTCGACTCCGATCCCGACGTGCGGGCCGTGGTGGTCGCCGGCTCGGGCAAGAACTTCTCCTTCGGCCTCGACCTGCCCGCCATGAGCGGCAGCTTCGGTTCCGTCCTCGCGGACAAGGCGCAGGCGGGCCCGCGCACCGCGTTCCACGACATGATCAAGCGGATGCAGTCCGGCATCAACGCGGTCGCCGACTGCCGCAAGCCGGTGGTCGCGGCAATCCAGGGCTGGTGCATCGGCGGCGGCGTCGACCTCATCTCCGCGTGCGACATCCGGTACGCCAGCGCGGACGCCCAGTTCAGCATCCGTGAGGTGAAGGTCGCGATCGTCGCCGACATGGGCAGCTTCGCCCGGCTGCCCGCCATCATCGGCGACGGACATCTGCGGGAACTCGCACTCACCGGCAAGGACATCGGCGCGGGTCATGCGGAGAAGATCGGTCTCGTCAACGGTGTCTACGCGGACGCCGACGCCGTCCTCGCGGCCGCGCACGCCACCGCAGGCGAGATCGCGGCGAACCCGCCGCTCGTCGTGCACGGCATCAAGGACGTCCTCGACCACTCCCGGGCGGCCGCCGTCGACGACAGCCTGCGCTATGTCGCCGCGTGGAACGCCGCGTTCCTGCCGTCACAGGACCTGACCGAGGCGATCACCGCCGTCTTCGAGAAGCGCACCCCCGACTTCAAGGGCGAGTAATCAGTCCGCACCGTCGGCGGTGGACGCTTATCCGCAGGTAAAGCCCAGTCCATCAGTTGCCCGAGTCCTCGCTGCGCTCGCATACTTGCCGACTACAAGTAAACGACCAGCGCAGCGAGGATACAGTGTCGAATTCGGTCGAAACGCCGGTGGCCTACACCCACCGGCAGATCCTGGCTGTACTCAGCGGGTTGATGCTCGGCATGTTCCTCGCCGCGCTCGATCAGACGATCGTGGCGACGGCGATCCGCACCATCGCCGACGACCTCGACGGCTACTCGCTGCAGGCGTGGGCCACCACCGCCTACCTCGTCACCGCCACCCTGGCGACGCCGCTCTACGGCAAGCTGTCCGACATCTACGGCCGCAAACCGTTCTTCATGTTCGCCATCACGGTGTTCGTGATCGGCTCGGTGCTGTGTACGTTCTCGACGTCGATGTACATGCTCGCGGCCTTCCGCGCGGTGCAGGGACTCGGCGCCGGCGGTCTGTTCTCGTTGGCGCTCACCATCATCGGCGACATCGTCTCCCCGCGTGAGCGTGCCAAGTACCAGGGCTACTTCCTGGCCGTGTTCGGCACGTCCAGCGTGCTCGGGCCGGTCCTCGGCGGACTGTTCGCCGGGCAGGACGCGATCCTCGGAATCGACGGCTGGCGTTGGGTTTTCCTGGTCAACGTGCCCGTCGGGCTGGTCGCGCTCACCGTCGTCTCCCGGGTGCTGCACCTCCCGCGACGATCGGGCGGAAGCCGGCGGATCGACTGGTGGGGCGCGATCGCCCTCGCGGTGGGGGTCGTGCCGTTGCTCATCGTCGCCGAACAGGGGCATACCTGGGGATGGGACAACTCGAAGTCGTTGGTGTGCTATGTGATCGGCGTCCTCGGCGTGCTGGCGTTCGTGCTCGTGGAACTCGCGATGAAAGACGACGCACTCATCCCGATGCGCTTCTTCCGCAACAGCACTTTCGCGCTCGGCGTCGTCATCAGCCTCGTCGTGGGCGCCGTCATGTTCGGCGGCATCAGCCTCCTGCCCCAGTACCTGCAGGTGGTGAAAGGCTCGAGCCCCACCCTCGCCGGATTCCAGATCCTGCCGATGGTCCTCGGCCTCATGGCGGGTTCGGTGGTGAGCGGCCAGATGATTTCGCGGACCGGGCGTTACCGGTACTTCCCGATCCTGGGGACCGCCCTCATCGCGGTCGGCGCGTTCCTGCTGCACACGCTGGCAGCGGACACCCCGATGCCCGTCGTGATGGCGTTCATGCTGATCCTGGGACTCGGTCTCGGAAACCTGATGCAGCCGCTCACCCTCGCCATTCAGAACGCCCTGCCGCCGCAGGACATGGGAGTGTCGACCGGAGCGGCCACCTTCTTCCGGCAGATCGGCGGCACCGCAGGCGTCGCGATCTTCCTGTCGATCCTCTTCTCCCGCCTCACCCCGGCCATCGGCGAGCGGGTGACGGCCGCAGCGGGCACGTCCGACTTCCGGCGGGCCGTGGTCGCCGCCGCGCAGAGCAACGACCCCGCCGAGGCCGCCATGGGTCAGGGAATGCTCAGCCCCGACCACGCAGGCGTCAGCGGCGTCCTCACGGACAGTTCGGTGATCGGAAGGCTCGACGACGTGCTCGCCCTGCCCTTCCGGGAAGGATTCGCCGACGCCATCGGATCCGTCTTCCTCACCGTGTCGATGCTCGCCGTCGTCGCATTCGTCCTCACCGTGCTGTGGAAGGAAGTGCCCCTCCGCAGCGAGTCCGGACTCCAGGCCGCGGCACGGGGCGACGCGGGGGAGTGAGACGGCAACGGCGCCCAGCCCACCCGATGACCGGGGAACTGGACGCCGTCGCCGCGAACGTCGGGAGGGCTCAGTGCCCGCCGTTGTCCTTCAGACGCTTGATCGACGCCTCGACCTCCGCCTTCGCCTCGGCGAGCCCGACCCAGTCGGCGCCCTCGACGTGCTTGCCCGGCTCGAGGTCCTTGTAGTGGACGAAGAAGTGCTTGATGGCGTCCAGTTCGAACTGCGGAACGTCGCCGATGTCCTGGATGTGGTCCCAGCGCGGGTCACCGGCAGGCACGCACAGCACCTTGTCGTCGCCGCCGGCCTCGTCGACCATCTTGAACATGCCCACGGGGCGTGCCTCGACGATGACGCCGGGGAACACCGACTCGGGGAGCAGGACCAGCGCGTCCAGCGGGTCGCCGTCCTCGCCGAGGGTGTTCTCGATGAAGCCGTAGTCGGCCGGGTAGCCGAACGCGGTGTACAGGTAGCGGTCCAGCTTCACGCGACCGGTCACGTGGTCGACCTCGTACTTGTTTCGCTGACCCTTGGGGATCTCGATGGTGACGTCGAACTCCACG
Source organism: Rhodococcus sp. T7 (assembly GCF_009872365.1). Taxonomy (NCBI): domain Bacteria; kingdom Bacillati; phylum Actinomycetota; class Actinomycetes; order Mycobacteriales; family Nocardiaceae; genus Rhodococcus; species Rhodococcus sp. T7. The sequence goes on from NZ_WXYH01000328.1 coordinate 31,377, forward strand.
CCGATTCCTCGCTGTCGTGTCGATGATGATTCGGGGAGAGGATATCGGGTCGAGGATAAGGTTGGTTGTCTGACCACCCACGAATCACAGTGAAGACGGAGGCGCGTTGCCGGGCCAGGGAAAGAAGAAGATGGGCTCGTTGGCGGGACGCCACCGTCGGAACATGCGAATTCTGTTCGCGTCGGTCGTCGTCGTGGTGCTCGCGATGGCCGCCGTGCTGGTGGTCGCGGTGAGCGCGCACAACGCGTCGGCGGGGCGCGGCGAACTGACGATCGTCCCCGAACCGGCTCCGATCATCGCGGCCCCGCAGGTCACGCCGGTCCCGGACGACGCGCCGATGCCGAGCGCGCAGGGGATTGCCGCCGCGGTCGGTCCGGCCGCCGCCAACCCGGACCTCGGCAAGTTCAGCGGAACGGTCGCCGACGCCGTCACCGGCCAGGTGCTGTGGAGCGTCAACCCGCAGACCCCGATGACGCCTGCGTCCACCACCAAGGTCCTCACCGCCGGATCCGCGCTGCTGTCGCTGCCGTCCGATCACCGCGTCACGACGACGGTGGTGCAGGGGGCGGCTCCCGGGGAGATCGTCCTCGTCGCCGGTGGTGATCCCACTCTCACCGCGAAGCCGGTCGGGGAGAACGGCTACTACCCGGGTGCGGCGCACATCTCGCAACTGGTCGATCAGATCCGCAATGCGGGCATCCAGGTGACGCGCATCGTGGTCGACACGAGCATCTACTCGGGCGACACCATGGCGCAGGGATGGTTCCCGACCGATGTCGGCGCCGGATTCATCACCCCCACCGAGCCGATCATGATCGACGGCGGACGCGCCGACCCGCTCGTGGACGAGTCGCCGCGCAGTTCGACGCCCGCGCTCGACGCCGGGCGGACGCTGGCCGGTGCGCTCGGTGTCGACCCCTCGGCGGTCGCGTCGGGGGTCGCGGCACCCGGCGCCGCTACTGTCGCGAGTGTGCAGTCCGCGCCGCTGCGCGACCGGTTGCGGCAGATGATGGAACACTCGGACAATGTGCTTGCCGAAGCGATCGGGCGGGAGGTTGCCATGAATGCCGGCGCAGAAGCATCGTTCGCGGGCGCCGTCGCGACCATCGGCCAGACCCTGACCGGCGCCGGATTCGATCTGTCGGGGCTCACCTTGCACGACGCGAGCGGGCTGTCTGTCGACGACCTCATCGCACCGCACACGCTCGACCAGGTCCTGACGGCCGCCGCCGGGGAGGGGAATCCCGCCCTGCGGCCGATGCTCGACTACCTGCCGGTGGCAGGCGCCACGGGCAGCCTGTCGGACCGGTACGCGTCGGGCAACCGCACCGGCGCCGGATGGGTGCGCGCGAAGACCGGCACCCTGTCCACGGCCAGCGCCCTCGCCGGCTACGTGGTGGACCAGAACGGGCGCGTCCTCACGTTCGCGCTGATGTCCAACGACCGCCCGCCGGAGGTCAGCCGTCCCGCACTCGACGCACTTGCGGCCGCGCTCCGCACGTGCGGGTGCCAGTGATGGCCGCCGAAGGAAACGCCTTCAGCGGTGCCGTCGACTGGAAACTCGCAGCCAGGACGGGGGTGAGGCTGGCGCGCAGCGGGCCGGCCACGTCGCGGTATACGGCCGAGACCGTGGTCGCGGAACTGGCCGACGCGTCGATGCGTGCGGAACTGCCCGTGCGGGAAGTCACCGGACTCGCCGACGGACTGCCGGTGCCCACCGCCCAGATCCTCGACCGGGCGGGGTGGATCCACGCAGCCGCGCATTCGATGTCGCAACTCACCGGCGGCGACGCCGCCCCCGGCATGCTGCTCGGCAAGCCGGCGGGCATTCAGGCCGGGGCGATGCTCGCCTACCTGTCCTCGGCGATCCTCGGCCAGTACGACCCGTTCACCGGCGACAACGGAACCCTGCTGCTCGTCGCGCCCAACGTGGTGGCCGTGGAGCGCACACTGCGGGTGCAGCCCAGCGACTTCCGGCTCTGGGTGTGCCTGCACGAGGTGACGCACCGGGTGCAGTTCTCGTCGTCACCGTGGCTCACCGGGTACATGCAGGAATCGGTGGAGACCCTCGGATCCGCCGAGGACGAGTCGATCACCGACATCGTCGGCCGGTTGTCCTCCGCGCTGCGCGACCGCGGGCGCACGGAGCCCGACGAGTCGGGTGCACCGGGCGGCATCGTCGGACTCCTGCGCGCGACCCAGGCCGAGCCGCAGCGTGACGCACTCGACCGCCTGCTGGTGCTCGGAACCCTCCTCGAGGGACACGCGGACCACGTGATGGACGCGGTCGGTCCCGCGGTCGTGCCGTCGGTGGCCGCCATCCGCGCGGCCTTCGACAGCAGGCGCCGCCGCAAGAGCAACCCGGTGCAGCGCCTCATCCGGGCGCTGCTCGGGATGGACGCGAAGATGGCGCAGTACGTGCGCGGTAAGGCGTTCGTCGACGCCGTCGTGGACAAGGTCGGGATGGACCGGTTCAACGTCGTGTGGACCGGACCCGACACGTTGCCCCGCCTCGCGGAGATCGACGCGCCGGACGCCTGGGTGTCCCGGGTGCTGGGCTGATTCGCGAAGGGCTGAGCCGGTGACAGTGCTTCCCGAGGAACCGGCGATCCTCGAGGTTCGTCACGCCGTGCGGCGCTGGATCGTGGCACACGCCCCGGACGGCGACGTCGCGGTCGCGCTGTCGGGTGGCGCCGATTCGCTGGCCCTGACCGCGGCGGCCGCCGCCGAGGCGCGTTCGGTTACTGCCCTGGTCGTCGATCACCGGCTGCAACCGGGGTCAGCAACCGTCGCCGACGAGGCGGCAGAGCGCGCCCGGGACCTCGGCTGTGTGTCCGCCGAGGTGCTTCCCGTCGACGTGACCGGATCCGGCGGGCTGGAGGCCGCCGCCCGGCAGGCCCGCTACCGGGCCCTCGACTCGGCGCGCGGAACCCGCCCGGTGCTGCTGGGACACACCCTCGACGATCAGGCCGAAACGGTGTTGCTGGGCCTGTCTCGCGGTTCGGGCGGTCGATCCATCTGGGGGATGAGCCCCTACGACAGTCCGTGGGGCAGGCCGCTGCTGGACGTGCGACGCGCGGTGACCCGGCAGACCTGCGCGGAACTAGGCCTCAGCCCGCACGAGGATCCGCACAACGCCTCACCCGACTTCGTCCGGGTGCGGCTGCGCACCGAGGTGCTGCCGCTGCTGGAGGACGTCCTCGGCGGCGGCGTCGCCGGGGCCCTCGCCCGCACCGGGGAACACCTGCGCGAGGAGGGGGCGGTCCTCGACGCGGTGGCCGCCGACGCCGAAGCGAAAGTCGTGGTGGACGGGGAAATCGACGCAGCGCTTCTCGCCCTGTCGGCGCCGCCCGTCCGCAGGCGGGTACTGCGTAGCTGGCTCCTCGCGGCCGGTGCGCGCGGTCTCGGAGACACCCAGTTGCGGGCCGTGGACGACCTCGTCGCCCGATGGCGGGGGCAGGGACAGGTGGCGGTCGGGGGCGGAACACCGGACGCGAGGTTGGTGGTCCGACGGCGACGTGGCAGGCTGAACGTCGGATTGGACGACCGACGAAGGGTTTGATCGCGTGTACGAAGGCGACATCGCATCGGTACTGATCTCCGAGGACGAGATCCGTCGACGTACCGTCGAACTGGCCGAGGAGATCGCCAAGCGCTACCCGGAGGGCGCCCCGGAAGGGGATCTGCTCCTGGTGGGTGTCCTCAAGGGCGCCATCTTCTTCATGACCGACTTCGCGCGGGCCCTCCCCATCCCCACCCAGATGGAGTTCATGGCCGTCAGCTCCTACGGGTCGTCCACGTCGTCCTCGGGTGTCGTGCGCATCCTCAAGGACCTCGACAAGGACATCGCCGGCCGCCACGTGCTGATCGTCGAGGACATCATCGACTCCGGTCTCACACTGTCCTGGCTGATGCGCAACCTCTCGACGCGGAACCCGGCGTCGCTCGAGGTCGTCACGTTGCTGCGCAAGCCCGACGCCATCAAGGTCGACATCAACGTCGCGAACGTCGGCTTCGACATTCCCAACGAGTTCGTCGTCGGATACGGCCTCGACTACGCCGAGCGGTACCGCGACCTGCCGTACATCGGAACGCTCGAGCCCTCCGTCTACGGCGGCTGAACCCAGCCCGTCAGCGGGCGGTTTCGTGGGACACGGCGAGTTCCAGGGCCCGCAGATCCTGCTCCAGCTGCCGGAACAGCCAGTACACGCCGACGAACGCGAAGATGCCACCGACGCACAGAATGCGGACGGCGATGATCACCAGCGTGATCTCGTCGGGCGACAGGAACGTCACCCCGGCCACACCGGCCAGCGGAACCGACGCGGCCACCGCGAGATACAGCGTGCTGCGGCGGTCGAGGCCCCGCAGTTTGTGCGCGTCGGCGCTGCTCGCGATGTCCTGCGGTAGCAGGGTCGGGTAGATGCAGCGCACCGCGAAGAACGCCACCACGAAGAACGGGTACGCCACCGACACGGCACCGCACACGATCAGCGACGCGATGAAGTGCACGTACGCGCCCGGCGGCACGTTCCCCGCCGCCAATTGCAGGGAAATCGGATAGGCGATTCCCGCGATCACCCACAACCCGAACACCACGAGCACCACGCGGTCGCCGAGCAGCAACGTGTCGGTGCGCGCACGGGCCAGGGTCTGGCGGTCGTACGTCCGGCCCTTGCGCAGACCCCGCGGAACCAGCAGCGGGTAGCGGCACCAGTAGAGCAGCATGATCGCGCCCAACGGGAACGCGATCGAGTTGATCACCAACTGGATCCCCTCGAACGACTGCTGCGCCTCCGGCGTCAGATTGCTGATGATCAGCATCTTGTTGTGGTGATAGTTGTACGCACCCGCGAGGGCGTTCGGCACCGCGATACCGAAAACCAGAATCGGGAGGGCGAACCGGCGCAACCGCATGCGCCAACTGTTCGGCGGCGGATCGACGAGATCACGGGCCCGCGGGTTCAGGCACAGGTCGAACTGCTGGGCCAGTTCGGCGCCCGTCGACCACCGGTCCTCCGGCTTCGGCGCCAGACACGTCAGCAGTACCCGGCGCAGCGACGGCGGGCAGTCGGCGGGCAACTGGTCCAGGAACTCCGGGTCGACGTCCCGGCTGCGGCTGTCCAGCATCGCCTCGAGCGCGGCGAGCGACTCGCTCGACACGTCCTCGTCCTGGAACGGGCGCCGCCCGCACATCAGCTCCCACAGCATCACCCCGAGCGCGAAAATATCGCTGCGGGTGTCGAGGTCCGCCGCCGTTCCCGGCATTCCGCGGTGACACGCCTCCAGTTGCTCGGGGGACATGTAGGCCAGGGACCCGCCGAAGTAGGCGAGCGGTGACGCCCCGGTGACGGAGTCGCTGAAACTGATGTTGAAATCGGCGAGCTTGGGCACACCCTCCGCCGTCAGCAGGATGTTGGCGGGTTTGATGTCGCGGTGCAGGACGCCCCGTTTACCGGCGTAGTCGAGGGCCTCGGCCAGTCGCCGTCCCAGCCACGCGATCGTCTCGGGCCAGGTGAGCGACGCGATCTCGTCCCGCACACTCGAGTCGGTGGGCCTGAGCTCGCCCTTCTCCCGCATCTCCTCGTCGACGACGTCGAGCAGCAGGCTGCCGGTCCGCTCCTGCTCGGGCGTGACGCGCACCCGCCGCAGAACCCGCAGCAGGGTGCCACCCGGCAGGTACTGCATGTAGAGCAGGCGCAGTTCGCGGTCCGCGAGCAGCCGCTGGTCGAACACGCGGACGATGTAGTCGTGATCGAGCTTCGCGAGGGTCTGCGGCTCGTTCCCCTTGTCGTGGGAGATCTTCACCGCCACGAGACGCTGCATCGACCGCTGACGTGCGAGGAACACGCGGCCGAACGCGCCGCTGCCCAAACTCATCAGCAGATCGAAGTCGTCGACCTGCTGCCCGACCTCCACGTCGTCGAGCGCCGCATTGCCCGGCGGCATGGTGATGAGCGTGTCCGGCTGCCGGGCGGTCACGGTCGGACCGGCCTCCGCGGTCTGTTCCGCGGCAGCGGTTTGTTCGGCCGCGGCGGTCTGCTCGGCGAGTGCGGTCTGCTCGGCGGTTATCGTCCGTGCGGACCGGGTTTGCTCAGCCGTCACCGTCGGCGGGCCGGCCGCGACCGTCGCTTCGCTGCTCTCGTGTTCGGAGTTCGTGACTCCGACGGTCCGTTCGGCAGAGTCCGATCCAGCGGCCGATCCGTCTCTGCCCGACCCGTTTCCTCTGGTCATTGCACATCGAGGGTTCTACTGGGCGGGTTCTCTGGGCACATCGAGGTTGTCTGGAGCGGTGTGAAGAGTCCCATCCAGGGACAAGCGAATGGTAACCCCGCAGACCTGCCGTATCCAGCGCGAATACTCGAAATTGCTGCTGCGCTGCACCATATACTCAGGTGATGGGGGACTCCCCGTTCACCTCAGCCGTCGTCGTCGCCGAGCAGGTCCGCTCGGGCGTCTCGAGCCCGATGGAGCAGGTCGAGGCCGCGCTCGCGGCCATCGCGGAGCGTGAACCGAAGATCCAGGCGTTCGCCGCCGTCCTCGGCGACCAGGCCCGAGCCGAAGCGCTCGCCCTGTCCCGCCGACCGGATCTGGCCACCCTTCCACTGGCCGGAGTGCCCGTCGCGATCAAGGACGTCATCCCCGTGGCCGGGTGGCCTATGCGCGAGGGATCGGGCGCGACCAGCGCCGAACCGAAGGCCGCCGACCATCCGGTCGTGGCGCGACTGCGTGCGGCGGGAGCGGTCGTCGTGGGCCTGACGACTCTTCCCGAACTGGCGGTGTGGGGAACCACCGACGCGCCCGGGCACATCACCCGCAACCCGTGGAATCCGTCGCGGACCTGCGGCGGCTCGTCCGGGGGAGCCGCCGCCGCCGTCGCCGCGGGAATGGTGCCGCTGGCACACGGGACCGACGGTCTGGGTTCGATCCGCATCCCCTCGGCCAACTGCGGAGTGTTCGGCATCAAACCGGGCAGGGGAGTCGTGCCGTCCGAACTCGGCGCCACCTCGTGGTTCGGCATGGCCGAGAACGGGCCCATCGCCACGACCGTCGACGACGCCGCCCTCATGCTGTCCGTGATCGCCGACCGTCCCGAACTCGCGCGGATCGGGCCGTCGGAGCCGCTGCGGATCGCGGTGGCGTCGGGGTCGCCGACGTTCCTGGCGACGGTCGATCCGCAGTGGCGGGACGCGGCCGTGCGCGCGGGGACGGAACTGACCGGCTCGGGCCACGACGTGGAGCCCGCGACGTTGCCGTACCCAATCAACCTGATTCCGGTTCTCGCCCGCTGGACGGCGGGAACGGCCGCCGACGCGAAGGGCCTCGACCGCAGGCGACTGCAGCCGCGGACCCGCAGGCACGTCGCGCTGGGCCGCGCACTCGGCCGGTTCGTCCGCCCGGAGCAGGTGAACAGGCTCGAGGACTCGCTGCGCGCCTTCTTCGAGAACTACGACGTCGTGATCACCCCGGCGCTCGCACAGCCGCCGCTCGCGGCGACGACGTGGAGCGAGCGGTCGTGGTTGTCGAACATCGTGGCCAACGTGCGGTACGCCCCGCTCAGCGCGCTGTGGAATCTCGTCGGCTGGCCGGCGGCCAGTGTCCCCGTCGGCACGCACTCGCATTCGGGCACCCCGCTGGCCGTGCAGATCGCGGCGCCGCCCGGTGGCGAGGCCAGGATCCTGGCCCTGGCCGCGCACATCGAGCGGGTCGGCGGCGGCTGGCCGAGGGTCGCGCCCACGCGGTGAACTCGCGCACATCCGGACCCGGATCGAGGCGGAGGGAACCGATGGGCCGCCGCGTGCGTTGAACGAAATAGCGACCGCTCGCGACAGCGGTTGGCTGCTACCTGGAGTCGCCGGGGTGCCTTCGCGGTAACCTGGTTTGTCCGGTTGGCAGCCGGAAGGCGCACCCGGAAGACCCGCACTCTCGAAAGGACCGGCCATCTCGGCCGACCTGTATGAACCGTAAGACTGTGTTTCGAAACCTGGCGATAGTTGCCGGCATCCTGCTGGTGATCTACGCCTTCAGCTACTTCGGCAACGACACGCGCGGATTCAAGGGTGTCGACACCTCCGTGGCGATCGCGCAACTCGACGCGAACAACGTCGACAAGGCGCAGATCGACGACCGGGAGCAGCAGGTGCGCCTGTGGCTGAAGGACGGCAACGACGCCACCGACGGCAAGACCGAGATCCTTGCCAAGTACCCGGCGTCGGCGTCCGAGCAGATCTTCAACGAGATCTCCGACAAGGGGCTGCAGAGCTACAACACCACGGTCACGCAGGAGAGCTGGCTCACGTCGATCCTGCTGTTCGTGCTGCCGATGGTGATCCTGCTCGGCATCTTCTTCTTCGTGATGAGCCGCATGCAGGGCGGCGGTCGCGGCGGCGTAATGGGCTTCGGCAAATCCAAGGCCAAGCAGCTCAACAAGGACATGCCGAAGACCACGTTCGCCGACGTCGCGGGTGCGGACGAGGCGGTCGAAGAGCTGTACGAGATCAAGGACTTCCTGCAGAATCCGGCGCGCTACCAGGCATTGGGCGCGAAGATTCCCAAGGGCGTCCTGCTATACGGTCCGCCCGGAACCGGTAAGACTCTGCTCGCCCGCGCGGTAGCAGGCGAGGCCGGTGTCCCCTTCTTCACGATCTCCGGTTCGGACTTCGTCGAGATGTTCGTCGGTGTCGGTGCGTCCCGTGTGCGCGACATGTTCGACCAGGCCAAGCAGAACAGCCCCTGCATCATCTTCGTCGACGAGATCGACGCCGTCGGACGTCAGCGTGGCGCCGGTCTCGGTGGCGGTCACGACGAGCGTGAGCAGACCCTCAACCAGTTGCTCGTCGAGATGGACGGTTTCGGTGACCGCACCGGCGTCATCCTGATCGCCGCCACCAACCGCCCCGACATCCTGGACCCGGCGCTGCTGCGCCCGGGCCGCTTCGACCGGCAGATCCCGGTCGGCGCCCCCGACCTCGCCGGCCGACGCGCCATCCTGAAGGTTCACTCGCAGGGCAAGCCGATCGATCAGCACGCCGACCTCGAGGGCCTGGCCAAGCGCACCGTCGGAATGTCGGGCGCGGATCTGGCCAACGTCATCAACGAGGCCGCGCTGCTCACCGCCCGCGAGAACGGCACCGTCATCACGGAGGCCTCGCTCGAGGAGTCCGTCGACCGGGTCGTCGGCGGCCCCCGCCGCAAGAGCCGCATCATCAGCGAGCACGAGAAGAAGATCACCGCGTACCACGAGGGCGGGCACACGCTCGCCGCGTGGGCGATGCCCGACATCGAGCCGGTCTACAAGGTCACCATCCTGGCCCGTGGCCGCACCGGTGGTCACGCGATGACGGTGCCCGAGGACGACAAGGGCCTGATGACGCGGTCCGAGATGATTGCACGCCTGGTCATGGCGATGGGTGGCCGCGCCGCCGAGGAACTCGTGTTCCACGAGCCCACCACCGGCGCATCCTCCGACATCGACATGGCGACAAAGATCGCCCGGTCGATGGTCACCGAGTACGGCATGAGCGCCAGGCTGGGTGCGGTGCGGTACGGCCAGGAGGGCGGCGACCCGTTCCTGGGCCGGTCGATGGGGCAGCAGTCCGACTACTCCCACGAGGTCGCGCGCGAGATCGACGAAGAGGTCCGCAACCTCATCGAGGCGGCGCACACCGAGGCGTGGGCGATCCTCAACGAGTACCGCGACGTGCTGGACATCCTGGCGACCGAACTGCTCGAGCGCGAGACCCTCACCCGCAAGGATCTCGAGAAGATCTTCCACAGCGTCGAGAAGCGCCCCCGGATCACGGCGTTCAACGACTTCGGCCACCGGACTCCGTCCGACAAGCCGCCGGTCAAGACGCCGCGGGAACTCGCGACCGAGCGTGGCGAGCCGTGGCCCCAGCAGGCCGAACCGGTGTTCGCGCAGCAGCAGTCGCAGTCGGCCCCGCCTCAGCAGCAGTACCCGCAGCCGTCGCCGGCCAACGGCTACTCGCAGCCCACTCCGGCCAGGCCGCAGGGCGGCATGACGCAGCAGCCGCGTCCCGACTACGGCGCCCCCGCCGGATGGTCGGCTCCGGGCTGGCCGCCGCGCGATCCGGGCAACCAGAATCCGGAGGGGCAGTACCCCGGAAACCAGGGCCCGGGCACCAACCAGGGTCCGGGGAACCAGTGGAATCCGCCGCACGAGCAGCGGGGCACCGGGGACGACGACGCGCAGACGAGGGCCTGGAAAGGACCGGACGGATCGAACTGATCCGCCCGACACTAGGCTGTTGCTTCGGGACGATCGGTCCCGGTACTGGAGGAGTTTCGGTTGTCGGTGAATCATCTCGGTAGTGAGCCCGTGGCACTCGAGACAGGCCGGGTGTTCGATCAGCCGCGGGCCGAGGCTGCGGTGCGGGAACTGCTGATCGCGATCGGTGAAGACCCGGATCGTCCCGGACTCCGCGATACGCCCGCCCGCGTGGCGCGGTCGTACCGCGAGGTCTTCGCGGGCCTGTACACCGACCCGGACACCGTGTTGAACACGACGTTCGACGAGGGCCACCAGGAGTTGGTGCTGGTCCGCGACATTCCGCTGTACTCCACGTGTGAACACCATCTCGTGTCGTTCCACGGGGTCGCGCACGTCGGGTACATCCCGGGCCGGACGGGCAAGGTCACCGGGCTGTCGAAGCTGGCCCGCGTGGTCGATCTGTATGCCAAGCGCCCGCAGGTCCAGGAGCGTCTGACCAGTCAGATCGCCGACGCCGTCATGCGCAAGCTCGATCCGCGCGGTGCGATCGTGGTCATCGAGGCCGAGCACCTGTGCATGGCGATGCGGGGGATCCGCAAGCCTGGTGCGAGTACCACCACCTCTGCGGTGCGTGGTCTGCTCCAGTCCAGCGCGGCCTCACGTTCCGAGGCTCTGGACCTTATTCTGCGGAAGTGACCGTGATCGAGCTGCCCTCCCCGGGCCGCACCGTGGTGATGGGGATTCTCAACGTCACCACCGATTCCTTCTCCGACGGCGGACGCTTCCTCGACCGTGACGCGGCGCTCGAACGCGGTCTCGCGCTGAAGCGTCTCGGCGTCGACATCGTCGACGTCGGCGGCGAGTCCACCCGGCCGGGCGCGGCGCGGGTCGATCCCGACGTCGAGGCCGGACGGGTCGCACCCGTCATCGCGGACCTGGTCGCCGAGGGCATCTGCGTGAGCGTCGACACGATGCGGGCCTCCGTCGCGGAGGCCGCGATCGAGGCGGGCGCGTCGATCATCAACGACGTGGCCGGTGGCCGGGCCGATGCGGCGATGGCGTCGGTGGTCGCGGACGCCGGAGTTCCGTGGATCCTGATGCATTGGCGTTCGGCCGGCGACTACGTGCACCGCGGCACCGCCGACCACTACGACGACGTGGTCCGTGAGGTCCGGGACGAACTGATGACGCAGGTCGACCTTGCCGTGAAGGCCGGGGTGGATCCGGGCTCGCTGGTGCTGGATCCGGGTCTCGGTTTCGCGAAGAACTCCGATCACAACTGGGCGCTGCTGAAGGCGCTGCCCGAGTTCAACGAGCTGGGATTCCCCGTTCTCGTCGGCGCATCCCGCAAGCGGTTCCTGGGTTCGCTGCTCGCGGATGCGGACGGCGAACCCCGTCCCCCCGCGGGCCGGGAGACCGCGACCGCCGTCGTGTCGGCGCTCGCCGCGACCCACGGAGCGTGGGGAGTGCGCGTGCACGACGCGCAGGCCTCCCTCGACGCCATCGCGGTCGCCGAGGCCTGGACGAGGGGTGCAGCCGGACGTGAGTGATCGAATCGAGTTGCGCGGATTGAAGGTTCGCGGCAATCACGGTGTCTTCGACCACGAGAAGCGGGACGGTCAGGACTTCTACGTCGACATCACCGTCTGGATGGACCTCGCGCCCGCCGCGGCGTCGGACGACCTCGACGACACCCTGGACTACGGCGGCCTCGCCGAACGCGCGGCCGCGATCATCGCGGGCCCCTCCCGGGACCTCATCGAGACCGTCGCCGCCGAGATCGCGGACGGGGTGATGACCGACCCCCGCGTCCGGAGCACCGAGGTGGTGTTGCACAAGCCGTCCGCGCCGATCCCGCTGACCTTCGCGGACGTCGCGGTGGTGGCGCACAGGTCGAGACCATGAGTCGCGCGGTGCTGTCGATCGGGTCGAACGTCGGCGACAGCCTTGCCCACCTGCAGTCCGTCCTCGACGGTCTGGGTGACGCGGTCGTTGCGGTCTCCCCGGTGTATTCGACGGCACCGTGGGGCGGCGTCGAGCAGCAGGACTTCCTCAACGCGGTCCTCGTCGTCGACGATCCCGCACTCGACGGCTACGGCTGGCTGCGGCGTGGGCAGGAACTCGAGGCCGCCGCCGACCGGGTGCGGGTCGAACGATGGGGTCCGCGGACGCTCGACGTCGACGTGGTCACGTGCGACGACGTCCGCAGCGACGACCCGGAACTGACGTTGCCGCACCCGCGAGCGCACGAACGCGCCTTCGTGCTGATTCCGTGGCTGGACGTCGAACCGGACGCCGTGTTGCCGGTCGACGGCACGACCACCCGTGTGGACGCGCTGCTGCCGCTGCTGGACGACGAAGAGCGGTCCGGTGTGCACCGGACGGACCTCGCCCTGGACCGGCGGTCGCGATGAAGCCGGAACCGACGGGCACGATGAAACCCACCCGCATCTGGGATCTGCTGTTCCTTGCCGCGCTCGCCGTCGCCGCCACCTGGATCCTGGTGCGCGTGTTCTACGGATCGTTCCCGCCCATCCCCGTGTACGCCGGGGCGTCGCTGTATCCGGTCGCGCTGATCGAGGTCGTGCTCGCGTTCATGGTGCGATCCCGGGTCAGCAACCATCAGGTGGGCGACGGGCCGCGCCAGTTGCACCCGATCACCGCCGCCCGGGTTGCCGCTCTGGCCAAGGCATCCGCACTCGTGGGCGCCGCGACGGCCGGGGTGTGGGGAGGCGTCCTGCTGTATCTGCTTCCGCAGCAGTCGGTGCTGCGCGCAGCCGCCTCGGATACTCCCGGCGCGTGGGTCGGTCTCGTCGCGGCACTGGCGCTCGTCGGCGCCGCGCTGTGGCTGGAACATTGCTGCCGCACCCCCGACGACCCCTCGGACGAGCCCGCGCATTAGGGCACAGGGGATCGCCGCAGGTCGGATGGAATGCGCGGCGCACCCTTCGCGGCCAAGTACCCTTGGCACCATGACGAATCCTGGTCGCCTCAAGTCTGCGCGCCGCAAGAGGCGCAGCGCGAGCCAGATGATCGTTGCGGGTTTGCTCGCCCTCGCGGTGATCGCGTCCCTCTTCCTGATCTTCAGTGACAGCGTCCAACTCCTGCGGGTGGGGCTGGTGGCCGCGCTCTGGGCCGCCACGGTCGGTGCCATCGCCATGACGAAGTACCGGCGCGAGTCGGCGCTCGACAAGGCGAAGGTCAGCGACCTGCAGACCGTCTACGAGTTGCAGCTCGAGCGGGAGATCTCGGCACGGCGCGAATACGAGCTCACCGTCGAGAAGCGGGTGCGCAGCGAAGTGCGCGCCGATGCAGAGGAACTCGCCGCGCTGCGCGCCGAACTGTCGTCGCTCCGCAAGAATCTCGAGGCACTGTTCGACGGCGCGATGCCGACCGAACGGATCGCGCTGCGGGCGGATTCGACGCGGGTGCAGGAACTGGCAGGCCGCTCGTACAGCAGCTATCAGCCGGCCGCGTCGGGCCTGTACGTCCCGGGTGCGGGGCACGCGGCGGGCGCCGGGCATCAGAGCGGTTCCGCGCAGTCCTCGCATTTCGCGAATCCCGACGACGATCCGGTCACTGCCGAGACGTCCATCGTCGAGCCTGCCGGTGCCGGACAGACCGAACCCGAGATCGAGGTCGAACCCGAGCCTGAGCCCACGCCGGAGCCGGTCGCCAAGACCGCAACGGTCGCCGCGCCCGCACCTGTCGCGAAGGTCGCGCCCCAGCCGGTCGTCGAGCCGGAACCAGAGCCCACGGAGCCCGAGGCGGCCGAACCGGAGCCCGAGGGGCGGCGGGGCCGCAGGCGGGCGGCCGAGGAGGACGAGACTTCGGGCGCGCACTCGAACGGGCTGTCCGTCGCCGAGATCATGGCCAACATGCAGTCGGCGTCCGGGGCGTCCCAGAGCGCCGGCGGCAGGCGTCGCCGCGCCGAATAGGTCCGGACTCGCCCGGGGATCAACCCGCATTGTGTGAGGCATATATCACTCTGCCTGCTCATGGCGTGGTGAGTTCGCGCCGGGCTATCCTCACCGTGGAACGTCTGGTACCCGCCGAGCGGGACTGGAACGAACGAGAGGACGAAGGTGACCTCTTTCGGGATCACTAATGGCCCTGCGCCTGCGAGATTGACGGTAGGAATCGTCTCCGCAGGCCGGGTCGGAACAGCAATCGGTGCCGCGTTGGAGCGGGCGGGTCACGTGGTCGTCGCCTGCTCGGCCGTCTCCGACGCGTCACGGCATCGGGCACGCACCCGGCTCCCCGAAACGGAGATTCTGCCGGTCGCAGAGGTCGCGGCCCGCTCCGAACTGCTCATTCTCGCAGTCCCGGACTCCGAACTGCCCTCGCTGATCGCAGGGCTGGCCTCAACCGGTGCCGTGCCGGGTCGCGCGATCGTGGCCCACACGTCCGGCGCGAACGGCATCGGCATCCTCGGCCCCCTCACCGAGCAGGGTGTCGTTCCGCTCGCGATCCACCCTGCGATGACGTTCACCGGTCACGACGAGGACACGGTTCGTCTCGCGTCCGCCTGTTTCGGTATCACCGCCGCCGACGACATCGGCTACGCGATCGCGCAGTCGCTGGTCCTGGAGATCGGCGGTGAGCCGGTGAGGGTCCGCGAGGACATGCGGCCGCTGTACCACGCCGCACTCGCTCACGGCAGCAATCACCTGGTCACGCTCGTCGTCGACGCCGTGGCTGCGCTGCGGGTCGCGCTCGAAGGCGAGGAACTGCTCGGCCAGGAGTTGATCGGCGACGATCCGAACGGCCTCGCCGAACGAGTTCTCCAGCCGCTGCTGTCGGCGGCGCTCGACAACGCCTTGCGCCGCGGGCCTGCGGCGCTCACCGGGCCCGTCGCCCGGGGTGACTCCGAGGCGGTGGCCACACATCTGCGCGTCCTCGAGGAAGTCGATCCGCGGATTGCGGCCGGCTACCGGGCCCTCTCACTGAGGTCGGCGCAGCGCGCCGGCGCGACATCTGAACTGCTGGACATCCTGGAAGACCGGAGGTGAGCCCCGTGAGCGATCTGCAGGGCGGATACAAGCGCGGCGAACTGACCGTGCACCACGACCCGAGTGTGCTGACCCGGGTCTCGAAGGCGCTGCGCGGCGTCGGCCGCCAGGTCGCGCTTGTGCCCACGATGGGAGCCCTCCACACGGGTCACCTGGAGTTGGTGCGGCAGGCCAAGCTCACCGGCGCGGTGGTGATCGTCTCGATCTTCGTCAACCCGCTGCAGTTCGGTGCCGGCGAAGACCTCGACGCCTACCCGCGCACTGTCGACGCCGACCTCGAACTGCTGCGTGAGGCCGGAGTCGAGCTGGCGTTCGTGCCGACGGCGGCCACCATGTACCCGGCCGGTCCGCGGACGACGATCCATCCCGGACCGCTGGGCGCGGAGCTGGAGGGCGCGTCCAGGCCCACGCACTTCGCGGGCATGCTCACCGTCGTCGCCAAGCTGCTGCAGATCGCCGCACCGCACGTCGCGTACTTCGGCGAGAAGGACTACCAGCAGCTGACGCTGATCCGGCAGATGGTGACCGACCTGAACTTCGATGTCCGCATCTTCGGGGTGCCGACGGTGCGTGAACACGACGGACTCGCGTTGTCCTCGCGGAACCGCTACCTCGACGAGGATCAGCGGAACGCGGCGACGACGCTGTCCGCGGCCCTGATCGCCGGTGCCCATGCCGCGGCCGGTGGCGCCGAGGCGATCCTCGCCACCGCGCGCGAGGTGCTGGCGTCCACCCCCGAGGTGGAGGTCGACTACCTCGAGGTTCGGGGCGTCGACCTCGGTCCGGCCCCCGAACGAGGCGACGGCAGGCTGCTCGTCGCCGCCAAACTCGGCAACACCCGCCTGATCGACAACGTCGGTGTCGCCGTCGGCACCGGTTTCCTCGAACGTGACACCGAGGCGTCGGACGCGTCGGTGACAGACGAACTTCTTTCCCGCTAGAAGAGTAAGGACCGGAACATGTTTCGCACCATGATGAAGTCGAAGATCCATCGCGCCACCGTCACACACGCCGACCTGCACTACGTGGGCTCGGTGACGGTCGACCAGGATCTGATGGATGCCGCCGACCTCCTCGAGGGCGAGCAGGTGTGCATCGTCGACATCGACAACGGCGCGCGGCTCGAAACCTATGTCATCGCCGGCGAGCGGGGAAGCGGCGTCATCGGGATCAACGGTGCGGCAGCGCATCTCGTCAAGCCCGGCGACCTCGTCATCCTCATCGCCTACGGCGTCATGAACGAGCAGGAGGTGCGCGACTACGAGCCGCGCGTAGTGTTCGTCGACGCCGCCAACTCGCCGGTCGAACTCGGTGCCGACCCGGCGCACGCGCCGGAGGGCTCCGGCCTGATCACCCCGCGCATGCTGTCGACGCTCGACGCCGAGCGC
The DNA here is from genome assembly GCF_009872365.1 of Rhodococcus sp. T7. Classification (NCBI taxonomy): domain Bacteria; kingdom Bacillati; phylum Actinomycetota; class Actinomycetes; order Mycobacteriales; family Nocardiaceae; genus Rhodococcus; species Rhodococcus sp. T7. Next base: position 48,008 of record NZ_WXYH01000328.1, read on the forward strand.
GAATCCAGTTTGGTGTAACCCGTGCTCCTCACCGTCGACGTCCGGAACACGAACATCGTTCTCGGACTGTTCACCGGTACCGGTGAACATTCGAAGTTGGTGCAGGACTGGCGGATGCGCACCGACGCGAGGATGACGGCCGACGAACTGGCGCTCATCTTCCGCGGGCTCCTCGGCGCACACACCGATCAGATCACCGGTGTGTCCGCGCTGTCGACGGTGCCGTCGGTGCTCAGGGAGATCCGCGTGATGCTGACGCGGTACTGGGGGCACGTCCCGCACGTGCTGGTGGAACCCGGGGTGCGAACCGGTGTTCCGCTGCTCGTCGACAACCCCAAGGAGGTCGGCGCCGACCGGATCGTGAACAGCCTTGCGGCGCATCACCTCTACGACGCGCCGTGCATCGTGGTCGACTTCGGGACGTCCACGTGCGTCGACGTCGTGTCCGCCAAGGGTGAGTTCCTCGGCGGCGCCATCGCGCCCGGCCTCGAGATCTCCTCGGACGCACTCGCGTCGCAGTCGGCGGCGCTGCGCAAGGTCGAACTGGTGCGGCCCCGCTCCGTCGTCGGCAAGAACACCGTCGAATGCATGCAGTCGGGTGCGGTGTTCGGTTTCGCCGGACTCGTCGACGGACTGGTGCGCCGGGTGCGCAAGGAACTGACCGCCTTCTCCGGTTCCGACGTGGTGGTGATCGCGACCGGTGACCTGGCGCCGCTGATCATGCCCGAGACGGAGACCGTCGACGAGCACGAACCGGATCTCACACTCGAAGGGCTGCGCCTGGTGTACGAGCGGAATCAGGCTCGCCGGGGAGCGCGCCGCAGCCCGCTCGACTGAAGGGTTCCCTCTTTCCGGAAGTTATGTCAGAATGGTCCCCGTGAATCTCTGCACGAGTGCTCAGGAGTGTTGTCGAGGCTGAACGCTGCCTTGACCAATTCACACTTCTGGGAGTCTCTCTCGTGCTCGCAACGTATTCTTCTGCATCTGTACCCACCCGTCTTCGCCCGGCTGACCTGCTGCGCATCACCGATCAGGGTGCTTCCGAGGTCCTCGACGGCCGCCACGACGCCCTGCTCCCGCAGGGCTGGCCCACCGACGAGCGCTGGTCGACACGGCTTTACTCGGACGACGACGTCGATGTCTGGCTGATCAGCTGGGTTCCCGACCGGAACACCGAATTACACGACCACGCAGGTTCTTTCGGTGCGCTCACCGTTCTCAGTGGCGCGCTGTCCGAGTTCCGTTGGGCCGGTGATCAACTGCGTCATCGCACCCTCGGCGCCGGCGATCAGGCCTCGTTCCCGCTCGGCTGGGTCCACGACGTGGTGCGGGCGCCCGACGCACCCGGGGCGGAGGTGGTGACGCCGACGCTGAGTGTGCACGCCTACTCGCCACCACTGTCGGCCATGTCCTACTACGAGGTGACCGATCACGGCACGCTGCGCCGTACCCGGACCGAGCTCACCGATCTCCCCGAGGGCGGTTCGAAGTGAACATCGACCAGATGCTCGAAGAAGCCCGCACCAAGATCGACCGGATGTATGCGTTCGAGCTGCCCGACGCCGTGGCGCGTGGCGCGATCGTCGTGGACATCCGCCCGCAGGCACAGCGCGCGATCGAGGGAACGCTGCCCGGCGCGCTCGCCATCGAACGCAACGTCCTCGAGTGGCGCTGCGATCCCACCAGCTCGGCGCACCTGGCGCTGGCGGTGGACCACGACGTCGAGTGGATCATCGTCTGCTCCGAGGGCTACACGTCGAGCCTGGCCGCCGCGGCCCTGCAGGAGCTGGGTCTGCACAAGGCGACCGACCTCGTCGGCGGGTACAAAGCGATCAAGGCGGCGGGACTGCTGGGGTCGCTCATCGCGACGCAGCACTGCGTGCGGGAGTTGGCCACCGTCTCGGCGCACTGATGAACGCTGACCTCTGAATAGGGGCACGACCGGCTGTCGATTAGGCTGGTGACCCGTGAGTGAAGTAGCAGCCCAGCCAGTCGACGACACCCCCGAGCAGCTTCGGATCCGCCAGGAGAAGCGTGAGCGCATTCTCGCGGAGGGACGCGAGGCATACCCGGTGTCGGTGGCGCGCACCCACTCGCTGGCGGAGATCCGCGCCAAGTATCCGGAACTCGAGCCCGACACCGCCACGGGCGACCAAGTCGGTGTCGTCGGCCGGGTGATCTTCGTGCGCAACACGGGCAAGTTGTGCTTCGCGACGCTGCAGGAAGGCGACGGCACCCAGCTGCAGGCGATGATCAGTCTCGCCGCCGTCGGTGAGGATGCGCTCGCGTCGTGGAAGGCCGATGTCGACCTCGGCGACTTCGTGTTCGTGCACGGTGAGGTGATCAGCTCCCGTCGCGGTGAGCTGAGCGTGATGGCCGATTCGTGGCAGATCGCGTCCAAGTCGCTCCGGCCCCTGCCCGTTGCGCACAAGGAGATGAACGAGGAGTCCCGGGTCCGGCAGCGTTACGCCGATCTGATCGTGCGCCCCGAGGCGCGGGACAATGCGCGTAAGCGTGTGGCGGTTGTTCGTGAACTCCGGAACGCGCTCGAGCGTCGCGGGTTCCTCGAGGTCGAGACGCCGATGCTGCAGACGGTCGCGGGCGGCGCGGCGGCCCGTCCCTTCATCACGCATTCCAATGCCCTCGACATCGACCTGTATCTCCGAATCGCGCCCGAACTGTTCCTGAAGCGGTGCGTCGTCGGCGGTATCGAGAAGGTTTTCGAGATCAACCGGAATTTCCGTAACGAGGGCGTCGACTCGACGCACTCGCCGGAATTCGCGATGCTCGAGACGTACGAGGCTTACGGCACGTATGACGATTCGGCGGTCATGATCCGCGAACTCGTTCAGGACGTGGCGCAGGCCGCTTTCGGTTCGCAGGTCGTCACTCTTGCCGACGGCACCGAATACGATCTCAGCGGTGAATGGAAGACCCTCGAGATGTATCCGTCGCTGTCGCAGGCGATCGGTGTCGAGGTCACTCCGGATACCACTGTCGAGGAATTGCTGGCTCTCGCCGAGAAGGTGGGCCTCGAAGTCCCGAAGGACAAGGGTTACGGGCACGGGAAGCTGGTCGAGGAACTGTGGGAGCACCAGTGCGGCGACCAGTTGTTCGAGCCGACTTTCGTCCGTGATTTCCCGGTCGAGACGTCACCGCTGACGCGTGACCACCGCAGCAAGGCCGGGGTGACCGAGAAGTGGGACCTCTACATCCGTGGGTTCGAGTTGGCCACGGGCTATTCGGAATTGGTCGATCCGGTCATTCAGCGTGAGCGGTTCGTCGATCAGGCGCGACTCGCGTCGGCCGGCGACGACGAGGCGATGGCCCTCGACGAAGAATTCCTCGCCGCAATGGAGCAGGGAATGCCGCCGACCACCGGTACCGGAATGGGAATCGACCGTCTGCTCATGGCTTTGACGGGATTGGGAATCCGCGAAACAATCCTCTTTCCCATTGTTCGGCCTTCTTCTCGCTGATTCGCGGGGGTGAATTCGCGGTTAAATTCGATCCATTCCTCGTATTCCGAATCGGAAGAACAGGGGTATGGTTACCTCGGGTCGTAGCTCACGTTGACGATGAGACGTCGCTTCATTCGAGAGGAATTTCATCCCATGGCTAAGAAGGTCACTGTCACCCTGATCGACGATGTCGATCAAGAGGCGTCTGCCGACGAGACGGTCGAGTTCGGACTCGACGGTGTTCAGTACGAGATCGACCTTTCCTCGGAGAATGCGGCGAAATTGCGTGAGCAGCTCGACGTGTGGGTTTCCCACGCGCGCAAGGTGAGCTCGCGCAAGCGCGGCAAAGCGGTGGCGGCCCCGGCTGTCGCGAAGTCCCGAGTTTCGGTCGATCGGGAACAGAGCGCCGCTATCCGGGAATGGGCGCGCAAGAACAACAAAAAGGTTTCTGCGCGCGGCCGTATCTCCGCCGAAATTATCGAGGCCTACAACAAGGCGAACTGAAAGTTAGCTGGGAACAGAATTCACTGATTCGCTCCGCAACGCGACCTGGACTGTTACCGTCCCGCTCTGATCCGACATTCGGGGAGTCTGGGGGGTAGCTGTGCGCCGCTGTGTGTCCATTTCGGGGATTCTGTTCCTGGCTTTCGTGATGTGGGCCGGGGTGGCGTCCGCAGCGCCTGCCTATCCGGTGCCGGATTCGTTCCTCGCCGGAGTTCCCCTCGAATTGGGAAATCCGGACGGTTCGGCCCCGGGCTCGAACGACTGGTCCTGCCGGCCGAGTGACGCGCATCCCGAACCGGTGGTCCTCGTCCACGGGACGGGAGGCGCGCGCCAGACCAACTGGGCGGTGTACGCGCCGCTGCTCGCCAACGAGGGCTACTGCGTGTACTCCCTCACCTACGGCAACTTCCCCGACCTGCCGTGGCCGCTCGACGCGATCGGCGGAATGACGCCCATCGACACCGGCACCGCTCAGATCGCCGCGTTCGTCGATCGGGTGCTGGCGAGCACGGGCGCCGCGAAGGTCGACCTGGTGGGACATTCCCAGGGCACCCTGCAGGCGAACAACTACGTGAAGTTCTTCGGGGGTGCGGACAAGGTCGCGAAGATCGTGTCGCTCGCCCCGCCGTGGCAGGGCACGTACGGAAACGATCGGATCAGTGCCGGGCGGTTCCTGCGTTCACTCGGCGTCGACGACGCGGTGGCGGCTGGTTTCCCCGTCTGCCAGGCGTGTCCCGAGATGCTCCAGGGGTCGAAGTTCGTCGACCGCATGCGCGCGGGCGGGGTCTACGAACCCGGGATCGAGTACACGAACATCGTCACCCGCTACGACGAACTGGTCGTCCCGTACACCAGCGGCCTCGAGCCGGGGCCGGACACCACCAACATCGTCGTCCAGGACGGGTGTGAGCAGGACTATTCCGACCACGTCGCCGTCGCCGGTTCGGCACGCGCCGCCGGGTTCGTACTGAACGCGCTGGACAGCGGCCACCCGCGTGAGGTGCCGTGCCGTTTCGTCGCCCCTGTCGCGGGGTAGGCCTCCGCGAGATCCATCGCGTCGCCAGTTACCGGGGGAGGCCGGAGCAACCCGCTGGGTAACGCCGCGGACGCCGGCGGCAAGGAATGGGTGGCGAACTCACAGCTCGTCGACATACCCTGTCCGGATACGCAGGTCTCGCCCCTTCGAGGAGCGGGCCGGCGGCCTCTGTCGACCGGATGCCTACCGGGCACCGCCGGACCTGTTCGCTCCAGGCGTACAGCGAAGGGGAAACGATTGCCGGAGCTGGGGCGTTAAATACGAATAAGCAGGCGTGCTCGCCCACCTAAAGGGGTGGAGGGGCAGCAGGTCGATCGGCAGCCAACTAGAGTAATAGCTGGGGTCGTGGAACCTACGTCGGTTCGGGGCTTCTGCCCTCGGAGCAGGCGCTGGCGATCTGTTTGTAGTGCCGGAGCGAAACGCGGCGAACAGGGACGAGACACCCGGTCTCGTGACTGCACGTCGGAAAGTGTGAGGGAGAGCGATGTTCGAGAGGTTCACCGATCGCGCACGGCGCGTTGTTGTCCTGGCTCAAGAAGAAGCCAGGATGCTCAACCACAACTACATCGGTACGGAGCACATCCTCCTCGGCCTCATTCACGAGGGCGAAGGTGTGGCTGCCAAGTCGCTGGAGTCGTTGGGCATCTCCCTCGAAGGAGTGCGCAGCCAGGTCGAGGAGATCATCGGCCAGGGCCAGCAGGCCCCGTCCGGCCACATCCCCTTCACCCCGCGTGCCAAAAAAGTCCTGGAGCTCAGCCTGCGCGAGGCACTGCAGCTCGGACACAACTACATCGGTACGGAGCACATCCTGCTCGGCCTCATCCGCGAGGGTGAAGGTGTCGCAGCGCAGGTTCTGGTGAAGCTCGGCGCCGATCTCAACCGGGTCCGTCAGCAGGTCATCCAGCTGCTTTCCGGTTACCAGGGCAAGGAGCCTGCCGAGTCCGGCGGCACTCGCGGCGAGGCGGGCACCCCGTCCACGTCGCTGGTGCTCGACCAGTTCGGTCGCAACCTCACCCAGGCGGCCCTCGAAGGCAAACTCGACCCCGTCATCGGCCGCTCGAAGGAAATCGAGCGCGTCATGCAGGTGCTGTCGCGGCGTACCAAGAACAACCCCGTGCTGATCGGTGAGCCCGGTGTCGGTAAGACCGCCGTCGTCGAAGGTCTCGCTCAGGCCATCGTCAACGGCGAGGTCCCCGAGACGCTCAAGGACAAGCAGCTGTACACGCTCGACCTCGGGTCGCTCGTGGCAGGCAGCCGTTACCGCGGTGACTTCGAAGAGCGCCTGAAGAAGGTCCTCAAGGAGATCAACACCCGCGGCGACATCATCCTGTTCATCGACGAGCTGCACACCCTCGTGGGTGCCGGCGCGGCCGAGGGCGCCATCGACGCGGCCTCGATCCTCAAGCCGAAGCTCGCCCGCGGTGAGCTGCAGACCATCGGTGCGACCACCCTCGACGAGTACCGCAAGTACATCGAGAAGGACGCCGCACTCGAGCGCCGCTTCCAGCCGGTGCAGGTCGGCGAGCCGACGGTGGAGCACACCATCGAGATCCTCAAGGGTCTGCGCGACCGTTACGAGGCGCACCACCGCGTGTCCATCACGGACGGTGCACTGGTCGCCGCGGCCACCCTGGCCGATCGCTACATCAACGACCGCTTCCTGCCGGACAAGGCCATCGACCTCATCGACGAGGCCGGAGCGCGGATGCGCATCCGCCGGATGACCGCACCGCCGGACCTCCGCGAGTTCGACGACAAGATCGCCGACGCCCGCCGCGAGAAGGAGTCCGCGATCGACGCGCAGGACTTCGAGAAGGCCGCGAACCTGCGCGACAAGGAGAAGACCCTCGTCGCTCAGCGCGCGGAGCGGGAGAAGCAGTGGCGTTCCGGTGACCTGGACGTCATCGCCGAGGTCGACGACGAGCAGATCGCCGAGGTCCTGGGTAACTGGACCGGTATCCCCGTGTTCAAGCTCACCGAGGAGGAGACCACCCGTCTGCTCCGCATGGAGGAGGAGCTGCACAAGCGGATCATCGGTCAGGAAGACGCGGTCAAGGCTGTCGCCAAGGCCATCCGTCGTACCCGTGCAGGCCTGAAGGACCCGAAGCGTCCGTCCGGTTCGTTCATCTTCGCCGGCCCGTCCGGTGTCGGTAAGACCGAGCTGGCCAAGTCGCTCGCCAACTTCCTGTTCGGCGAGGACGACGCACTCATCCAGATCGACATGGGTGAGTTCCACGACCGGTTCACCGCGTCGCGGCTGTTCGGTGCCCCTCCCGGCTACGTCGGCTACGAAGAGGGCGGCCAGCTCACCGAGAAGGTGCGCCGCAAGCCGTTCAGCGTGGTGCTGTTCGACGAGATCGAGAAGGCACACCAGGAGATCTACAACACCCTCCTGCAGGTGCTCGAAGACGGCCGTCTCACCGACGGTCAGGGCCGGACCGTGGACTTCAAGAACACGGTGCTCATCTTCACCTCGAACCTCGGCACGTCGGACATCTCCAAGGCCGTGGGTCTCGGCTTCACGTCCGGTAAGGGCGACGAGTCGAACTACGAGCGGATGAAGCTCAAGGTCCACGACGAGCTGAAGAAGCACTTCCGTCCCGAGTTCCTCAACCGCATCGACGACATCGTCGTGTTCCACCAGCTCACCACCGAGCAGATCGTTCAGATGGTGGACCTGATGGTTGCGCGCGTCGAGGTGGCCTTGAAGAACAAGGACATGACGATGGAGGTCACCGAGAAGGCGAAGTCGCTGCTGGCCAAGCGTGGTTTCGATCCGGTCCTGGGTGCGCGGCCGCTGCGTCGCACCATCCAGCGCGAGATCGAGGACCAGCTGTCGGAGAAGATCCTCTTCGGCGAGGTCGGCCCCGGTCAGATCGTGTACGTCGACGTCGAGAACTGGGACGGCGAAGGCGCGGGCGAGGACGCGAAGTTCACGTTCCGCGGCGAGGCGAAGCCGGTCACGGTTCCCGACGAGGTTCCGGTCGACCTGGCCAAGTCGGGCGCAGCCGACTCGGAGTAGTCGCGCAGTAGTCGAACGAGAAGGGCCGCCGGTGGTTTTCCACCGGCGGCCCTTCTCGTGTGTGCGGGGTCAGACGCTCTTGCGTCCCGACCAGTTGGCGAGGCGTTCGGTGGGGCCCGCGGTGGGGAGCGGGTCGACGACGTCCGCGAACGGCACGTGCCCGCCGCGTGGTTCCGCCGGGATCGCGCGCTGTGCGACGGCGAGCATGGCCTCGGCGAGTTCGGGGCGGGTTTCGGAGGGCTGGCCGGTGGCGACCGCCAGGTCCCAGCCGTGCACGAGCGTCTCGTTGATGTAGCCCCAGATCGCGGCGCGGCCGGGGACCGTTCCCCACGGCGCGGTCACCGTCGCGTCGAGTCGGCTGTCGTCGGTCCAGACGGGCCACATACGGTCGGCGGCGGACCGGTAGGCGTCCGCGTAGCTTTCGTCGTCGATGTCGGCGACGACGAGTGGAATAGTGCCCGGGTCGCCGCCCTCTCCGATCACGCGGGCACGTTCCACGGTGGCGACGAGGTGGCCGAGCATGGTGCGGACGTCGAAGTCGGCGCACGGGGTGGATGCCGTCAACTGGTCCTTGCGGACGTTGTCGATGAGGCCGGTGGTCCAGGTGAGGGCTTCGCGGTACAGGGGCCGGGGGTCTGTCGTGTTTGTCATGAGGCAACTATCGCTGCAATACATGACATCTTCTGTCGTGTATTTCTGACAGACTTTCGGCATGCGCGCCGACCGTCTGCTCTCCCTCGTCCTCCTGCTCCGCAACCGCGGCCGGATGTCGGCTTCGGCGCTGGCCCGTGAACTCGAGGTGTCGCCGCGCACCGTGCTGCGCGACATCGACAGTTTGTCGACGGCGGGGATCCCGGTGTACGCCGAACGCGGCCGCGACGGCGGTTTCGATTTGCTCCCGGGATTCACCACCGACCTCACGGGCCTGACCGTCGACGAGGCGAAGGCGCTGCTGGCCGCCGGTTCCGCGGTGACCTCGGAGTCGCTGGGCATGGCCCCGGCGTTCGCGTCGGCGATGCGGAAGGTGGTCGCGGCGATGCCGGACGCGCACCGGGCCGCGGCGACGAAGGTGGCGGAGCGGGTGTTCGTCACCCAGGGCTCGTGGCTGACCGATCCGGAACCGGCCGACGACCACCTCGGGCTGATCCAGCAGGCGGTGTTCGTGGGCAGGCGCCTGAGCATCCTCTACCCGTCGCGGGGCAACCAGGCGGCGTGGCGCGTCATCGACCCGCAGGGTCTCATTCACGCGGGCGGACGGTGGTACCTGGTGGCGACGGACGCCGGCCGCGACCGGACGTACCGGCTCGAGCGGATCGAGGACGTCCGCGAACTCGACGAACCGGTGCAGCGACCGGCCGACATCGATCTCGCCGCGATCTGGGAGCGTCGCCGTTCGGCGTTCCGGGCACGTGGAACACCGGTGGCGGTCGACGTTCTCGTCCATCGGGAGCGCCGCGACGTTCTGGCGGAGCGCGCGTTCGCCGTCCGCTCCGAGCAGCAGGCCGACGGCGACCGGGTGCGCATGGAAGTGGTGTTCGGCGACGACTCCCATGCGAGCGGCGTTCTGTGGTCGCTCGGCGAGGACGCCGAAGTGCTGGCGCCGGACGATCTACGAGCCGCCCTGCGTTCCCGGGCGCTGCGCATGTGCGCCAGGTACGAGTAGGTTCGACACGTAAACCGAAGAACCACGAGAGGATGTGGCATGCCGACACGTACCGCACGGACCGCTTGGAACGGATCACTCGAACAGGGAAGCGGCCAGGTGGAACTCACCAGTTCCGGTGTCGCGACCTTCGACATCTCGTTCCCGAAGCGCGCGGCGGAGGAGGCGGGTGGAACCACCAGCCCGGAGGAGCTGATCGCGGCGGCGCATTCCTCCTGCTACGCGATGCAGCTGTCCGCCCTCATCGCGGAGGCAGGCGGAACCCCGCAGAGCCTCGAGGTGAAGGCCGATGTCTCACTCGGGCCGGACAACCCGGGTTTCAAGCTCACCGGCATCAAGTTGACGGTCCGCGGTGAGGTCGACGGGCTCGACGCCGACGGCTTCGCCAAGGCTGCTCAGGCCGCGAAGGAGTCGTGCCCGGTGAGCAAGGCGCTCACCGGCGTCGAGATCACGTTGGACGCGGCACTCGAATCCTGAGTGCCGGCTACCGACGGTTGAACCGTTCGCGCACTTCCTCCATCTTCGCCTGGAGTTCGTCCGGGCTGATGACGCCCTTGTCCATCAGCGCGTGCGCGGTGGCGACGACGGACCGGGAGCGGACGGGGAAGTCGCGGTAGATGGTTTCGCCCAGCTGGTCCTCGGTGTGGCGCCTGTCGAGATTGTCCCAGGCGCCACGCCAGGACAGGCATTCCGCGGTGGCCTGCATGCTCGATTCCCACGGGTCGGGCTTGCGGTCGAGATCCGGGAGCGTGACGTCTTCGCGAGTTGTTTCCGGCGTCAACGTGTTCAGGATGACGTCGTAGCCCTTTTCCGCCATCATCGTGCGGCTCCTCCGTTGTCCGAGGGTGGTGTGGTCGCCGTCCAGTCGACCTGTGGGACGGCGACGCCGATCATGGTGTCGCGGGTGATGATCGATGCCAGTTGTTCCTCGCTCCACCCCTCGGTGCCCTCGGGGCGCATCGGCATCACCATGAATCGCGATTTCTGATTCGAATCATGCACGCGCACTTCGACGTCCGACGGGAAGTGCAGTCCGAATTCCGCGATCACCTCGCGGGGCCAGCGCACCAGGCGGCGGCGATAGTTGGGGGTGCGGTACCAGTCCGGCGACATGCCGAGGACGGGCCGCGGGTAGCACGAACACAACGTGCAGACGATGACGTTGTGCACTTTCGGGGTGTTCTCCAGCACGTAGAAGTACGTGTAGTCGCTCGGCGTGCCCGACCCGGTGGGGTCGCGCCAGTCGATGCCCACTTCCTTGCAGGTCTCGGTGCCGTCGGCCAGCAGGCGCTTCTTGAACTCCGGGTCCACCCACGCCTTCGCGACCAGCCTCGAACCACCGGATGGCCCTACCGATTCGGCCCATTCCGAGAAGCGCCGGTGATCCTCGCGGGAGAACAGGCCGTGTTCGATGGACAGTTCCCGGATGGCGGTTTCCAGGATCTCGAATTCGCTGACCTCGTCCGAGGCCTGGATCGGGGCGTGATCGTCGTGTGAATGCGTCATGTGTCGGCCTCTCCTGCCGGCTCGAGCCAGCGCTCGGAGCACTCGGTTTCCAAGGTGTCGATCTCGTATCCGGTGTAGCGGGGCCAGAGGTCGGTCTGCTGGAAGCGGACGACGTAGAACGGCTCGGTCCGGCCGTCGTCCACTCGTCCCCATGCCTCGTCCTCGGGGATGACCCACTCCGGGCGGTGTTCGACGACGACGCCGGTGTGCCCGCGGATGAATGCCTGCGTGCGGGTGTGGAACATCGACGTCGCGTCCTTGACGGTGACGCGGTCGCCGATCTGGAATTTCGTCATGACCGGCCTCCGGTCGCTGTTCCGCCGACGGTCCGGGCCCGCACTTCGTCGATCTTGGCGGAGAGTTCGTCCGGCGTGATCAGGCCCTTGTTGATGAGTGTCTTGGCGGCCACCGTGATCCACCGTGCGTAGTACGGCAACCCGAAGTAGAGCGTGGCACCCAGATCGTTCTCGGCTCGGCGGCGTTCCTCCGAGTTCCACACCCCGCGCCACCCGAGGCATTCGCACGTGACGTACGTGCTCATCTCCCAGTCCTCTTCGACCTTCTCCTCGTACGCGACAGGGAGGGCGGGCTGGCCGCCGACGTCGTGCAGCACGTGTCGCAACGCGTCGAACGCGGAATTGGTCAGGTAGTACGGCGAATCCATCTCTTCGTGATGGAGGGGGGCGTACCCCGCCACTCGGTTCGCCTGAGCTTCGAATTCTGCTGGAGAGTTCATCGCGTGCTCCGTAGGGGTGGAACTAGTGACAGGGAACTCCCAGGAGATGGCGGCCGTCGTGCATCAATTCGTGCAGGTACATGCCACTTCGGGAGATCGCACCCTGGTCGAAGCCGACCAGGTAGAGGGTGAGCAGTGCGAGCAGGACGACTCCGACGGCGATCAGCACGATTCCGGCTGATTCGACGGACTTGCTCGGTGAAGAGACGTAAACCATGGCTACTCCTGGAGGAGTTCGGGTTCCGCAACCATCGGCCGTCGATTGTCCGGGCATCGCGACGAGCGCCCCTCGTTCAGCGGCACGATCGAAACGACGTTACTCTCGCCGTGTCGACACCCTCACCGTACCGTTCGGTCGAATTCGGCGTGAGTAAATGCACCACGGCGAACCAAGACAATCTCCGCGGGGAAACGAGCGGAACAGAAACCGGCACCGATCTGTTCCACTGAACTGTGACGACACAGCAGAAGCACGACGGTGACATCGAGATCGAGATCTGGTCCGACGTGGCCTGTCCCTGGTGCTACATCGGCAAGCGCCGCTTCCTGTCGGCCCTGGAGGAGTTCGAGGGGCGCGACCGGGTGAACGTGACGTGGCGGTCGTACCAGCTGTCACCGGACACACCGGTCGGGGAGCGGCGCACCGAACTCGACGCCCTGGTGGAGAGCAAGGGGCTGTCGGCGGAACAGGTCCGTCAGATGTTCGGGCACGTCGCGCAGACGGCGGCCGACGAGGGTCTGCAACTGGACTTCGACACGGTCGTCGCCGCCAACACCTTCGACGCGCACCGGTTGATCCACCTCGCCGGCGACAAGCGAGATGCCGTGGTGGAGGGACTGTTCCGCGCCCACTTCGGTGAAGGCGCCGTGATCGACGACCGCGAGGTGCTCGTCGACATCGCGGCGCGGGCCGGGCTCGACGCCGACACCGTGCGCGCCGAACTCGATTCCGGTGCCGGTGCGGACGCCGTCCGGGCCGATATCGACACCGCTCGTGCGCTGCAGGTGTCGGGCGTGCCGTTCTTCGTCGCCAACCGCAGGATCGCCGTGTCCGGTGCGCAGCCGAAGGACGTGTTCCTGCAGCTTCTGACGCAGGCGAGCGCCGTGCCGGTCGACTAGCGGCGCGTGAAGTACCGGTTGGCGTCGGCCCGGAACATGAGCGCCAGTGCGGCGATCACCGCCACGAGGTGCGTGAGCCGGGCGATCGCGATCACCGCGACGTCGAGCGTCAGACCGGAGACGGCGGACGTCGGGTCGTTGCCTGCCGTCATCCAGGTGCGGCACCTTGCCATCACCCCGGGCGGGGAGCACATTGAAAAGCACGTCGTCGGCAGGGAGGCACTGTGCGCGCGCAGACACGATCCGGACATGCATGGCCGGCGTTGAAGGTGGACGAGTGGACGTCGACGAGGGACACCCTGCACATGTGGACGCAGATCGTCGGGAAGATCCGCCTGGCCCACGCGCCGTTGATCAACCACTGGTGGCAGGTGCCGCTGTACGTGAGCCCCCGCGGTCTCACCACGTCGACCGTCCCGTACGGCACCGAATGTTTCGACATCGAATTCGACTTCGTCGACCATCGGCTGGTGATCCGCACGAGCACGGGCGGCACCGGGACGGTTGCGCTCGAACCGAAGTCGGTGGCCGATTTCTATGCGGAGACGATGGACACGCTGGCCGAACTGGGCGTGACGACGACCATCCTGGCCAGGCCCAACGAGGTGGAGACGGCTGTCCCGTTCGCGGAGGACACGCAGCACTGCTCGTACGACGGTGAGTCTGTGCACCGGTTCTGGCGGCAGCTCGTGCAGGCGGATCGTGTGCTGCACGAATTCCGCGCCCATTTCATCGGGAAGGTCAGTCCCGTGCACTTCTTCTGGGGCGCGCTCGACCTGGCCTGTACCCGGTTCTCCGGTCGAAGTGCGCCGACTCACCCTGGCGGAGCGCCGAACTGCGGCGACTGGGTGATGGTCGAAGGCTACTCACACGAGCTGAGCAGCTGCGGATTCTGGCCCGGCGGCGGTGTCGAAGGCGCGTTCTACGCGTACGCCTATCCGGAACCGGACGGCTTCGCCGACTACCCGGTGGGGCCGGACGGCGCGTTCTACAGCGCGGAGTTCCGGCAGTTCCTGCTGCCGTACGAGACCGTCCGCACCGCGGACGATCCCGATGCGGCTCTGCTGAGGTTCCTGCACAGCACGTACGACGCGGCCGCCGAGCGGGGTGGCTGGGACCGGGCCGCCCTGGAGGCGGACCCGGCCCGTTGGGACGACTCCCGCTGACCCGTGCCGATGGGTCAGGCGGCGTTCGCGCGCGCGGGCGCCGTGGCCCGGGTCGCACGCTCCGTGAGAAACGCGAACACGAGTCCGAGAACCAGCCACAGCGTGGCCTGCGTCGCGAGGGACGACAGCCGGAAGTGCCACAGCAGCACAGCGGGGAAATCGTCGCCGACCTCGTTGATCGTGGGCAACACGAGGTATCCGATGGTCGCCACCACGAGGAACGCGACAACCGGCGCCGCGATCCGCACCGACAGGAACTCCTGTGCGGCGACGGCCTTCGCCGCGAAGACGGACGCCGCCACGGCGAGCAGGCCCAGCGCGACTGCGGCAAGCCACAGCCAGGTGCGCTGGTTGATCGTCTCGGGGTCTCCGACGGCGGGCGGGTTGGCGGGGTACTTGAAGAACGGCACCGCTTCGATTGCCAACCAGCCGAAGGCGGCCAGGCTCAGACCGAGCAACGGTCCCGACAGCGTCGTCACCCGACGTGCGTAATTCGCGACGACGGCGAAGATCGCTCCCAGTGCCAGTCCCGCGAGGGACGTGGCGAGGAACAGCCCGAAGCGCTGCCCATCGCGGCTGACCAGTGCGTCTTCTTCGTCGTGCGAGTGCCCGGCAGGCTCGTCCGCCTGGGTGGCGTCGTGCGAGTGGCCTTCGGGTTCGGCGGCGCTGTGCGATTCCTCGATCGCGATGGCCGCGTCGATGTGCGACTCACCGAGAACGAATGCGACGCCACCGGCCAGGATGCCTGCGATCAGGCCGGCCAGCAGACCGCGGATGAGGAGTTTCGTGAAGGAATCGGTCAGTGGCATGGCAGACCCAGGAGGTGGCGGCCGTCATGCATCAATTCATGCATGTACATGCCACTGCGCGAGATCGCGCCCTGGTCGAATCCCACGAGGTAGAGAGCGAGCATCGCGAACAGAACGATCGCGAAAGAGATGACGGCGAGGCGGGTCGTGTCGACCGACGAGCCGGGTGCGTATGCGAGTGCCATAGTTCCTCCTGGGATTTCGCGTCCCCTAGGTCCAGGCGATGGCCGCAGTATCTGGCTGTCGAGGTGGTTCCCGTGAAGGACTACTCCGATTTACAGTGGCGCGACCGCTCCGGGATTGCACCGGATTCCTGCCGAACCATCGCATTGTCTTGCGAACTTTTGCACCCGGCGGGCCGTCGTGTCAATCCTCGGCCCGCCCCTGCCGCTCAGCTCTTGTTCGCCGCCGTGACGTCGAGTACGACCTCGAACTCGAGCAGCGACGCCCCGGACGCCACCGGCTTCTTCCGCTCACCCGCGTGTGCTTCCCGGGCCGGACCGTCGCGCCACGCCGCGAATGCCTCTTCGCTCTCCCACTGCGTAACGACGAAGTAGCGGTTCTCGCCCTGCACCGGACGCAGGAGCTGGAAGCCGAGGAAGCCGGGAGAGTTCTCCACGGCGTGTGCGCGCGCCGCGAAGCGCTTCTCGAGTTCGGGGCCCGCGCCCTCGGGGATTTCGATTGCGTTGATCTTCACCACTGCCATGCGGGCGAGGTTACTCCGCTAGCGTCGGAGTGGTGGCGGGTGATAGTGCGTTGCACGACGAGGGTGGGACGGGACAGCCGATTCTGCTGCTGCACGGGCTGATGGGCAGTGCCCGGACGTGGGGACGGCACGTGCCGTGGCTGCGCGGGCACGGCCACGTCTTCACGTTCGACGCCGCAGGCCACGGCAGGCCCGCGCCGTCGCGGTTGACGACGGAAGCGTTCGTCGCCGACCTGTCCGCGGCGCTCGCGCCCTTCGCCGGGCCGTGGGTGGTGATCGGCCATTCGATGGGCGCCCTGCACGCCTGGTGCCTGGCGGCGGAGCATCCCGAGAAGGTGTCGGCGCTCGTCCTCGAAGACATGGCCCCCGACTTCCGCGGCCGCACCGCCGACGACTGGGCGGCGATGATCTCGAACTGGCCGCAGCCGTTCGCGACCCGGGAGGACCTGTTCGAGTTCTTCGGTCCGGTTGCCGGACAGTACTTCCTGGATTCGTTCGAGAAGCGCGCCGACGGCTGGTACCTGCACGGCGACGTCGACACGTTCCGCGACATCTCGGCGGAGTGGGGCGACCGGCATTTCTGGGACCAGTGGGCGTCGGTCACCGTTCCGGCCCTGCTGATCGAGGGGGAGTTCACCATCACCCCCGACGGCCAGATGCGGACCATGGCGGAGCGGCACCCCGGCGCCGAATACGCCCGCATCGCGCAGGCCGGGCACCTCGTCCACGACGACCAGCCGGAGCAGTACCGGAAAGTGGTCGAGGAGTTCCTCGACGGGCTCGGCTGAGAGCCGCTGTCCGCTGCGCCGGGCATTGTGTTCGTTTTTTTCGTTTCAGGGTTGAGGTATGGCCGCTTCGATGAACCACACGGTGTTGCCGCCGGGCCCCGACGATCGCGAACTCCTCACCGCCTTGAAGTATGTTCTCGCTGGTCAGGAAGATGTGACGATCTCGACCTCGGAGGGTTCGGCGCCGCTGCCGGACAGTGTCCGGGGGTTGCTCGTCGACGCGGTCACGGCTCTGGATGGGGGAGGCGGTGACGGTGGAGCCGCATCGGACGGTGTTGACGACGCAGGAGGCCGCGGAACTGCTGGGCATTACCCGGCCG
>NZ_WXYH01000033.1:0-127849 GCF_009872365.1 Rhodococcus sp. T7
ATCACTCACGGCGATGATCTATCTCAATCTCGGCGGAATCGAGGTAAAACTGCCCACACAAACGTAAGGAGGGGCACGGGCGTTCGACATCCTCATCTGGCGCTCCCAGGAGACCAACACCCGGCTCCGCATCCTCGCGGAACTACTCGTCGCCGGATTCGGGCAGTGCGACTCCGGCGCGAGTTTGCGCATCCAGTTCGATCATCTGTTGCTCACCGCCCACGAGGGCGCCCTGTCCCCGCAGTAGGCGGCCGCGCTGGAGGTTGGTCCCTCAGTGCGGTGGAATTCGTTGTCGGCCTGGCATCATAGCGACACGCCACCCACCCAGGCCCGACACGACGGTGCGGTGCCATGCACCTCGGTACCGGGTAACTTCACCCGACGTGACCCGCATCGTCGAGCAGACCAGCAGCAGAGCCGAGCGCACCGCGAGCCTGGTCGGTCACCACTACCGGGTCACCGACTTCTACGAGGTCGGCCGCGAAAAGGTCCGCGAGTTCGCCAGATCGCTGCAGGACCGGCATCCGGCGCACTGGAGCGAAGACGCCGCGAAGGGGCACGGCTACGACGGCCTGATCGCCCCGCTGACCTTCGGCTCCGTCATCGCCATGATCGCCCAACAGCACCTGTTCGACGAGATCGTCACCGGCTACGACCCCCGCGAGATCCTGCACACCGACCAGCGCCTAATCTTCCACCGCCCCATCGCCGTCGGCGACCGGCTGATCTGCGATGTCTACCTCGACTCCTACCGGCAGGCCGCGGGCAACGACATCCTGGTGACGAAAACGATCATGCTCGACCAGAACGACGCCCCGGTGCAGACCATGTGGACGACGCTGGTCGCCTACGCCCGCTGAACCCAACACCCCTGGATCCGGCCCGGGCCCAATTCAGGGCGAGTCCGGCGCGGGGCCTGTTCCGGGGTTCGTCAGTAAGTGATCGTGGGCGGCTTGGTCAGGAACGGGCGCAGCTCGAGCCATTCGTGGATCGGCTTCCCACCCGCACCCGGCGCCGCGGACAGCTCGCCGGCCAGTTCGAGCGCCCGCTCGTAGGTCTCGACGTCGATCACCATCCAGCCGGCGATCAGGTCCTTGGTCTCCGCGAACGGGCCGTCCGTGACCGGCGGCCGCCCCTCGCCGTCATAACGGACGAACGTCCCCTCCGGAGCAAGCGCCTGACCGTCGACGAACTCCCCGGTCCCCTCCAGCTTGGTCGCGAAATCCTGCATGTACTGCACGTGGGCCGAGATCTCCTCCGGCGTCCACTCGGTCATCGGGACGTCGTTGACCGCCGCCGGTGCGCCGCGGTAGTGCTTGAGCAGCAGGTACTTGGCCATCATGTTCTCCTCGGTACGGGTGCGACCCATTCTGGCCGCATTCACCACAGGGACGGAGCCGATCACCGGTTCTCGCGGGGTCGCGCCGTCACCCGAACAACTCGCTGAGCAGGTCTTCGGCGGCCGCGGGGGCGGATAGTCACGGTGAGCCGATCCACCGTCAGCTGCATCGTGAAGTCGAAGAAGGTGCAACAGCTCTGCTCCGCGGCGGCCAGGCGCGCCACCTCGGCGACCAAATCGGGGTCGGACGGGAACCACACCCGCAGGCCGCCGTCGATCTCCTCACGGCCTGTCGCCGCGGACAAAACCTGCCGCCACTGCCGGGCGCGTTCGTCGTACTCGCCACTGCCCAGGGTGCAGACCACCGGCGCGTTGCGCCAAGCCTGCTCCGGCGGCCGGGTCGGCCGGCTGCGTTCGAGAGGCACCGGCACCGGTGTCGCCGTGGTGGCGGTGAGACAGCCACAGTCCGGGCCGCAGGCCCCGGCCGGGGCCGATCCGGTCAGCTCCTCCCGGACACCCGCCAGCCGCGCCGCGAAGGCCGAGAGTTCCGCGATCCTGTTGTCGGCGTGGGCAATCCGGTCGGTGACCATCGGAAGCATCCGCTGCCGGACCTGCGCACAGACACCCCGCTCCCAGACCTCGAGCAGATCCCGGATCTCCTCCAACGGCAACCCGAGATGTTTGGCCGAGGAGATGAACGACAACCGTTCCACCGCCTCCTCGCCGTACACCCGCCGCGAGATCTCCGCCAGCTGCGAGATCCGATAAGCGCTCATGACACGACGGTAAACCTTCGAGTCGACTCCAAGGTCAAGCACGGAGAGACGAGTACCGAGGCTCCCTCGGCCAATCCTGACGATCACACCGTCGACGGTGTACCCGACCGTGGCTCCGAAACCTCGGACGCGCCCTGTGAACGTCCGCTGGGTCACGCTGTCTCAGATCAATCGGTATCTGCGGCGCGCACAGGCGAAACCCGTGACTGCCCCGAGGACGGCGCTGACGACCAGATCTACTGATTCTTGGCCACTGCCCCGATTCGTCGGAACGTCTGAGGCACAGCGGTCCATGAACGACACCGCAGCGCAACCCGCACACCGCGGCCCGAGTCGATATTTCGATGATTCAGCCCTACCCGTCGAACTTTCACGACTGTGGCACAAACGATTCAGTTGTACTGCCACGTTTCACGGGGCAGTTGCGGGGCGGAGATCGAGTCGGTCCTCGCCGATCGACAAGGTCCACGGCTGCACCGACTTTTCCTCAACGATGAGGTGCGCGTGGAACGGGTCGTACGTCCCACACTGAAAACTCGATGTCAGTTGACCTGACGTCCGTGCCCGTCCCAGTACGGGCTCCGCAGCTTGAATTTCTGCAGTTTCCCGGTTGCGGTGCGGGCCAACTCATCCCGGAACTCGACTGAGGTCGGTGCCTTGTATCCGGCCAGGTGCTGTTTGCACCAGCCGATCAGCTCGGCCTCGGTACTGTCGCCAGGTTCTACATCCGGGTGTAGTACCACCAGCGCCTTGATCGTCTCCCCCCACTTCTCGCTCGGCACGGCGATCACGGCCACCTCGGACACGGCCGGGTGGGAGAACAGGCAGTCCTCGACCTCGATCGAGGACACGTTCTCACCGCCGGTGATGATCACGTCCTTCTTCCGGTCGGCGATGGTCAGATACCCGTCGTCGCCGATCGCGCCGCCGTCGCCGGTGTGGAACCAGCCACCGTCCAGCGCGGTCTCGGTTTCCTCGGGCTTGTTCCAGTAGCCGTCCATCACCACGTTGGAGCGGGCCAGCACCTCCCCCGCGCCTTCCTCGGCCTCCTCGATCTGCAGCCGGACACCGAGTGCCGGGGCGCCGGCCCGGATCAGTTTCGCCGCGCGGGCTTCGGGGTCGAGGTCGTCCCATTCGGCGCGGGTGCGGTTGACGGTCAGCAGCGGGGAGGTTTCGGTGAGGCCGTAGATCTGGATGAATTCCCAGCCAAGCTCTTCCTCGACCCGGACGACGGTCTTCGTCGGCGGCGGCGCACCGGCCATGATGATCCGCACCCGGTCCCGGCCGGGGATTTCCCCTTCCCAGGTCTGCGCGGCCTCGAGGACCGCGGACGCGACCGCCGGCGCCGCACAGAGCACCGTGACCCCGTGGTCGCGGATCCGGCGCAGGATCTCGGCGCCGTCGACCTTGCGCAGGATGATGTGCTGGGCGCCGACGCCGGTCAGCGCGAACGGTTGACCCCAGCCGTTGCAATGGAACATCGGCAGCGTGTGCAGGTACACGTCCCGGTCACCGATCCCGGCGTGCAGCCCGAAGGTGACCGCGTTGACCCAGATGTTGCGGTGGGTGATCTGCACACCTTTCGGGCGGGCGGTGGTCCCGGAGGTGTAGTTGATGGTGGCGGTGGCGGATTCGTCGGGCTCCCACGGATGCGGGACCGCTCCGGGGGCGGCGTAGAGGTCGGTGTCCGAGCCGAGGACGAACTTGTGCTCACAGTCGACGTCCTCGAACGAATCCTCGAGTTCGGGGTCGACGTAGAGGACGCGGGCACCGGAGTTCTCGACGATGTAGCGGACCTCGTCGGGGCGCAGCCGGAAGTTGACCGGGACCAACACCCTCCCCGATCCGCTGACCCCGAAGAACGAGGTCATCAGCCGGCTCGAGTTGTGGCTGACGATCGCGACCCGCTCACCGGCGCCGATGCCGAGTTCGTCGAGCTTGGCGGCCTGGCGGCGGGCCAGGTCGGCGATCTCGGCGTAGGTCAGCGCCCCCTGAGACGGGGCGGGTTGGTCAGGTTCGTCGACCACACCGATCCGATCCCCGTACACGGTCGCCGCGCGGTCGAGAAAATCGTTGACACTGAACGGAACAAACACAACTCCTCCTACGGGTTCCTCTTACGCATTCGATGACCAGTGTCGACCTGTGGTGTCGGAGACTTACTGCATCCCTGCCGGGGTTTGTGGCCCGGCTCGGGCCGGGTACGGGCGCTGCCGCAAGGGTCGGGCACGCCGACGACGCCGCGGACTTCGCATCTTCGGCATGTGTCCTCCTCCCACGAGGTCATTACATCTTGGCCTGTGCCGAGTTCTGCGTCGAGATGCGACTGTGTCGATGAACAACGCGGGCGCCGTCACCCCGGTGAGGAATTCATGACCGTCGCTCTGCGACTTCCTCGCCATCTGCGTTCTACGATCGAGACGACCACCGAAGGGTACGGGGCATGATCGACTCACCACGTCCGGATCTATTGGCCGCCTGTTGGACTTCCGCCGGCGATGTGATGCCGGCGCGAGGCTCGGACCTGAGCCCGGTCCCGATCCGCGAGCGCATCGAGGCCGTCGCCCGAACCGGCTACACCGGGTTCGGATTGACCCGCCCCGACCTGGTCGCCGCGAGAGAAACGGTGGGGCTCGGCGAGGTCGCGACAATGCTCGCCGACAACGGCATCACCCACGTGCAGCTCGAGTGGATCACCAACTGGTGGACCACCGGCGGCGCCCGCGCAGCCTCCGAGCAGTTCGTCCAGGACCTGTTCGACGCCGCCCCCGTCCTCGGTGTCGACAACATCAAGGTCGGCGCGGACGACGACGGCGTCCGGGTCTCCCGCGACCTGCTCTGTGAGCAGTTCGACGCCCTGGCGACCGACGGTGCGGCTGCGGGCGTCAAGATCGCGTTCGAGAACACCCCTTTCTCGCACCACGTCAAGACGACCGAGCAGGCGGCGCAGTTCGTCCAGGACGTCGACAACCCCAACGGCGGACTCATCCTCGACATCTGGCACGCCTTCCGCGGCGGCACCGACTACGACATTCTGCCGCAGCTCGTTCCATCGCGGTTCGTCTTCGGAGTCGAACTCGACGACGGCTGGTCCACTGTCCGGGGAACCGACCTCGAGGACACCTTCGACAACCGAGTTCCCTGCGGTGAAGGAGAATTCGACGTCCCGAAATTCATCCACGCGGTCCGCCGGATCGGCTTCGACGGACCGTGGGGAGTCGAGCACATGTCGCAGGAGTTCCGGCAGCTGCCCGTCGTCGACGCCCTCACCCGGGCACGGGACGGTGTTCTGCAATGCTTCGCGCGCGCCGACGGGTTGGCCGCGAATCGGGACAACATCGGATCTCCCGTCGCCATCCCGCCCGCGGCGATGAGGCGAAAATGATGGAAATACCGTCTTGATTGAGGCCTGTGTCACAACAAGACTTACAAGGGCACACAGACAGCAACCGCCGACGCTGTCGATACGCGGACCGGACGTGTGCATGACCGACCCACCGGCACTGATGTCGGTAGGGACAGATCGAAAGGAATCCAGTGGCCACCCTGTTGGAGGGGAAAGTCGTTCTGATCAGCGGAGGGACGCAAGGTGTCGGCGCAGGCGTCGTGCGAGCCGCGGCCCGTGAAGGCGCGAAGGTCGTGTTCACCGGCCGCCGCGCCGAGGCCGGTAAGACCCTCGCCGCCGAACTCGAATCCGAGGGCGCGCAGGTCCGGTTCGTGCAAGCCGACCTCGCCGACCCGGCCGAGGCGAAAAACTCGGTGACGCGGACCATCGAGGAGTTCGGCCGCATCGACGCACTCTGCAACGCGGCCGGCCTGACCACCCGCGGCACCCTACTCGACACCACGCCGGAGTTGTTCGACCAGCACATGGCTGTCAACCTGCGGGCCCCGTTCTTCACCATGCAGGCCGCCGTCGCGGACATGGTGGCGCGGAAAGCGCCGGGAACGATCGTCAACATCATCTCCATCGCGCAGCACGGCGGGCAGTCCTACCTGGCCCCGTACGTGTCGGCGAAGGCCGGGCTGGCGGGGTTGACCCGCAACGCCGCCTACGCGCACCGCTTCGACCGGATCCGGATCAACGGCCTCAACATCGGCTGGACCGAGACCGAGGGCGAGACCGCCATCCAGCAGCGCTTCCACGGCGCCGACGACAACTGGGCCGCCGAGGCCGCGGCGCAGGTGCCGATGGGCAAGCTCGGGCAGGTCGACGAGATCGCCGACATGGTGGTGTTCCTGCTCTCGGATCGCAGCGGCGTCGTCACCGGCTCGGTCATCGACTGGGACCAGACCATTATCGGAGGGCAGGACTGATGGGATCGACACTCGGCGTGATCGGCCTCGGCCGGATCGGCGCATTCCACACCGACACCCTGGCTCAGTTGCCGGGGGTGGACGGCCTCGTCGTCACCGACGAGCGTCCGGACGTCACCGCGTCCGTGGCCGCCAAGTTCGGGGCGCGCGCGGTCGAGGACGCCGCCGCGGTCTTCACCTCGGGCGTGGACGGGGTGGTGATCGCGGCCGCCACCCCGGCGCATGCGCCGCTGATCCTGGCCGCCGTCGATGCCGGGATTCCGGTGTTCTGCGAGAAGCCGGTCGCGTTCACCGCCGACGAGAGCTATCAGGTCGTCGAGCGGCTGAAGACCTCGACGGTGCCGGTGCAGATCGGGTACAACCGCCGGTTCGATCCCGCGTTCGTCGCGGCCCGCAACGCCGTCGTCGGCGGGGAACTCGGCTGGCTGCACACGGTGCGCTCGACCACCCTCGACCCGGCGCCGCCGCCGGCGGAGTACGTGGCCGCGTCCGGCGGGATCTTCCGCGACTGCAGCGTCCACGACTTCGACATCGTCCGCTGGGTCGTCGGACACGAGGTGACCGAGGTGTATGCCGCCGGCACCAACCAGGGCGACTCGATCTTCGCCGACCACGGCGACGTCGACACCGCCACCACCACCCTGACCTTCGAGAACGGCACGCTGGGCGTCGTCTCCAACACCCGCTACAACGCCCGCGGCTACGACTGCCGCCTCGAGGTCCACGGCTCCGAGGACAGCGTCGTCGCCGGCTGGGACGCGAACGCCCCGGTGCGCAACCTCGAACCCGGCCTCACCTTCCCCGACGGCCCACCGCATCAGTTCTTCATGGACCGCTTCACCTCCGCCTACCGCGCCGAACTCGGCGCGTTCCTCGACGTGATCGCCGGCACCGCACCCTCACCGTGCACCGCCGCCGACGCCCTCGAGGTGGCGTGGATCGCCGAGGCGGCCACGCTGTCCCTCTCCCACCACCGACCCGTCCAGATGAGTGAGGTTCGACGATGATTCGTATTGCAGGAGCACCTATTTCGTGGGGTGTCTGTGAAGTTCCCGGCTGGGGTCACCAGCTCGGCCCCGAACGGGTGCTCTCGGAGATGCGCGACGCCGGCCTCGAAGCCGCCGAGATCGGCCCCGACGGATTCCTGCCCGCCGACCCGCAGGAACTGGCCGCCACCCTGGCCTCCTACGACCTGAAGGCCGTCGGCGGTTTCACCCCGGTGCTGCTGCACGACGCCGGCCACGACCCGGTCCCCGACATCACCGGCACCCTGGCCGCGTTCACCGCCGCCGGCGCCGAGGTGCTGGTGCTGGCCGCGATCACCGGCACCGACGGCTACGATTCGCGGCCCGACCTCGACGACGCCGGCTGGAAAACCTTGCTGTCGAACCTGGACCGGCTGCACGACGTCGCCGCCGAGCAGGGCATCCACGCGGTCCTGCACCCGCACGTGGGCACCATGATCGAGCAGAGCATCGAGGTCCAGCGGGTCCTCGACGGTTCCTCGATCCCGCTGTGCCTGGACACCGGGCACCTGCTGATCGGCGGCACCGACCCGCTCGAGCTGGCCCGCGCCGCCGCGGACCGGATCACCCACACGCACCTCAAGGACGTCGACGCCGAATTCGCCGCCCGCGTGCAGGCCGGCGAGCTGAGCTACACCCAGGCCGTCGCCCAAGGCATGTACACCCCGCTCGGCACCGGTGACGTCGACGTCGCAGGCGTGGTCCGGCACCTCGTGGGCTCCGGCTTCGACGGCTGGTTCACCCTCGAGCAGGACACCATCCTCGCCGGCGAACCCGAGGGTGAGGGACCGGTCGCGGACGTCAAGACCAGCGCTGCATTCCTGCGGAGCCTCGAGCTGTGAGCGAGCTGCGGATCGGCATCCTCGGCGCCTCCCGGATCGCGGAGCAGGCGATCGTGAAGCCGGCCCAGATCCTCGGGCACCGGCTGGTCGCGGTCGCCGCCCGCGACCGTGGCCGCGCCGAGACGTTCGCGCAGACGCACGGCGTCGAGCGGGTCGTCGACTCGTACGCCGAGCTGATCGCCGACCCCGAAGTCGACGTGATCTACAACCCCCTCGCCAACGCCTTCCACGCCGAATGGAATCTGAAGGCGATCGAGGCCGGCAAGGCGGTGCTGACCGAGAAGCCGTTCGCCCGCAACGCCGCCGAAGCAGATCAGGTCCGCCGCGCGGCCCGCGAACGGGGTGTGCCGATCATGGAAGGGTTCCACTACCTCTTCCACCCGATCGTCGGGCGGATGTTCGAGCTGCTCGAGGACGGCACCCTCGGCACCCTGCAGCGGGTCGAAGTGGTCATGCGGATGCCCGAACCCAAACCCGACGACCTGCGGTGGAACCTCGAACTCGCCGGCGGGTCGGTGATGGACCTCGGCTGCTACGGCCTGCACGTGCACCGCCAGTTGGGCCGTTTCGCCGGCGGCGAACCCACCGTGGTCGCGGCCCGCGCCGTCGAACGCACCCGGGGAGTCGACGAGGCCTGCGACATCGAGCTCGTCTTCCCCAGCGGCGCAACGGGATCGAACACGAACTCGATGACCTGGGATCGGTTCGAGATGACCCTGCGCCTCGTCGGGGACCGCGGTGAAGCCCTCGCGCACGACTACATGCTCCAGTCCGGCGACGACCGGATCACCGTCACCACCGACGCCGGGACCGCCGTCGAGCACCTCGGCACCCGTTCGACGTACACCTATCAGCTCGACACCTTCGCTCGACACCTTGCCGACGGGACCACGTTCCCGATCGACGCCGACGACGCGGTCGCCACCATGGAGCTCATCGACTCCGCGTACCGCGCAGCGGATCTACCTCTGCGGTAGTCCCATTCACCCCGCCGGGCCGTGAAAACCGTCTTCGGACGTCCGGCCCGGCGGGCCTCCACACCCTTGCCTCACCGTGTTACCCCCTCCCCCGCTGCGTCGCCATGCCTGCATGGTTGCCGCTTCCCGAAAGGTCCACGACATGGACACACACCGGCCCGAACGCCTCACTGCCGCCGACGACCACCCGCCGGACAATGACCCTGACACTGGGCGTCGCCGCGGCCGTGCTGCTCGCGGGTTGTTCGAGCTCCGGCGGGAAACCCGAATCGACCGGTAGCGGAATGGCATCAACTCGGTGATGTACTACGGGACCCAGCTACTCGCGGACGCCGGTTTCTCCTCCAGCGCCGCCATCATCGCCAACACCCTCAACGGTCTGGTCAGCGTTCTCGGTATCACCATCGCGCTGAAGGTGATGAACGAGGTCAACCGTCGCACCTTGCTGTTCGTCGGTTTCGCACTCATCACCGTCTTTCACCTGCTGATCGGTCTCTCGGCGGTCCTGCTGCCGGATGGCACCGTCAAGGCCTACTGCATCCTCGTATTCGTCGTCCTGTTCGTGTTCTCCATGCAGGGCACGATTGGACCACTGGCCTGGCTCATGCTCGCGGAGATCTTCCCACTGAAGATCCGCAGCTTTGCCATCGGTGTCTGCATCTTCGTCCTCTGGATCGCCAACGCCCTCGTGGCGCTGCTCTTCCCGCCGGTCGTCGCCGCGATCGGCATCGCGATGACCTTCTTCATCTTCGCCGGACTCGGCCTTCTCGCACTGATCTTCACCACCCAGGTTCCCGAAACCCGCGGACGTTCCCTCAAAGAACTCGAAGACCATTTCCGCGCGAAGTACTCATGACAACGCTTCGTCCAGAAGGATCTGGTCATGACAGTGCTCGTCGTGGTAACCGACACCCCCGAGGGTTCTCGAGCTCTGATCGCAGGAAAAGAGGAACTGAACGCCTCGGGACCACACTCTGCCGTCGCCGTTCTCAG
The DNA here is from genome assembly GCF_009872365.1 of Rhodococcus sp. T7. NCBI lineage: Bacteria > Bacillati > Actinomycetota > Actinomycetes > Mycobacteriales > Nocardiaceae > Rhodococcus > Rhodococcus sp. T7. The sequence continues at coordinate 10,270 of NZ_WXYH01000033.1, forward strand.
CACGGCCTGCCTGATTGCGCCGAGCAACGCGTGATCGCCGACCACAACACCGACATGCGAGCACGGCCAAGCCTATCCGGCCGTGGAGCCTTTCGCGGAGCCGACGACCTCGACGAGCTGGGTCGCCAGTTTCTCCGAGGACTGAGGGTTCTGCCCGGTGTACAGGTTGCGGTCGACGACGACGTGCGGGCGCAGCGGGATCAGTCCCTTGGAGTACTCGATGCCGGCTTCTTTCAACCTGTCCTCCAACAACCACGGCGCTTTCTTGGCGAACCGGTTCAGCAGTTCTTCGCGGTTGGACAGTCCGGTCATCCGGTAACCGGCGAAGGCTGAGGTGCCATCCGGGTTGGTCGCGGCCAGGACCGCCGCCGGCGCGTGGCACAGCAGCGCCAGCGGTTTGCCCGATGCCAGACGGTGGGTCAGCAGATCCCCTGAAGTCTTGTCGTAGGCGAGATCTTCCATCGGACCGTGACCGCCTGGATAGAACACCAGGTCGAATTCGTCTGGGTCCACCGAATCCAGCGATGCCGGGTGGGAGAGCACATCGGCGATGCTGTCGAGGTAGCTCTTCACCTCGCGGCGCTTTCCCGGCATCCCTCCGGAGATACCGAGGCTGAGCTGATCGAGGGTCGGCGTTGTGCCGCCGGGGGTGGCCACGGTGATCTCCCACCCAGCTTCCGAGAAGATGCGGTGCGGCACCGCGAGTTCCTCAGCCCAATAGCCCGAGGGATGAACGGTGCCGTCGTTGAGAGTCCAACGGTCGGCTGCGGTTACTGCGAACAAGACCTTCGTCATGATGTGTTCCTCCAAAAGGACGCCTACGGGCCCACAGTGATGGGTTTTTCAGTTCCAGGCGCACGCTCAAATGTGCACACTGCATTCATTATGTGGGGCGTGCGTGCGCGTCAACCGCTTACGTGGCGACTCCACCTGGTCTTTGCCCGGGTAGTTGCGAGTGCTCGTTCCCCTCCGCCGTATAGGCGGGTTCACACGCGAGACGCACCGATCTCGCTGTGCGGCCGGGCAGCAAGCCATTTCGAGTACTGCCGAAGCGCGCGCCGTTTGACCAGTTGGTCGGCAACCAGTGCGCGGGCCGGGCCGATGTTGACGGCGGGCTGCTTTCCGCGGGCCAACCGGCGCAGTTGATAGCGCACCATGCCCATCCCGGCGAGGGACGCCAGCGGCTTGTCCTTCCATGTGACCGGTTTGAGCGAGGTAGTGGCGTCGGTTCCCGCGCGCCAGCGGGCCGGGAGATCGGGTGTCACTGCAAGGGCGGTGCCGATTCCGACGAGTGCGACGTTGTTGGCGAGCACTTGTTCCGCGGTTTCACGGCGGGTGATTCCCCCCGTCAACATGAGTGGCACGGGGGTGTTCTGGGCAAGTTCGGCCGCTAATTCCAGGAAGTAGGCTTCCCTGGCCGTGGTGCGCCCGTCCACCGGGCGTCCGGACATCGCCGGGCTTTCGTAGCTGCCGCCGGACACCTCGACCAGGTCGACGCCGAGTGGCGCCAGCATGGCGATCACGCTGCGGGCGTCATCGGCGTCGAACCCGCCCCGTTGGAAATCAGCGGAATTGAGTTTGACCGCGACCACGAAGGTCGGCGATACCCGTGCGCGCACCTCTCGCACGATGTCCAGGAGGATTCGCGCGCGGTTCTCCAGCGAGCCACCCCACCCGTCGGTGCGGGTGTTGACCAGCGGCGAGAGAAATTGCGAGAGCAGGTAGCCGTGCGCGGCGTGGATTTCGACCCCGTCGAATCCGGCCGCTTCCGCGCGCTGCGCGGTGGTTGCGAACCGGTCCACGGTGGCGTGGATCTGCTGGGTAGTCATGGCGGTCGGGCGACCGAAGTTCTTCGAGTGCTTGCCGACGTCCACGGTCTTGTCGGACGGCCCCCAGATCACGCCGGGCATGTTCGCCTGAATCTGCCGACCGGGATGGCTGATCTGCATCCACATGGCGGCACCGACAGCCTTACCCGCCTTCGCCCAGGCGGCAAACGGCCCCAGCGGCGAATTCTCATCGAGCACAACACCCCCGGGTCCAGTGAGCGCCTCCGCGTGCACCATCACGTTCCCGGTGATCAGCACCCCCGCACCACCGGAACCCCAGCGGCGGTACAGCTCGATCAGTCCATCGGTGGGCAGCTGACCCATGGCAGCCATTCCCTCCTCCATCGCAGCCTTCGCGATTCGGTTGGGCAGCATGTGCCCGGACCTCAACGTGATCGGCTGGAACAAGTCGGTTGCGGATATTTTCTCGGACACCTCGAACCCTTTCGGCCAGAAACTTCCGGTTGACCCAGAAGCAAGTAAGCACCGCTTACACTATGCCCGAATGTAAGCGGCGTCAACAACCCGGAAAATTGAGCTGGTGACCAGGTGTTGACATTGCTTACATTGCCGTTCTAGCCTCATGTAAGCAGTGCACACATACCGATTGGTGAAGGACCACACATGACTTCAACCGAGCAGAACACCATCGAGGTCGACCTGGGTGGGCACGCCGTCACAGTCCCCGCCGGCGGCCTGTTCGAGCGCTTCCGGATGGACACCGACCTGGACGAGGTGGCGCGCGATCCGCGGGTCAGCGGAGTCGACTTCTTCCGGACACTTCCCAAGACCCGGGTCGAGTCCCCTATCGGGCCCACCTCGACTCCGAACTTCTATTACGCGATGTCGTCGGCGCGTCTGACCATGATCGCTCCCAGCAGGGCGATCCGGAACCGGATCCCGCGCGAGCTCGCCCCACTGGAGATCGTTCCTGGTATGGGTCTGGTGTCGGTGATGTTCTTCAGCTACGACGTCTGCGACATCGACTTCTACACCGAGGCTGCAGTGGGGGTCGCGGTGCGCCCCGCCCGTCACGGCAAACTCCCGGTTGCAGACGTGGCCTCCGCGCTGGCGAACGATCACCTCCACTCGTACGTGCTCTCGCTGCCGGTGAACACCGACATCGCCCAAGTGCGCGGCCACCACGGCTACGGCTTTCCGAAATGGGTCACCGAGCTGGACGTGAACATCGACGACAGCCGGACCGCCGCCCGCATCGCCAACGCCGACAGCGGCGTCGACCTCGCTTTCTCCGCACCGACACCGACCCAGAAGCACACCCGGAGCGGCGAGAAGGTATCAGCCCTGACCTCGTACACGAAGGTCGATGGCGCCTGGCACGCCACCCTGAACCAGACCAACGTACTGGCTACCGGAACGTCGATGTTCCCGCGCGGCCTCGACCTGACCGTCGGCGACGGACGCATGGCCGACGACCTGCGCGCACTCCAGCCGATCCGCACCATCCGGTTCGACGTCAGCACCGAGGCGCAGGCCGCGCTGCACATGCCGGTCCCGTTCTCGGTCCGCCACCGGTAATCGGCATCGCATCCGCTTCGACATCCGACACCACTCGACGGAGTCCCCCACCATGACAGGCAGCACGCCCAACCAGATCATCGTCTTCGGCGCAACCGGATACGCCGGTGGCCTCGCCGTCGACGCGCTCGTCCGTCGAGGCTTGCGACCAGTGCTCGCCGCCCGATCGGAGCACAAGCTCGCACCTTTGGCGGCCGAGCACTGTGGCCTGGAGTACCGGGTCGCCGACGTCTCCGACCCCACCGGCATGCAGGCTCTGATCGGGCCGGGCGACGTACTCGTCACCGGCGTCGGGCCCTTCGAACGCGTGGGGTGGGTAGCCGCCGAGGCCGCCGCCCGTTCCGGTGCGCACTACGTCGACTCCACCGGCGAGATCGGAATCGTGCGCGAACTCCACAGTCGCCACGACGTACGTGCTCGCGAGACCGGATCGGTAATGCTTCCCGCGTTCGGCTACGACTACGTTCCCGGAGTGCTCGCCGGGGCGTTGGCCGCCGAACAAGGCGGCGCGGCAACGGGGTCCATCGATATCGGCTACTTCGCTACCGGACTTCTGTGGAAGGGGCTGAGCCAGGGAACCCGGAAAACGGTCGCCGTAGGGATGACCCTGCCGATCACCGGGTACCGAAACGGGGCACTGGCGAACCGGCGCGCCGCGCAGGAGATCGAACGTTTCACGGTGCGCGGCGTCGCGCGCAACGCGATCCTCGCATCCGGCACCGAGGTTCTGCAGCTTCCGGCTCGATACCCGCGGCTGCGCCAGGTGCGGGTGTTCAACGGATGGTTCCCCGAACTCGCGCGACCCATGCAGGCCGCCTCACTCCTGGCGACCACCTTGTCCCGTAGCCCCCTCGGACGCCGAGTGCTCGACGGCGCTCTCACACGGATGGCCGGCCCGCCCGGCGGCCCGGATGCCGCAGAGCGCGCCAAGACCCGCGGTCTCGCGGTCGCAATCGCCCGTGCGTCGTCCGGGAAGGTCCTGGCCGAGGTGGAGGTGGAAGGCCCATCGCCGTACACGGTCACGGCCGAACTCATGGCCATGGCAGCACATCGCCTGGCTCTGGGTCTGGGACATACCCCCGGTGTCGTCGGCCCGATCGACGGATTGGGAGCTGACGAGTTTCCCGCAGCCTGCGCCGAGATCGGTCTCGCGCGAGTCTGACTGTTCGGCTCCGGATCCCGCTGGGCACGCCGCTGACCCAGGCGGATATGTAAGCGTTGTCAACTCTTGCTAGATTGAGATTATGGCCACGAAGACCCAGCCGTATCACCACGGCGATCTACACAACGCGCTGGTGCGCGCGGCCGTGGAACTCCTCGAGGAGGACGGAGCCGCCGAACTCTCGCTCCGCGCCGCCGCTCGACGCGCCGGCGTGTCCACTGCCGCGCCCTATCGGCATTTCTCCGACCGCGATGCCCTGCTGTCCGCCGTCGCCGCGGTCGGCTACCGCGACCTGGCCGACCGGTTGGCCGCCGCGCATCCGGCTCCGACCACCGCCGATGACCTTGCGGCGATCGCCGTTGCCTATGTCCAGTTCGCTCTCGCACGACCCGGACTGTTCCGGGTGATGTTCGCCGAACCCTGCGACCCAACAAATCCCGAACGGGTGGCCGCGACAACGGCGATCCATGAATACGTCAAATCTATTGTGCAGCAGGCATTTCCTACTGCTGACCCAGATTCGATGGCAGATGCGGTGTGGGCGCTGGTGCACGGCTTGGCGTTTTTACACCTCGACGGCAAGTTCGACGCAATCTCCGCCGACTCCGTTTCGGACCGGGTCCGTGCCGCGGTCCACGCCATCCTCGGGGCATCAGGCTCGTTCGCGGCCCCGCCCGACACACAGCCCTGACGCCGCCCACCCACGGCCGAATGGAGACGACAGGTTTTCCCGTTTCGCGTGATCGCGTTCCACCTCGGCGCCCCCTCAAAGGGTCTACCTGATGATCGAGGACACCAACGGCTCGGCCGACGCCGACGCCATCTGCGCAACACCCGGACTCGACGGGATCCTGATCGATACCGCAGACCTCACGCTGTCCCTGGCCGGTTCAGCCTCGGATGTACCGGGGGGAGCTACTTTCGATGCCGTTCGCCGAATCGTGGACGCATGCACACTGCACGGACTGGACGTCGCCGCTTACCGGCGGAAGCCAGGGCATGACATTGGGGTACAACGACACGAAATCCACACCGTCGCCCTCGCCGCCGACTACGAACTGGTCCACGAAGGAGCACAGGCGACCTTGGCTCAGGCCCGCGAATCATATGCAACTCGAGGGCTCATCGGCGAACCGCTCACACGACCTCCGATTCGACTGTGAGGCAGCGAAATTAATACCGCCTGCTCGTCGCACGGTGTATCATCCATCGCCATGGGAGTCGCAGGCGCAGCACGAGCGTTCGGCCGCCTCCAATATCGGCTTACGTGTGCGCCCTTTCACCTGTTCGACGACGTGGTGATGCCGGCGCTCTTCGACGACGACGCCCCCACCCGGCTGGCGTACGAGTGGGTGCTGATCGAGTGCGACACGGCCGCAGCGATTCTGTTCGATGACGACGTGGCGGCCGCACACGCAGAGAAGTTGCGACAGCGCAGTGCCGCCGTGCGATACGCCATCGCCCGAGGGCAACGGCAGATCCTCCGCGATACCGAGGTCGTCGCCCTCGAGCGGCACCGCGCTCGTTTCCGCGAGCGGCACCGCCGGCACGCCAGAAACACCGATTAGTTCTCTGCGCAGCCTATTGCCGCAGGGTCCGACGACCGGGACGGCGGCTGGACAGATCGCACGCGTCGGGCTGAGGGTCAGCTGGCCTTGGTGGTGAGGATCTGCACGATGTCGTCGAGATCGCTGAGAGCGGCGTCGCTATCCCGGTCGACGAGCCAGCGCAGCACCACCCCGTTCATGCACGTGAGCGCGAACCTGGCAACCTGATCGACCGGAGTGGTCCAGCTGACGTTCGCGCGCGTCGCGCACAGGGTCAGGAACGCGACGGCCTCGGCGTCCATGGTGCGGTACTGCCGCTCGGCAATCGCCCCGGCCGACACGTTGCCGGCGCTACGTTGGCGGAGCGCGTGGGCGGTGATCTCAAAGGTCAGCAGTTGATGGTGGGGGGTGGATTCGATGATCGGCCACAGTCCTCGCATTCCGGCACGCAGCAGGTCCCCGAGGGCCAGGATCCCGGTCAGCCCGGCGGGTACGGTGTAGTGCCCGAATGCCAGCCGCATCGCGTCGTTGACTTGCAAGATCTGGGTCTCCCCGAGGTGAGTGAGGAGGGTGTCCTTGTCGTGAAAGTGGTAATGCACGATCCCGAGGGACGTTCCGGCTGCGGCGGCGAGTGGGCGCATAGTCAGCGCGTCGACGCCCTGCTCGGCCGCGATTGCCAGCGCCGCCTCGAGAAGTTGGGCGCGACGCTCATCGGCGGGGAGCTTCTTCGCCATGTGCCGAGCGTAAATGTTCGGACGCTCGGGCCGGGGGCTTATCCCACAATGATCAGCGGCGACCACGACTGAAGAGGCGATGCACCGATCACCCGCGCCCGTATCGCAACCCTGCGCCAATCCGATCGCGGTCACCGCCGGCCCTCGCCCTGTCGTGCATTGCCGGCAGGGCTCACTTTGTTGCGCCAGTCGATCACCGAAATCTTTCAACATTCTGATCAGTCGTCCAATTTTCTATTTTGATCACACGTCCAATTGAAATGGGCTTCGTTCAGTTTGCGGGAAAAATTGTTTGGCATTCCATGAAACGCTTGGGGCGCGCACAGCCGATATAGGAGTAAGCGGGTTCGGTGCCCGTCGATAACAAAATGCAAGAGGAGTGAAGGGTTCATGGGTTCTGCAGGTGTTGACATCGCCGTCGCCTTCGGTGCGTTCCTGAAGTGGTTGAGTATCACGTTCGGAGGCGGTATCGGAATTGGCTGACCAGCAATACGGCCTGGACGGCGGCGGCTCGACTCGCCAGGTGGGAGCCGAGCCACTCCGTCTCGACAGCGGGCGACGCGTTCGTCCCAATCATCGGATCCAACTGCATCGGAGTGGCTTTCGATGGTCCGCTCGACAAACAATTCCTGTGGGTCGATCCGGCGGTTCCCGCCGCCGATTAACCTATCGGAAGGCAGATCGAGCCTAGATTGAGTCCCGTCGCGACGGTGACGGTCGCGCTGCCCGTCGAGCCTGTGAACTCTCCTGTTCCTTTGAAGTTGGCGTCGATGACGTGCACGCCTGTCGCATTGAAGGTGTGGTTGGCTGTAGCGGTGCCGTTCGTGACGACGGCCGCGGCAGCGATCACGGTATTGCCTTCTTTGAAATCCACCGTGCCAGTCGCGTTTACGGGCGTAATCTTCGCGGTCAGCGTGACCGGACAGGTGGTCGCGACGGTACCCTGCACGGACACTGCCGTCGTGGTGGTAACAGCGGCTGCAGCGGGTGTGGCCATCAGGACCATCGCGCTGGCCGCGGCACCGAGTGTGAACATCGGGGTCCTGAACCGTCGCGTCCGCTGACGCCGAAAGCGCACGCCCTGGCCTACCGATCCCGGACCGGTACCTGGACTTGCAAAGGTGATCATGGCCGCACTCCTTTGATTCGCGCCTGAGGTGAAACGCGAAGCGGACGACCACGCATCCGATAGTTCCCGACGGCCGCCCGGCCGCTAATTATTACGCTACTCGTGGCAGGCATTCGTCATCAAGACCCCAACACAGACCGATTGGTTGCCCGGGACTTCTCATGCATTTTGATCAGTCGTTCATTTTCCATTTTGATCCCTCGTCCAACAGAATTGTTCGTTCGTTCAGTTGAAAGGGTGTCGGCTCTCTGGTTTCGATGAATCGCCAGAGGTACCCCTGCGATTACTCGCTATACGCGAACACGCCTGCTGTGTCCTGCTTCCGGATTGACCAGTCCTGCCCAACCGCCCGGAGTACATCTTCGCGCTCTTCGGCACGGTGATGGCCAAGCGCGGCAGCGTGCACTCCACCGGTCTGCGCAGTCGCCCTGCTCACGGGCCGGGCGGCAAACCGCAGATCGTGCAGGAAGTCGTCAAACACGTGTGGCCGATGATCTCCGAAGCCATCGTGCGCCCGGTCGTCCACGCCGCAATCCCCATCGACCAGGCCCCTGCCGCGCACCGGATGCTCGGCGCGCCGGGCACGATCGGCAAAGTACTACTTGCCGTTCGATAGTCGCGGTCCCGGCAGATGATCCGATGGAGGTCTCGTTGTGATCCGGCGCCGGTGGCAGGAGAAGCTCGGCTGGTCCGACAGCATGGGGACGGGCGGAGCGCCACCCGATCGCGGTACCCCTGGTGTCGGTGTGGGGATAGTCTGGGATCACTGTCCGCCTGCGACGGGATGACTCGAGCCGGCCACCGGTGTCACGCCGACCGGGATGGGGCGTGCGATGGCCGAATTCGATCCGCTTGCCACCCAGCGTGACGACGCCGGGGACGTCACGGCAGAGCTGGAGGCCGCCGGATTCACCGACCTCGAAGAGATCGGCCGCGGAGGGTTCGGGGTCGTCTACCGATGCCGTCAACCGCATTTGGACCGCACGGTCGCGGTCAAGGTACTTGCCGTGGACCCGGCCCCCGAGGATCTGGAGCGGTTCCTGCGCGAGCAGCGGGCGATGGGCCGGCTGTCCGGGCACCCCCACATCGTCACCGTTCTGGAAGCGGGCACCACGCCGACGGGCCGACCGTACCTCGTGATGCCGTATCACCGGTACGGCTCGCTCGATGCCACGATCCGCCGCACCGGACCCCTGAGCTGGGCCGATACGCTGAATATGGGGATCGCGTTGGCCGGGGCGCTCGAGGCGGCCCACCGGGCCGGGGTCGTGCACCGCGACGTGAAACCGGCGAACGTCCTGCTGACCGAATACGGCGACGCGCAGTTGGCCGATTTCGGGATCGCCCGAATTCCGGGGGGCTTCGAGACCGGTACCGGTGTGATCACCGGTTCGCCCGCGTTCACCGCCCCCGAGGTCCTCGCCGGGCAGAGCCCCACCCCCGCGTCGGACGTCTACAGCCTGGGTGCGAGTTTGTTCTGCGCGCTGACCGGGCACGCCGCGTTCGAACGCCGCAGCGGCGAACAGCTCGTCGCCCAGTTCGTGCGGATCACCACCGAGCCGGTACCGGACTTGCGGGATCCGGCCATTCCCGATGCGGTGACGGCGGTGATCGGACACGCCATGGCCGCCGAACCCACGGCGCGGCCACGCACGGCGGCGGAGTTCGGGGACGAGCTGCGCGACGCTCGGACCCGGGCCGGAGCGCGTGCCGAGGAAGACCCGCCACTCCGCGGGCCCGCAGAGGTGTACGCGGGCTCGCCGAAATCGGTGTCCGTGCCGGCCGAGCCTCTCGCCGGCACGCAACGGACGCGGCTTGCGCCGCCGACTCCGGCGACGAAGTTCCGGCCACCCACCGCACCGAAGGCCCTGGTGCCGCGGGCACGGCTGCTCGAGGCCTTGCGGGCCGCGAGGCGGCGTCGGCTGGTGCTCATCCATGCGCCCGCCGGATACGGCAAGTCCACCCTCGCGGCCCAGTGGCGGGGTGCTCGTCGAGGGAGGCACGGTAGTGGCGTGGCTCTCCGTCGACAACGACGACAACAACCTCGTGTGGTTTCTCGCGCATCTGATCGAGGCGATCCGGCGTGTGCAGCCCACTCTGGGTCACGATCTCGGTCAGGTGCTCGAGGACCGCGGCGACGACGCGGACCGCTACGTGCTGACCTCACTGGTCGACGAGGTGCACGACCGGGGACTGCCGGTGGCGGTGGTGATCGACGACTGGCACCGGGTCACCGATTCCGCGACCCTCGCCGCCCTGGGCTACCTGCTCGACAACGGCTGCCACCACCTCCAGCTCATCGTCACCAGCCGGACGCGATCCGGACTGCCGCTCGGTCGAATGAAGGTTCGCGACGAACTCGTCGAGGTCACTGCCGCGGACCTGCGGTTCGACCTCGACGAATCCACCCGATTTCTCGTGGACGTGAACGGTCTCGCACTGGAAGCCACCGAGCTCGCGGCGCTGACCCGCTCCACCGACGGATGGGTTGCCGCTCTGCAACTCGCGTCCCTGTCGCTCCGCGGCAGATCCGGAGCAGGAGAATTGATCGCGCACCTGTCCGGCCGACATCATGCCATCGGTGAGTTCCTGGCCGAGAATGTGCTGAATGCACTCGAACCCGAACTGCTCGACTTCCTGATGGCCACTTCGGTTCCGGAACGAATCTGCGGCGAGCTCGCGGGGATCCTTGCGGACACGACTCGCGGGCAGGCGCTGCTCGAGGAGGTCGAAGAGCGGGATCTGTTCCTGCGCAGCCTCGACGACGACGGGGACTGGTTCCGCTATCACCACCTGTTCGCCGAGTTTCTCCGGCGCCGGCTCGAACGCGACGCACCCGAGCGGCTCGCCCGGTTGCACCGGAAAGCGTCGGACTGGTTTGCCGGCCACGACGCGCTCGGTGAGTCGGTCGATCATGCACTGGCCGCCGGCGACGACGACCGTGCCGTGGACCTGATCGAATCGCACGCGATGCCCTTGATCGAAAGCTCGAAGATGGGCACGGTCCTCGCGCTGGTCGCGAAACTGCCCGCCTCGCTCGCACAGAACCGGGCCCGGCTCCAGTTGATCGTGGCGTGGGCCAACGTCCTGCTGCATCGCCTCGAGCCGATGCAGGTAGCCCTGGCGCGGGTCGAGGCCGCCCTCGACGGGCACACCGTGACCGAGGCGCAGGCGATCGATCTGCGGGTGGAGGCAGCGGTCATCGCGGACGTCGGTCGGTGTCACGCCGACGTCATCGAGGAGGCCGTCGATCAGGTCCGTGAATGCCTCGAACGACCGGACACCCTGCCGCCCTTCGTCGTCGCCGCCGCGGCCGACGTCACCTCGTTTGCAGAGATCTGCAGCTTCGAGTTCGCCGCCGCCCGTCGCCGGCAGGCCTGGGCGCGGCGCTATCACGAGCAGACCCGCGGCCCGCATTTCGGGATGATCGGGTACTGTTTCGCCGGCATCGCCGACAACGAACTTCTCGACGTCACCGCCGCCGAGGGCCACTTCCGGGCCGCCTGGGACCTCGCCGTTGCCTCGGTCGGAGTCCACTCGTATGCGGCACAGCTGTCCGGTGCGTTGCTCGGTGACCTGCTGTATCAGCAGGGCAGGATCGAAGAGGCCGAGCAACTGCTGGATGCCAGTTACCGACTCGGCGCCGAGGGCGGAGTCGTCGATTTCATGCTCGCCAGTTACGGCACCGGAGCCCGGATCAAGGCCTTGCACGGGGACATGCCCGCGGCTGTGCAGCGGTTGGACGAGGGCGCCGACACCGCCCGGAAGTTGTCACTGCCGCGACTCGCCGCGCGGATCGACAACGAGCGGATTCGCTGCGGATTGGAACCGGGCACCGAATTCCGCACTCGCACCGAGCGATCGACGGCACAACACCAACCCGCCGACCTCGGCACACGGACAACCGAACTCGACGAAGACTCCCAGATCCGGCTGCTCCTGACCGCACACGCCGACGACCAAGCCTGTGCGCGTGCGGAAGCGGTGGTCCGGGCACTCGACAACGCGGCGACCGCGGGCCCTCCTCGAGGCCAGCATGCTGCTCGCCCGGTGCCTCGCAGCCGCGGGACGGGTCACGGACGCGAAACAGGTCCTCATTCCCGTTGCCGCCGACTGCGCCGAATACGGACTGCCCCGCCTGGTGGCCGACGGCGGCGAACCCGTCACCGGGCTCCTCACCGAAATCGCCGACGATCAACGCCGCGGCCGCTGGCAGCCCGAATGGCCGTCCATCCCGGAGACCTTCCTTGCCCGGACGCTCCCAGCCCAGTGAGTTGGTTACGGAAGAGTGTGCGGGACTGTCGGGATAACGGTGGAACTGGATCTGGCCGACAGTCCCCCAGTGCGTGCAACGGCTGGCGACGACACAAGCGTGCACCTCAGCGTCGGTGACAAGCCACCGCGCCGGCGTACCGGCTTCTTCGAGTCGGTGGAGGTTGTGGACGCCGCCGCCGACTTTCAGCGCTCTTTCAGCTGCCACCGCGCATGATGGCGATCATGTCGACCGAGTACCGAGCACCCAAATCTCGAGAGTGGTGCTCGCGGATTGCGGTGCGTCCTGCCAGCTTGTTCCCAGCCGGCAGCCAGGTTGCTGTCGGACAGCGAAAGTAGGTTGATCACCATGACGAAAAGAATCGTCCAGTTCGGCATTCCGGTCTTGTTCGCCGCCGGCCTGCTCGCGGGGTGCGGCTCCAACGACGCTGACACCGCGCAGTCGGCGAGCCCGACAACGTCGGTGGTCGTATCCTCCACCGTGGCCCCGGGCGGCAGTACCGCGGAGGTCGCTCAGGTCGATCCGAACACGGCAAGCCAGAGTCAGATCCAGGCGGCGTTCGAGGCGGCCGGCGTCAGCAACGCAGGAAAGTGGGCGAAAGAGGTCACAGAGTACGGCCCCTACAGTCCCGACACGATCTCCGACACCCTGACGAAGGAATTGGGCAAATACGGCATCGACGAACAGACGCTGAACACCATTCTCAGCGTTTTGGCCCCCCAGTAGGAGCGGAGAGGTGGCCACGCAGGATGAGGTTGCCCCGGGCCGCGGCGATGCGCGTCACGCGCGGCTCGTCGCGCGATTCCAGGCGGCACTACTCGCGCTGTCCGCGCTGTCCTGCGTATTCGTCGCGGTCGAACTGGCCTCGTTGAGGCACTGGAAGAGCACCGAGCAGATCGTGCCGTGGATTGTGCTGGGTGTGCTCGTCTGCTCGGTGCTGATCGTCGTGTTCACCCGCTCACGGATCGCCATCGCGCAGGCCCGACTGGTTGCGCTCTGTGCCATCCCCGCGGCTCTGTTCGGCGTGTATGAGCATGTGAGCGCGAATCTCGAGACCGGGATCCTCAACCACCGATACGACTGGGCGCAGCTGTCCGGCTGGAAGCATCTCTGGCTGGCGTCGACCGGGGCGGTCGGTGGTACCCCCGCGACCGCTCCGCTGGTGCTCGCGTTGGCGGGGGTGCTGCTGGGTTTGGCGACTGCCGGAATGACACCCTCCGCAGCCCGGGGCAACGTCGCGACGTTCACGGCGGTAGACGAAGACATCAGGTGACAGTGGCTGCGGTCGACTGACGAGCGTCACGGGCGGCGGCCGCGACGTCAGTCGTACCGTTGGTCCACTGGTTGCGAGGATGTGGTGGAGGAGGTTGCGGTGCGGGTGTTGCTGGTCGAGGACGAAACACGACTGGCCGAGACGGTGCGCCGCGGTCTGACGGCCGACGGATTTACCGTGCAGGTCGAACACGACGGCGTCGCCGGGCTGGCGGCCGCGGCAGGTGGCGGTTTCGATGTGGTTGTCCTCGACATCATGTTGCCCGGCAAACACGGGTACGACGTGGTCCGGGAGATGCGCCGGCAGCAGGTGTGGACGCCGGTGCTGATGCTGTCGGCCAAGGACGGCGAATACGACCTCGCCGACGCCTTCGACCTCGGTGCCGACGACTATCTGGTCAAACCGTTCTCGTTCGTGGTGCTGGTGGCGCGGTTGCGGGCGCTGGTGCGGCGAGGTGCGCCGCCGCGGCCGCCGGTCTTGAGTGTCGCCGGGCTCGAGTTGGACCCGGCCATGCGGCGGGTCACCCGCGGTGACACCCGCCTTCAGCTCACTCCGCGCGAGTACAGCGTGCTGGAGTTCCTGATGCGCCACTCCGGGGCGGTCGTCACCAAACACGATATTCTGCAATCGGTTTGGGACTCCAACTACGAGGGTGACGACAACATCGTGGAGGTCTACATCGGCTATCTTCGGCGGAAGATCGATGCCCCGTTCGGCACGACGAGCATCGACACGGTGCGAGGTGTCGGTTATTCGATGCGGTCGGAAGCATAGGGGTCGTCGACGATCGGCAGTGTGACCACGAAGTGTGCACCCCCACCCTTCCGGTCGTCGATGTCGATCGATCCGTGATGGGCGGCGGCGATTTCCGCGGCAATAGCGAGGCCGAGTCCCGAGCCACCGGATGCGCGGGTGCGGGGAGTGTCGAGCCGGACGAACCGTTCGAAGATCCGGGCCCGGTCCGCCGGGGCGATGCCCGGGCCGTCGTCGGTGATCTCCACGACGGCGTTCCCCTCGCACCGTCGGCATCCGAGGGTGATGCGGGTATGGGCGTGGCGGACGGCGTTGTCGACGAGGTTGCGGACCAGTCGCGCCAGCTGCTGCGGATCGCCTGCCACCCGCACCGGTTCGACGGTGGCAGTGACCACGACGCCAGGAACACCCCGGAGTCGGGCGCGTTCGGCGAGAATCAGATCGTCGATATCGACGTCGACACGGTTCTGGAACAGGGAGTGTTCGTCGGCGCGCGCGAGCAGGAGGAGATCTTCGAGCAAGGCGTGCATCCGGCGGGCTTCGGGCAGCAACGACTCGTCGACCAGCGCGGTGTCGATCAGGTCGGGGCGGGTGTGGGCGAGTTCGAGCGCGGCGGTGATGGTGGCCAGCGGGCTGCGCAGTTCGTGGGAGGCGTCGCTGACGAAGCGCCGCTGGGCGAGGTGCCCGGCCTCGAGCCGCGCGAGCATGCTGTTCATGGTGACGGCGAGATCGGCGATCTCGTCCCGGGCCGCGGGCACGGGCACCCGTTCGTCGAGTTGGTCGGGCGAGATCGCCGACACCCGGGCCCGGATCCGCTCGACGGGGCGCAGGGCCGCGCCGATCAGCCTGTAGGTGGCGACCGCGACGAAACCGATGACGATGGGGGCACCGATCGCGAGGAGCACCGCGACCGTGGCCAGGACACCTTCGACCGGTTCGCGGTCCGCGCCGGTGACGACGGTGACGGGACCGTTCGGGGCGGTGGTGCCATGGGCGGCCACCCAGTAGTCGCGGTCGTGCCCGAAGTGGAGGTTTCCGAGGTAGGCGGTGTCGCCGGGTGGGAGTGGGGAGGCGAGGACGGGTGACGTCGGGATGCCGGCCGAGGCGGCGACTACGTTTCCCCGGTGGTCGAGGATTTGGATGGCCCCGACTTGGCCGTCGGTGGCCAGCAGCGATGAGTCGAGTTCCTGGGGTGTCTGGGTGTGGAGTTGCTCGATGATCTGGCGGGCTCGTGAGTCGGCGGCGTCGCGGGCGGAGTGTTCGAGCGTGCGGTAGAGCACGAGCAGGAGTGCCCCGCCGGCGAGGGCCAGGCACAGGGTGACGACGAGGACCGCGGCCGCGGTGGACCGCACCCGCACGTTCCAGTTTCCGGGGTGCAGGCTGCGGCGGTCCATGGTGTTCAGTGTGACCGACACCGCCACCGCTGCCCTGGCGTCGGTGCGGTGCCGGAGGTCATGCGATGCCTTCGGCGAGGATGGCGCGCAGCACGGGGAGGAATCCGGCGACGGTGTCGTGGTCGAAAAGATCGGCCGCGTACACCAGTTCGCCGCTGACGCCGGCCGGGTCGCCTTGCGCGTTGTGATGGTCGGTGAAATGGAAGTGCAGATCGCATTTGGCGATGTCGAGCGGTTGCGGCGCGATCGCGAATTCGAGTCCGTCGCAGTCGAGTGTGGCGGCGGTGAAGTTGTTCAGGGACAACGCCACCTGGAAGAACGGGTGCAGCGACTCCGACCGGGGCGGGTCGAGCACGTCGACGAGGCGCTCGAATTGGACGTCGGCGTGCGCGAACGCGTTGAGCTCGGTCGTACGCGACTGGTCGAGAAGCTCGGCAAGGGTGGTGGTTGGGTCGATCGTCGAACGGAGAACGAGAGTGTTGACGAACATGCCGACGACGTCGTCGAGGTCGGGGTGGCTGCGGCCGGCGGTCGGTGTGCCGATCACGATCGTGGTTTGGGAGGACAGGCGCGCAAGGAGCAGGGCCAGCGCGGAATGCAGCACCGTGAACAGGGTCGCGTGCCGGGCGTGGGCGATGGTCAGCAGTGCTCGGTGCGTGTGTTCGTCGACCTCGAAGCCGATGCGGCCGGCCGCATACGTCCAGCGCCCCGGGCGGGGTCGGTCCACCGGCAGCTTCAGTTCCCCGGGTAGCCCCGCCAGTTCTGCTGTCCAGAAGTCGATTTGACGGCCCGCGAGGCTGTCGGGGTCGGTGTCGTCGCCGAGCAGGTCGTGCCGCCAGAGGCTGTAGTGCGCGTACTGCACCGGCAGCGGCGCCCAGTTCGGTGCCGTGCCGGTAGCGCGGGCCGCGTACGCCACCAGCAGGTCCCGGGCCAGGACCGCCAGCGACCATCCGTCGGCGGCAATGTGGTGGATCACGCAGGCGAGCAGGTGCTCCTCGGGCCCGGTGGTCAGCAGTGCGGCCCGCAGCGGTGGTTCGGTGCGGACGTCGAAGCCACGGTGCAGCAGAGGGCGGATGTGGGCCGAGGCGGCGGGTGCGCTCACGTGTGTCGGCGTGAGGTCCGGGACGGCGTCGGCAACGCCCAGGAGCTGCTGGGAGGGGCCGTCGGCCGAATCGGGGTAGATCGTGCGCAGCGGGTGGTGCCGCTCGAGGACGTCGGTGGTGGCGCGGCGCAGCGCCTCGATGTCGAGGGTGCCGCGGATCGTGACGGTGAAGGGCAGGTTGTACAGGGCAGGGTGGGTGGCGGTGCGGTCGAGGAACTGCTGGGCCGGGGCCAGCGGGATCCGCGCGGGCAGCGCCTGTGTTGCGAACTCCTCCAGCGTTGGGAGAGCACTCGACTCCGGGGGTCCGTCGGCGAGACGCTGGGCGAGGGCGGCGACGGTGGGGACCTCGAACAGGTCGCGCACACCGAGCCGGGCGCCGAAATCGGTGTTGAGCGCCGCGACCGCCCGGGTGGCGGACAGTGAATCGCCGCCGAGGTCGAAGAAGGACGCTTCGGCGTCCACCACGTCGGTGGACAGGACCCGGGCGAGCACCCTGGCCACCGCCCGTTCTTCCGGTGTGCGTGGGGGTCTCGTCGAGGCGGTGGCGGAGCCGAAATCCGGGGTCGGCAGAGCCGCCCGGTCGAGTTTCTTCGTCGGTGTCAGCGGCACATCGTCAAGGACGGTGATCACGGCGGGCACCATGTAGTCCGGCAGGAGCTGGGCCACCGCCGTCCGCAGGCTCGCCGGGGTCACCGTCGACGGCGCCCGCAACAGCACATACGAGGCCAGCAGGGCATCCCCCGACCTGTCGTGGACCACGGTCGTCGCGAACTCCACATCGGGATGCTCGCGTAATGCGGTGTCGATCTCGCCGAGTTCGATCCGGAACCCTCGGACCTTCACCTGGTCGTCGCTGCGGCCGAGATACTCGAGAGTCATGTCCGGTGTCCATCGGACCAGATCGCCGGTGCGGAACAGGCGCGAGCCGGGTTTCCCGAACGGATTTGCGACGAACCGGCCGGCGGTCGTCCCGGCTCGGCGCACGTACCCGCGGGCCAATCCGGGGGTGTCGAGGTACAGCTCGCCGACCGTCCCGGGCGGGACCGGCCGCAGGCGCCGGTCCAGCACCACCGCGTCGACGCCGCGCATCAGCGCCCCGATCGTCACCGGCCGATCAGGTGCCATCGGGGAGCTGAGGGTGACACTGCACGTGGTTTCGGTCGGCCCGTAGGCGTTGCGCATCGTCCGCCCGCTCGCCCAGCGCGTCACCAACTCCGGCGGGCACGCCTCGCCGCCGACCAGGACCACTTCGACGTCGTCGAGACCTGCGGGGTCCAGCGTCGCCAAGGCCGACGGCGTCGACAGCACATGGGTGACGCGTTCGCTGCGCAGGAGATCGGCCAGTTCGTGGCCGCCGACGACATCCGGTGGGGTCACCACCAGGGTGGCACCGGCCAGGGCCGCGGCGAGGACTTCGACCACCGCTGTGTCGAAACTCGGCGAGGCGAAATGCAGGACGCGGGAGGCGGCGGACAGGGCGTAGCTGTCGCGGATTTCCTGCGCGAGATTGGCCAGTCCCTGGTGAGTGACGGCGACGCCCTTGGGCGCACCGGTCGACCCGGACGTGTAGATCACGTACGCGGGGTTTCCCGTGTACACGGGGCGCTCCATACGTGGACGCGCGAAGGCGGGGATGTCCAGGTCGACGGTGAGCCATCGCAGGGTGTCCGGGAGGTCGCCGGTACCGGCGGCGGTCAGCCCGATTGCCGGCGCGCAGTCGTCGAGCATGTACTCAATGCGTGCGCGTGGATGCGTCGGATCGATGGGCACAGAAGCCGCGCCGGTGGCCGCGACCGCCCACACGGCGACCACCGACTCGTACGAGCGCGGGACGGCGACCGCGACGAGATCTTCCGGACCGATGCCGGCGCCGAACAGCCTGCCCGCCAACGCGGTCGCATGGTGGTCGAGGTCCCGGTACGAAAAGGATCGCTCACCGTCACGGACCGCGACGTGGTCACCGCAGTCACCGACAGAGGTGGTGAGCAACTGTGCGAGGGTCGCCGGTTCGACGTCGACCGGGCCGCACGCCGGTGTCAGGACCTCGCGTTCACCGGGCAGGAAAATCTCGAGGTCCGCCACCGCGCAGCCCTGGCCGATCTCGGCCACGAACATCTGCAGAAACTGGGTGAACCGGCGGTGGTGGGTGCGCAGTTCCCGCTCGCTGTAGAGGGCGGGATTGCCTTCGAAGTCGATGCGCGGCATCAGCTCCGTGCTGCCCGGGTAGATATTCACCGCCAGATCCGCGGTCGGACCGGTCGTGAGAACGTGTACGCGACCGGTGACCGAACCGAGGCTGATGTCCGGTTCGAACAGCATCAGATTCAGCACCGGCCCGAACGAGGTGAGCTCGCCGGTCACCGTGCCGCCGTCGCGGCCGATGTCCTCGCGCCGATACCGTTGACGCCGTAGTGCCGCGATCACCGCCGACCGGGCGACGTCGATCGCCACCTCCACCGTGGTGGCCCCGATCCCCGGCAGTGCCAGGGGCACCACATTCGAGACCGAGCCCGCCGCAGCACGCAACAGTCCGGTGGTCCGCGCCGTCACCGGAAGAGACACCACGACGTCGTCGACGTCTCGCATCCGTGCCAGGTACGCGGCGAACGCCGCCACCAGGACTGCGGTGCGGTCGAGCACCGACCGACCCGTGAGTACCGGTGGGCAGGGAACCCGCATCGGCGGACCGGTGACCCGGACACCCGGACCTGGCAGGGCGGCCCGGTCGGCGAGGCTGACCGCGGGTGGCAGATCTTGGGCGACCCGGGTCCAGTGTTCCCGATCGGTATCGAACCGACGAGACGATCGATAGTCGCGATCCTCGCGTTCGACCTGCTCGGGCCCCACCTCGCGGTGCGGGCTCGGCTCCTCGCCGTCGAGTACTGCGGTGTACCACTGGGCGGTCCGCTGCATCAGCAGCATCGCCGCGTACCCGTCCAATGCGATGTGGTGCGCACGGGAATACCAGAACACACGGTCGTCATCGACCCGCAGCACGCACGAGAAGATCAGCGACTGCCCGTCCATCTCGCGCGGGACCGTGCAGTCCCGGCGCATCCACGCGCGGGCGGACTCGGCGGGGTCGTGCTCGGCGCGGAAGTCCAGAACCCGGACCCGGCCAGCCGGTGAAGGTTCCGCGAGTTGATGCGGTAGTCCGTCGACGTCGGCCAGGACGACCTCCGCGGCGAGTTCGTCCCTCGCCCGCCCATGCGCCTGCACCAGCGCCTCCACCTGGACGGGACCACTCAGGTCCACATATTGGGCGATGACGTAGGGCACGTCGGGAGTCAGCTGCTGGGCGAACCAGATCGCCCGTTGCGCCGCAGTCAGGGGAACCACGCGGTCGGGCGGACCCGGGGGTCTCATCGGCCGCCTCGGTCTCGCTCGGCGAGCACGCCCGACCACATCTGCCGGGTGCTCATTTGACCGCCCGGAAGACCACGAGCTCCTCGGTGCTCTGCTGCGGCGAGATCACACCGCGTGCAACGAGAAGGCTTCGGCGTTGCTGCAGTACCGGCCCGAACGGGACACGCATGCGGCGTGCTATCTCGACGCGTAAACCGCGTTCCCCCAGCATTGCTCGCGTCTTCTCCACCCCGCTCAGCGTCGATTGCACGACCACCAGCCGCCCCCCGTTCTCGAGTAGGTCCGGGGCATCAGCGCAAATCCGGTCCAACAACGCCCGCCCCTCATGTCCGGCGTCCCAGCACCGCGCCCGACCCCTTGCCGGCAGCTCGTCGTGCTCGGCAGGAACATACGGTGGGTTCGCTACGATCAAGTCGAATCGCCGATGACGTACTCGGGACACCAGATCGCCGCGAACAACGCGCACACGGTGCCCGCGAACTGCCGTGTTGAGCCAGGTACTGACCAACGCTCGGCGCGAGATGTCGACCGCGGTCACATGGCGAACACCGGACTGCGTTGCCCACACACTGACGACCCCGGAACCCGCGCACAGATCCAGAACCCGCGTACCCGGATGCACCCGCTCGACGGCAAGTGATTCCACGAGAATCTGCGAATCATGCTGGGGGCGATAGACACCCGGAAAACGAATGATCATCAACGCCCCCTTCTTCCCAGCCTCTTGTCGGCGCGGCGACCGAACCTGATCACACGGACGAATTCTGCTGTCACAGTTCTGATCGCCATGTCGGACGGGAGCAGTGCATGGCGCGCGAGACGATCCCGCAGTTGCTGTTCGGTTGTCGATGGTCACTTTGCCAGATCGTCACACACGCAAGCTGAAAGAACACTGAAAGCCCAGGTAACTGGCCCTCCCGCCACCACGGATCCGATCAGTACCGAGACCGGCCGGCGTCCGCTGTTCACCGACCAGCGGCCAGCACTGCCGCGAGGCCGTCCTGCAGGTCCTTGACGAAGTACTCGGGAACCTCCAGCGACGGGAAATGTCCCCCGGTTTCGGGCGACCTCCATCGGACGATCTGCCGGTATCGCTCCTGCGCCCAGGGGCGCGGGCACTTCTCGATGTCGCGGGGATACATCGTGATTGCCGACGGGACGTCGACCCGAAGTTCGGGATCGAGCGAGTTGTGGCTTTCGTAGTAGATGCGAGCCGACGATGCGCCGGTCCGCGTCAGCCAGTACAGGGTGACGTCGTCGAGAATTCTGTCTCTGGAGATGGTCTCGAACGGGCTGTCTTCGGTGTCCGACCACTCGGCGAACTTGTCCAGGATCCAGGCGAGCAGCCCGACCGGTGAGTCGACGAGCGAGTAACCGATGGTCTGCGGTCGGGTCGCCTGCTGCTTCGCGTACGCCGCGCGGTGGCGCCAGAAATCGCGGGTTTCCTCGGTCCACCTGCGCTCGACCGCCGTCAGACCGTCCGTCGTCAACCCGGGTGGTGCCTCCGCGAACAGTGTGTGGATGCCGAGAACGTGCGCCGGGAACCTGCCGCCGAGGACCGTGGTGATGTTGCCTCCCCAATCGCCGCCGTGGGCTACGAACTTGCCGTAGCCGAGCCGTCCCATCAGTTCCACCCATGCGGCCGCGATCTTTTCGGTTCCCCATCCGGTGGTGGCCGGCTTGTCGCTGTAACCGAAGCCCGGTAGCGACGGGACCACGACGTGGAACGCCGGCGCGTCCGCATCTGTCGGATCTGCCAGTTCGTCCACCACATCCACGAACTCGGCAATGCTGCCGGGCCAGCCGTGCGTCAGGATCAGCGGAGTGGCATCGGCGCGCGCGGATCGGCGGTGCAGGAAGTGGATCCCCAGATCGTCAATGATCGTGCGGAACTGGCCGATCCGGTTGAGGCGCTCCTCGAACGACCGCCAGTTGTATCCGGTGCGCCAGTAGTCGCCGACCTCGACGAGGTCGGCGAGAGGAACGCCCTGCTCCCATCGGCGAGGGTCCGGCGCGGCGCGATAGACCGTCTCGGCCTCCGGTAGTCGCGCCGCGGCTAATCGCGCGCGCAGATCGTCGAGGTCGGCGTCAGTTGCGTGGGCTGCAAATGCTTGCACGTCGCTGGTCAGGCGGGGCATGAGACCTCCTGGTCACCGTCGAACCGCTCCAGACTAGCCAGGTATGACGGCTACGGGAACCTTTTCAGGAACTGCCGATGAAACCGCGAATGATTTCACTGGTCAGTTCCGATGCAGACGCAGCCCCGGAGATCAGCCCACCGTCAACGACTTCTGGTCACGCCCGGCCTGTTGCACCATATCGACCGTGCGGTCCAGCGACCGGGCAATTCGCACCGCCGAAAAGGCCCGTTCATTCCGCATAGAGGAAACCCCTACGTCGGTCACATCGCATTGGCTTGCACTGTAGGCCGGTTGTTGGTCCCAGTCGACCTTCGTAGATACACACGAGAGGGTCATCAATGAGTCAAACGCACACCGTCAAATCGACTACCAAAAATCATGTTCCATACTCCGGCGAGCTGTTCATCGGGAGCGAGTGGGTCGAGCCGGCGGGGACCGGCATGGCTGACCGGCCTGCTGAGTTTTCTCGCCGGTGAGGCCGACGTGAGTTGCTATCTGGTCGCTCACCCAGACGTTGCAGCTGTGCACTTCACAGGCGGAACCGAGATCTCGGCCAACGACTGTTCCGCGCGGAGAATGAGCAGCTCGTGGCGGTGGGCGGCGGTGCCGGTGCGGAAGTCGGTGCCGTGGACGTTCACGGACAGCCGCGCGGCGAGGCCGGCTAGAAGGTCGTCCAGGTCGCCCAGGTAGTGAAGGGTGCGGCGCAGTTCGGCGTTGGCCGTGCACGGTGTCAGTTTCCGGTCCATCCGCCAGATGCGGTCGGCGCTGCGAATCCAGGGCCGGTCGGGAACCGCGGTGGACGCGGTGAGATTGCCCGATACCGTCTGGGCGAGAACGTCGATCGATCTGGCCAGGTTGGAGGTGATGTCGAGCAGATGCGCTCGCTGCCAAGAGGTTAGCGACCACCCGCCACTGCCCGCGATTTCCCGGGCGTAATAGGCGGCACGGCGCAGGGTGATACGGACGTCCTCGGCGCGCGCCCCATGGACGCTGCCCGGCAGACGGACGAACGACTGGGACACCCGGTGCAGTTCATGTGCCGCCTGATCCACCGCTCGGGCGTGCTCGCGGGTGCCGGCGGCCCCGGCGGGACCGGTCCACGCCTGACCGCACTCGCGTACCAGCGTGGCCAGCGAGCGCAGGTGGTCGGACTGGGCGCGGCGCAGCAGGGTGACCGCAGCCAGGGGCAGGATTACCAGTGCGACGGCGGTGGCGGCGACCGCACCGATCACGTTCTCCGCCAAGCGGATGACTGCCAGCGAATCGTGGAATTCTCCAATGTAGGCGTAGAGCTGAAAAAGCGAGACGACCAGGCCGATGACCCAGATCGTGTAGTAGGTGCTGATCGAGTAGGCACCGATCGACAGAGCCACGCAGACCAGAATCACCGTGGCCTCGGGGTGCGCTGTCCCGAGAAGGTCGACGAAGCCGATTCCCAGGAGGCCGCCGATGACCGTTCCGACGATGCGTTTGGCCAGCTTGCGCATCCGCTCGTGTACCGAGTTGGTACCGGTCAAAATGATCAGCGCGCCGATGGCGGCCCAGTAGGACCGGTCACCGCTGACCGCGTCACCCACCGGCACGGCGACCACCAAAGCAGCCGTGACCTGGATGGCGCTGCGCAGCGAGGCATTGGGCCGCCAGGCGCGCCGGGTCCGGTGCCTGCCACCGGAGGCGTGAGTCCGGTGCGACAACAGGGTGGTGCCGGAGAGATCACCCGCCACCAGGGAGATCGGCGTGGTGAAGGCGCACCGTCCGTCGCGGGGGCCGATGCCGTCGGCTTCGGGTGCGGCGTCGGGCTCGGAGCCGGAGGTCCACGCCTCACAGGCGCGGTGAAGATCGCCGAGTGCGGCGACAAATTGGTAGAGCAAGGACACGAGCGGCTCGTCCGCCGGAATCGGACACCGCTTCTCGTGCCGGGCGAGCCACTCCAGCAGCGGCGTGACCGAAGCCGGGACATCGTGGTGGCAACCGTCGTGTCGGACGTCGGCGAGGGCCGCCGCCAGCAGGGTGCGCGCCTCGTCTGGCAGCGGTCCACGGCATAGTTCCAGGACCGCATGTCCCAGCGCCTGCACGGCCAGCTCCGTGTCGAAGACCAGTCGGTGCAGGTGTTCGGCGCGGCCCGCCGGTAGCGTGGAGGCCGGCTGGGAGAGGTAGCCGTCCACCAGCATGGCCGCTTCATTGAGGCTGATCATCTGGTTGCTCAGCCTGCTCGCCGCGCGAGTGTTTCGGTGCCCCGTCACGATCAGCCGTTCGGCGCCCCGTACGACGTACCGGGTACGGGCCAGGAAGCCGCGTTCGACATGCGCCAGGAAGTGCCGAGGGCGCGGTCGGCAGAGCAGCACCTGTACCGCGGCCACACCAAGGGCCGCCGCCACGCATATCGGGCCCAGGTACTCGAACGCTGATACCGGAAGGGGCGCAAGAAGTCCGCCGAGGTATCCGGCGAAGAGGAAAAGCCCCATGTCGTGCCCGAAATCGCCGAGATGGCCGCGTCCCGCCACGTGCAGTCCCAACATCACGGCCAGAACGCAGAGCGCGAGTATGCGATAAGGGTGGAGCGCGGAGGCGAGCAGCATTGCGGCCAGGAAGGCCGGCAGACCCCAGACGCAGCGGACCGCCAACCACAGGGGTTTGGGATCGGAGATGGTCAATCCGACCAGCATGCCCAGCGTGCCGCCGAACATCAGACCGAGCAGGCCCGGCTGTCCTGATGCCACCGCCATTCCGTGGCCCGCTGCCATGCCGGCCGGGAGCGAGACCAGCATTCGCCAGCCGGCGCGCAGCCGGCCGAAGGTCGGATCGGTGGCCTTCAGATAGTCACACACACGTCGGGGCCAGGGCGGACGGCAGGTGGGGCACTTGCCCACACGGCAGCCGGATGCTCTCGTCACAGCGTGTCCTCTTCGCTCGTCAGGCCAGTACTTAGCGAGTCTAAACTTTTCTTCTGCGCTGGTGCAATTTTGCACTAGTGCATATTGGTGGTGAGCATGGGCACTAGCATGGTGGGCGTGAGCAGTGTGGACGCCGGCGCCGGCGGCGGATTGAGGGAGCACAAGAAGCAGCAGACCCGTGAGGCCCTGCACCGTGCGGCAGTCCGCCTGTACGTAAAGCGGGGTCCGGACTCGGTCACCGTGAACGACATCTGCAACGCAACCGGAGTCTCCCGACGCACCTTCTTCAACTACTTCGAGTCCAAGGACGAAGCCGTCCTGGACTGGGACGAGGACCTTCCCGGCGCGTCGCTGGCGGACCGCATCGCCGCCCGGCCGGGAGAGGAGGCACCCCTGCGGGCGGTGCATCAAACTCTCCGCGCGGGTATCCAACGACTCCTGGGACACGACACCTGGCGCGAGCGTCAACTTCTGGTGCGGCAGCATCCCCGGCTACTCCCGAGGATCACCGCCAGAAACCGCCGTACGAAAGCCTCGGTCACCGAGGGAATCGCCCGGCGGACCGGTCTTGACGCCGACAGTCTCTACGTACAGACCCTCGCCGGCACCGCACTCGCGGTCATGCAGGCCGCTCTGGAGGAGTGGAACCCCGAGGACTCCGCATCCGATCCGCTGGCCATTCTGGACACCGCGTTCGACATGGCCGTATCGGGCTTCGTCGCCACCTGACAATCTGCCGCCTTCACTGGCGGGCCCTCGGGTTCGCCCTTGGTCTGAGCGGCCCGGCCGCACCGCGTGGCAGAGCAACGGAAAAGTTCTTCGAAGAAATCCGGGAGACGGTGTCCGATCGGGGCGGTGGCGTTCGTAGAAGGGGTGAGGCCACCCACAAGGGGCGGCGCCAAGGCAAAGGAACCGCGACCATGAAGCTCACCACCATGACCCAGGTAACCCTCGACAGAGTGATGCAGGGAAACGGCGGCGGGTCGGACGAGGACCGCAGAAACGGATTCGAGCGCGGCGGATGGGCCCGGGGCAAGGGCGACAACGACACCCACGCGTTCATCAACCAGTCCTACCAACGCGCCGACGCGTTCCTGCTCGGCCGCCGGACCTACGAGCTGTTCGCCGGCTCCTGGGGGTCCTTGACGGAGCAGGATGTCCCCGGCTGGGAGCCCGTCCTGCGGGCATTGAACACACAGCCCAAGTACGTGGCATCGACCACGCTCGCCGATCCCGAATGGTCCGGCACCACCGTCCTGTCCGACGACCTCGCCACCGCCGTCGCGGACCTGAAGGCCACACCGGGAGGTGAGCTGCAGGTACACGGCAGCGGCACCCTGACCCGGTGGTTGCTGCAGAACGATCTGATCGACGAGATGACCCTGATCGTCGTCCCCGTGGTCCTCGGCCAGGGTACGCGGTTGTTCCCCGAGTCCGGACCTGACCTTGCGCTCGACCTGGTCGAGTCGCGAGTCGACTCCAAGGGCGTGACGATCCAGGTCTACCGGCCGGCCGGGCGCCCTCACTACGCAACGGCGTGAAATCCCCAACCGATACACCACACAGTCCGACACCACAGGAGAGGATCTTTGAGATGCAGTATCTGGTTTCCGTGATCGATGACAAGAGCAATCCCGGCAGCACGGACCGGCAGCCCGACATCAGTGCGTTCAACGAGCGACTGATCGCCGACGGCTACTGGGTTTTCGCGGGCGGACTCGCCGACACCACCACGGCCACGGTCATCGACTACCGGGGCGAGCAGGCGGTGTTCAGCGACGGGCCGTTCGTGGAGTCGAAGGAGTACCTTGCCGGCGTCTGGGTGTGGGAGGCCCCCGACCTGGATGTCGCGCTCGAACTCGCCACCGAGGCGTCGAAGATCTGCGACCGCAAGATCGAGGTGCGGCCATTCCAGTGAGCGAGGTCCGCGAGGCGATCACCCGGGCCCACCACGACGAGTGGGCCCGGGTAGTCGCCGCCCTGACCCGACGTTTCGGCGACCTCGACATCGCCGAGGACGCGGCCGCGGAGGCGTTCGCGACCGCCGTGGAGCGGTGGCCGGCCGACGGCGTACCCCCCAACCCCGGCGCCTGGCTCACCACCACCGCCAGCCACAAGGCCATCGACCGGATCCGGCGCGAGAACAAGCGCGACGACAAACACAAGGAGGCTCACATGGTGCACGACGACGACCCGCCCGAGCCTCTCGGCGCCATCGACGACGACCGGCTCCGGCTGATCTTCACCTGCTGTCACCCGGCGCTGGCGATGGAAGCCCGCGCAGCACTGACGTTACGCATGGTCGGCGGTCTGACCGTCCCCGAAATCGCCCGCGCGTTCCTGGTCACCGAGAGTGCCATGGGGCGGCGGATCACCCGCGCGAAGGACAAGATCAAGGCGGCACATATCCCCTATCGGGTGCCGTCCGCCGACGATCTCCCCGCACGGGTGTCCGGCGTCCTCGCTGTCCTGTTCCTCGTGTTCAACGAGGGCTACCTGGCCACCGGCCCCGATACCGATCCGGTCCGTCACGACCTGACCGCCGAGGCGATCCGGCTCACCCGCCTGATCCGAGCCCTACTCCCCGACGATGGCGAGGTGACCGGGCTGCTGGCGCTGATGCTGCTCACCGAATCCCGCCGCAACGCCCGGGTTTCGGCCGGCGGCGAACTGGTCGCCCTCGACGAGCAGGACCGCGGGGCCTGGGACACGACGCTGATCACCGAGGGCCATCGACTGGTCCGCGAGCGCCTCGCCGCTGCCGCCGCCGGGATCGCGCCGGGTCGCTACCAGATCCTCGCCGCGATCAACGCCGTCCACACCTCCGCCCGCGACATGCGCGACACCGACTGGTCGCAGATCCTCGCCCTCTACGACCAACTCGTCCGCGTCGACCCCTCGCCGATCATCGCCCTCAACCGGGCCGTCGCGGTCGCCGAACTCGACGGCCCGGAGGTGGCACTGGCAACCGTCGACCGTCTCGAACCCGCGTTGGCCGGCTACCACGCCTTCCATGCCACCCGCGCCGACCTGCTGCGCCGACTGGGCCTCAGTCAGGAGTCGCGCGCCGCCTACGACAAAGCAATCGACCTGGCGGGCAACACCGCCGAGACCGCCTACCTGACACGCCGCCGCGACCAACTGCGGTAGCGCTCTCGACACGACGCGCGCATGTTCAGCGTTGACCGTGCGCCGTAGGTCCGAAGAAGTCCGCGAACGTCCGGATCAGCTGGGCCGAGGCGCGGTTGATGCCGTCATGGCCCCCGCGGACCGCTGCTGCACGGCCGTGGGGCAGTGCGGCAGCAAGGGCATCGTTGAGTTGTTCGTAGTAGGGCGGTCCGTCCGCACCCCTCACCAACAGAACCTCCGCAGTCACTCCCGCCCAGCGACTCGCCGGACCGTCGGCCCGTGCGATTGCCTGCGACTCGTCCAACGTCATGGGCAACAAGGCACCCATGGTGCGCCCGACGGGAGTGCGCAACAACAGTCGACTCATGGCGATCTGCACCCCCAGTGGCAGGGTGCTCGTCCGCGACTGGGTGTTGATGCCGGCCCCGGTGATCGCCATCGCGCGGGCAACGTCGCCGTCCCGGGCCGCTGCTCTGGCGCCTTCCAGCCACTGCGCAGGGAAGAGACCGTTCACGGACACCGCTGCGTCGTAGAGAGCGAGACGCGCGATGGGCAGTTGCAGGGCAGCCGTCAGGGCGATGAACCCACCGCTGCTGTGGCCGATAACGTCAGTTGCGCCGGTGTTTTCGAGCACCGTCCGCAGGTCGTCGACGTCCTCCTGAACGTCGTAGGGTTCCGAACGGGGCGGCGCATCTCCGCGTCCGCGTCGGTTGTAGAGGTGCACGGTGAACCTGTCCGACAGTTTGCGCGCCAGTCGGCTATAGGAATCAATCGTCACCCCGCCACCATGAACGACCACCACAGCGGGGCCGTCACCAACTGTGTGCAGGACGACGTCGCCCGCTCGTTCAACCCGCTCTTGCATCGCTGCCTCCCTGAGTGCGTACACAAACAATAGCAAACAGTGTTCGCAGTTTAGGATTGTGAGGTGAGCGATCCACACCGACCCCGCAAACGCACAGCCTCCGCCGGGGAGACGCCGCGGCGTCGACGAGGTCCGGTCCCCACGCACAGCCGTGACGACATCGCCGTAGCCGCAATAACACTCACGGACAACGAAGGACTGGCCGGCCTGTCCATGCGGGCCGTTGCCGCGGCGCTGGGTACCGGCGCAGCGTCGCTGTACCGGTACGTGGCATCACGCGACGAACTTCTCGCGCTCATGACCGATCACGTCATGCGCGAGCTCCGCCCGTACCCAGCCGGCCACGATCAGTGGCTGGACGCCATGGTCGAGATGTCCCGCCGACAGTTGCAGCTGTATCGGCGTCACTCCTGGCTCGTCGACGTCACCCAGCAATCGCCCGCCCTCGGCCCCGAAGCCCTGGCCTGGCTGGACCACTGCCTGCAGGTACTCGAACCGGTCACGGCCTCCGGTCGGGCAAAATTCGAAGCGATCGCGATGGCAACGGGGGTCACGACGTTGTTCGCTCGCAGCGAGCTCGCGTCGCAGCCCGCACTACCCCCGATCGACAGCCATGCCTACCCGCACGTGGCCAGGGCGATCTCCGCGGACGCCACCCCTGCGCCCACGGATCGGGACCTCTTCGAGGATGCCTTGCGCAGCCTGCTGGTCGGTCTGCTGTCCTGAGAACGGAGCCGTTCGCCGGACCGTTTACGGGATGGTGAGCGGCGCTGCCAGAGGATCGCCCGGTGCCGGCGCGCGGCGGTTGGCCGCGACGAGGTCCCACGCGGTGTGGCGCGGCGTCACGCCGTCCAGCATCCATTGCCCGAGCAGCAACGCGATCTTGGCCAGCATCTCGGTCCGCAATCGCAGGAACGAGTCCTCCGGGTCGGCGCCGACGTGACCGAGCAGTACCCACCAGGCCCAGGCGACTGCTCCGGCATTGGCGACGAAGTCCGGGACCACCGGAATCCCCCGGCCGGTGAGCACCGCCTCGGCCTGCGGGGTCGTCGCGGCATTCGCAGCCTCGATCACGACCTTCGCGGCGACGAGGTCGACGTTGTCCGCCGTGATCGCATAGGAGATCGCGGCCGGGACGAGGATGTCTGCCGCAGTGGCGATTACAGCCGCGCGCGGCAACCGCTGAACATGCGAGGGGACGCGGGAGCGGTCGATCTCGCCGTAGCCGTTCCGCAGGTCGAGCAGCGCGGGAACGTCCAGGCCGTCGGGACAGTACAGCGTGCCGACGGCGTCGGCGACGGCAACCACGCGCATTCCGGCCTCGTGCAGATACCAGGCCGCGCCGCCCCCCATGGTGCCGATCCCCTGGATTGCCACCGTGGTGTCGGCCGGAGCCCATCCACAGGCATTCACCGTGCCGATGCAGGCCTGCGCGACTCCGTAACCGCCGATCACGTCGCCCAGCAGAAACCCGCCGGGCACCGGGGCGTTCAACGCGGCGTGCACCCGGCGCAGAGTCCTCTGCGGATCTTCCGCACGCCTGATCGCTGCATGATACGACTGCTGAAGGCCGAGCCGCGCGAAGACGTCGTCGATCAGATGCTGCGGCACCCCCAGATCCTCCGCGGTCACCCAGTGCGCGTCCAGCCACGGGCGCATCGCCTGACAGAACCGCTCCAGCACACCGACGGCGCGGGGGTCCTTGGGGTCGAAGTCGATGCCGCCCTTCGCGCCGCCGACAGGCAGGTCGAAAACCGCGGTCTTGGCGGCCATGCCGGTGGCCAGGTCCTCCACCTCCGACATCGTGCAGCCTGCCCGCATGCGGGTGCCCCCGGTGGCCAGGCCGGACACCAACGAGTGCACGACGAGGTAGCCCCGAGCTCCGGTGGCCGGATCAGTCCAGGTCATACGTAGCAGGGGCTCACCGCTGCGCACGGTCGCCACGTCGACCCGACGCTGCGTCGCAGTGTTCTCACGGTGGTCGTACTCACGGTGCTCGGGGATGCGCCCGAACCCGGGTTCCGTCGTCGTCACCTCGAGTTACCCCAATCGTCCTCGGAAAAACTTCGCCGTTTTCGCCCATTCAGCCGATGACGTCAGAGTGCGCGCCCCGGTGACCAGGCGTCCAGTTAAGAATCTTGAATGATTGCGTTCACGCTTTCTACACAGCGCGCCGCGTGGTCCGATTGACGGTTCGGACCGGATGCATAGGGTGGGGGCATGGAGCTGTCTCTGCGCCGGTTGCGGATGCTTCGGGAGTTGCATCGCCGAGGCACCGTGACAGCCGCCGCGCAGGCCCTGCACTACACCACCTCCGCGGTATCGCAACAGCTCACCCAGCTCGAACGCGACGTCGGCGCAAAGCTATTCGAGCGGCGCGGTCGGCGGGTACAGCTCACCGAGATCGGCCTGCTCCTCGCCGAGCACGCCGAGGAGATCATGCGGTCGGTGGACCGCGCGACCTCCGCCCTCGAACGAACGCAGGAGGGCGTCACCGCCCGATTGACCGTCGGCGTGTGGGCGTCCGTCGCGTCGGGCCTGCTGCCGAGTGCGCTGTCGTTGCTGGCCGCCGAACATCCCGGCATCGAGGTGCGGACGAAGGAACTCGCGCCGGAGGACACCGCGGTCGCAGTCCGGGACGGCTCGCTGGACTTCTCGTTCGTGATCAACTATTCCGACTACCCGATGCCGTGGGACCCGGAGTTGACCCGAGTGGTGATCGCCGTGGAGCGACTGCACGCAGCGCTGCCTCCGGGAACGGTGTCCGCCAGAACCATGGCGCTGGCGGACCTCGCCGAGCATCCCTGGATCCTCGCGGGACCCACGTCGCATTTCGGCCGCGCGGTGCGCTCCGCCTGTCAGCGTTGCGGATTCGAACCGAAGATCAACCACGAGGTCGGCGAGCAGGCGACGGCGCTCGCAATGGTGTCCGCGGGTCTGGGGGTCACCCTCGTCTCCGATCTCGGACTGACGCTGCGCCCGCCCGGCATGGATGTCGTCGCGCTCACCGAACCGGTCATGCGAACGATCTCCATCGCCCATCGCGGGACGGAAGCGCACCGGCAACCACTGCAACTGGTGATCGACGCCGTGCGTGCCGCGGCGGCTGCACAGGGGCTCGCCGCGGGGTCGCCGTACCCCTAGCCGACGACGACACACCACGTGGATCAGCGTGGACCCGAAGACACGGGCACGCCCCACGCGCTCCCCTGTTCGCGATCGAGCACGGTGACCGCCTTGTTCTTCAGCCCGAAGATGTAGACCAGCAGGCTGATCCCGATCACGACCGTCACGTAGACGATGAACCAGGTGACGTGGCCGCCCGACTTGGACGCCTGATACAGGAGCGGCGCCGTACCGCCGAAGACGGAGTTCGCGAGCGCGTAACCCAGCCCCACACCCAGGGCACGGATGTCGGCGGGGAACAGCTCCGCCTTCACGATCGCGTTGATCGAGGTGTACCCGGTGAGGATGATGTAGCCGACCGCGACCAGCGCGAACGCCGACAGCGGCGAGGTGGTCTTCGGAAGGTAGGTGAGCAGGACATAGGTGTAGAGGACGCCACCCACACCGAAGAAAATCAGCAGCGGCTTGCGCCCGACGTGGTCGCTGATGATGCCGCCGACCGGCTGCAGCAGCAACAGCAAGATCAGTCCGATCAGGTTGATCCACGTTGCCGTCAGCGCCCGGTCGTCGCCGAAGGTCGACTTGACGATCGCCGGCGCGTTGACACTGTAGGTGTAGAACGCGACCGTGCCACCCGCGGTAATGAGGAACACCAGCAGCAGCGGACGCCAGTGTCGGGTGAACAACGCCTTCAACGAACCCGCCGTCCGGTCCTCACCGGCACGGATGGCCTTCAGATGCGACTCGCTGAGCGACTCGTCCATCGAACGCCGAATCCACAGCACGACCAGGGCAGCGACGCCGCCGATGAAGAAGCCGATCCGCCATCCCCAATCGTGCAACGCGTCGACGTCGAGAACGCTGAGCGCGATCAGGAGCGTGAACTGCGCGAGGACGTGACCGCCCACGAGAGTCACGTACTGGAACGACGACAGGAAGCCACGCCGATTCGCCGTCGCTGCCTCGGACATGTACGTCGCCGAGGTGCCGTACTCGCCACCCGTGGCGAATCCCTGCACAAGCCGGGCGAGGACCAAAATGACTGCCGCCCAATACCCGATGGTTTCGCGTGTCGGCATGACCGCCACCAGGAAGGAACACGACGACATGATGGTGATGCTGAGCATCAGGGCAGCCTTGCGACCACGACGGTCGGCGAACCGGCCGAAGAACCAGGACCCCACCGGCCGCATGACGAAGGTGACCGCGAAGATCGCGTAGATGTACACCGTCGAGTTGGAGTCGTTCTCGTCGAAGAATTGCGCCTCGAAATACGTCGCGAAGACCGTGTAGATGTACACGTCGTACCACTCGACGAGGTTTCCTGCCGAACCCTTCATCGTGTTGAGCACCGCCCGCCGGGTGCTCGTCGGAGCGCGGGTTGGACCAGACCGAGTCACGTCATCGCTCATCCGTAGACGATAACGGACCGACCGACCACACCTGGGCGAGTCACATCAATGACTGCTCCGGCAGCGTCGTAGTTGGCTGGACAGGTACCGCCTGGCACGCCGATGACCACCCACGTTCTCGAGTTCGATGTCCAACGCGTTCAGCAGCGTCGCGAGCAGGGTCGCCTGTGGTGCCCATCCATGGCGACGCCGGCACTGCGCGAGCCAGTCGACCGGACCGATGTGGCCACGGTCCGCGTTGCACCGCCGGCACGCCGCGGCCTCATTGGCCACGATGCTGGGCCCACCCTTGAGCCGCGGCACCAGATGTTCGGTGGTGGGCGGAATCAACGGCCCGAAACGCCGACCACACCACAGGCATCGCCCACCCTGCCGGTCGACGGCGAGGGCAAGTCTGGCGGCACGGTCCACCAATCGATCGTGACCGAATGGCTCGGCGAGCGCCAGGGCTCCCACCGCCCGCGACGTGCCGGACGGCAGTGCCAGGCCGAGAGGGGCAAACCGCACCTCGCGGTTTCCAAGACTGGGGCACATTGGTGTAGCCGCATACCGGGTCCCGAATGAGAGTGTTCTACTTCACATTCGCTGTCCCGGAGCTGATCTGCCGTACCCGGCCCTCACCACTCCACGACTGCACCGCGCACGTCGGAAACCGGCAAACGAGTCCGGTTCCGACGTCCTCAGACGCCGGAAGGAGTGCCCGATGACCCAGTGCACCACAACGAACCCCAACACCACGACCAAGCCGTCCGCGACACGGTGGGCGGTGATGGCCGCCTACGCTGCGGCGCTCACCGCCAGCACCACGACGGTGCTGGCCTACGCCTCGGTCACACCGAGTGTGCGAGAGGATTTCGGAGTCACCGAGGCGACGGTCGGGAACCTCACGCTGCTCTCTCCCCTCTTCCTGGTGCTCCTGGGCCCCCTCTCCGGCAGATTCCTGGACCGACGGTTCGACGCCACGCTCGCCGTGGGCGCCGCGATGATCGCCGTCGGGCCACTGCTGCGCGTCGTCGATCCCTCGTCCTACAGATGGGCCCTCGCCGGACAGATACTGCTCGCCGCCGGCACGCCGTTCGTCGCCAACGCGATCACCAAGTACCCGGCACGGTACTTCTCCGCGCAGGAGCGGCCCACGGTAATCGCGCTGCTCTCGGCGTCGTTCTACGCCGGTGTACTCCTGGCCGCCGTCACGGGCCAGCCGCTGTACGACCGCGGGGGAATCGACCTGCTGGTCGAAGTCCACGGGGCATTGGGCGCCGCGACCGGCGCGGCACTGCTGATCATGGTTGTCGTGGTTCGGGTGCCGGCGGTAGTGATGGACCCCGAGCCTGCCTTCGTCCGGGGACACCTCCGCCGGACCCGGGAGCTCTGGCTGCTCGGAGGAGTGATGTTCGTCCTCTTCGGCCTGTTCAACGCGTTCATCACGTGGATCGAGACGGTCCAGGACCACCTCGGCAATGCCGGGTTCGGCGGACCGCTCGTGATCGCTCTGACGCTTGGGGGCATCACGGGCGCCATCACCATCCCCGGTCTCGCAGCCAGGCGTGACGCCAGGCGCACCGCCCTGATCGTCATCAGCGTCGTCCAGGTCTTCGGATTCCTGGCATTCGCGGCGACGGGCAACAGCGGAATTCTGCTGGTGCTCGCCGTCGTTGTCGGCTTCTTCATGATGGCGGCCATGCCCGTCGTCTTCGAGTGGTCGGAGATCCACGCGGGCATTGCGAATGCCGCATCGGCAACCGCATTCCTCTCGATCGCCGGCAACCTCGGTGGTGTGGTCTTCGTGCTCGCCCCGCAACTGTTCCTCGACACACCGAGGGGCATGCTCGTCCTGCTCGCCGCGATGTCGATTCCCGGCGCCCTCGCGGCGCTTCGACTGCCTCGGACGCCGACGGCCCATCGCATCGCCGACTGAATCTCAACTCGACCGCCCCACCGTTCAGCCCTCTCCCCCAACCCTCACGATGGAGAACCCATGATGTTGACACGCCTCATTGCGGTGACAGCCTTTGCCGTTACGGCAGCGGTCGTCACCTCTAGCACCGCCAGTGCCGCCCCCGCACCGGTCGACCCCCACACTGCATCGACACTCGAAACGGACATTCTTCCCGGGATCCACTACACCGCGAGCATCGTCGACAAGTCCGTCGTCCTGACCACCGATGCCGGCTCACTGACCATCCAGGGCAACCAGTTCCAAGTACTCGATGCTGCCGGAAATCTGGTAGCCGGCTTCCCGCTGACCTACTCCCGGGACGGAAAGGAATGGCCGGTTGCCGCTCAAATCGACGGCAGGAGTGCCACACTCACACCAAGCACCGACCCCGCAACCGCCACGCCACTCGAGGATGCGGCACTCCCACTGCAGCCGATCGCGCTGGACGTCCAATCACCGGAATTCACTGCCGCCATCGTCAACTTCGGAACCGAAGTGGCGCTCGGCATCGGGATGGGCAGTCTGATCGGAACGGCGATCGGTGCCGGCATCGGATGCATCGCCGGAGGAGCACTCGTCGGAACCGCGGTCGGCGTCCCGTCAATCGGCACCCTCGCGGTCCCCGGATTCCTCGGCGGATGCCTGGTGACCGGTGCCGCCGCAGGCGCCATCGGAGCCGTCGCCGGAACCATCGTCGTGGGTGGGCCCGTCGCTGTTGCCAGCGCACTCCAGTTCTACGACGCCTTCAACGCCCCCGTCGCCGAACCTTTGGCGGGCTGACGACGACGCACACTTCAGGCACCTTCACGCAGCGCGCCGGGTTCGACCGGCTAACGGTCCTCCGCCGGGACCGTGGCCGGCGGAGATTCCAGCAAGTCGCGCGGTAGTCGCTCGGCGTGCACCCGTGGTAACGAGAAAGATCAATCAGCCATCGACGTGGAACACCGCACCCTGGGCGCGGCCCAGGCGGCGATCGGCGGAACGGCGGAAAACGGCTTGAACGGCGGCTGTACCACCTATTCCGCCGGCGAGGAGAAGGAACAGCAGGGCGACATTGAGGTTCACGGGGAAGATCCTTTCCTCAGGGTGCAGCGAATACAATGGTGGGTGCGGATCGCAATGTGGTAGAGCCCAGTTCGCTCTTCACCTTCAGCCCATGGTCACGCGTTCATCGGTGAGTAGCTGGACGAACCTTTCGCTCATTCACTCGACTACCGCCGTCGCCGTCGCTGCGGATGCCTCTGCGAGCGGAGCCGGCAGACGCCGGCGCAACTTCGCTCGCCGAGCATCGTCCTTGTACCTGAGAGGTTTGCCGGCCTTGGCCACCCGACGTCCCGCGACCGTCAGTATCGGTCGTGGAACTCCGATTCCCATTACCGGCACGCCGGTGACGTAGGCCTCCTTGAAGAGAAACATCGAGGCGTCGGCCACCTCGTCGTGAGTGAGCGCCGAGGCTACCCACCCGACTTCCGCGCCGATGGCATCCGCGTCGAGAATCGGGCTGCGATAGCCCTCGTTTGTCATCGCGAGAAGCCAACTCAGAACAGCGTCACGAACCGCCCACTGACGGTCGGTAGCTGCGTTCACATTTCAGTCCTCCAAATAGATGCGGCATCCTGACCTGCACCATAGCCATCGGCAAGAAATAAGCAAGTCGTGAAATCTCCTGCGCGCCTTACACCCCGGGATCTGGACTTATTACTTTTGTTGGGTATGGTCGAGGTCGGTTCGCGGTTGCCGATTCGGAAAGGACCGACAATGGCTGACAAGTCCGCCGTCAAGAGTTCGAAACAGTCCGCACGGGCACTCAAGGAGCGCCGTGCGGAGAAGCGAGAGAAGGCGCTCGAGTCGACTCAGATCGTTCGAAAGCGTAAGAGCTGATGCAAAACTGGGCATCGCTACCACATCCGACCACCTTCTCAGCCTCCCAAAGATCGCCGGCATTGCGGTTCATTGGAAACGCACCACCGCATTTTGGTCTGCACCGCGTGTGACGACCTGATCGGGGGGCCAACGTCCAGCCTCTGGACCACCCGCCCCGACCCCTCTGCGGCCGGGGCGGGCGTGGCGGCGACAGGTACGGGTGTCGTGCCCGAATTTTTCTCGAGCCCAGAGGGTTTGACGACTAGATTTCAGGCCTAGTCCGACGGACATGGGCACCGATCGGGGAGCGTTGTCCGACCAGAAACCTGCGACGAAGATGAACAGCAGGAAGACCGTGGTCATGTAGTAACCGGCCTGCACACCCATGGGCACCAGGATCGATTTGAGCACCTGGACCGGGCAACTACGGAGCATCGCGATGAACGGCACGTCCTGCGCCGACTTCGCTTCGGTGTCCGCCTTCTCCTGGAGTTCCTTGAGTGCATCGGACTCCTCGAGCTTGATCCGAATGTACAAGCCGATGCCCACCATGATGGCGCTGGTGAGGAAGGGGATGCGCCAGCCCCACGCGGCCATCTGCTCGTCGGTGGTGGCGAGGGTTGTCAGGGCGATGACTGCGGTCGCAAGCAGGAATCCCATCAGGAGCAGGGCCAGGACCAGCGTCGAGCGCCGGCCGAATTTGTCCCCGAAATGCCCCAGCACGACCGCCCCCAATGGGCGGAGGAGCGCTCGTCGGAACCGCGGTCGGCGTCCCGACAATCGGCAGCTTCGCGGTCCACGGATTCCTTGGCGGATGTCTGGTTGCCGGAGCCGCCGCAGGCGCCATCGGAGCCGTGGCCGGAACCATCATCGCGGGTGGGCCCGTCGCCGTTACCAGCGCACTTCAGTTCTACGACGCCTTCAACACCCCGCCGCCGAACCCTGGGCAGGCTGACGACGACGCACGCTTCGGGCACCTTCACACAGCGCGCCGGCTTCGACCGGCTAACGGTCCTCCTCCGGGACCGTGCCCGGTGGAGATTCCAGCTCGAGTCGGCCGACGAGCGCCCTCTGCGTCGCCCGGTACTCGCTCGGCGTGCATCCGTGGTGTCGCTGGAAGGTGCGGGTGAGATGCGAGCTGTCGCAGAATCCCCACAATGCAGCGATCTCGCTGATGGTGACGGACTCGGGTGCGACGGCGAGCTCGTGGGTGACACCGCGCAGACGTTCCTCCCGGACGCAGTCCGTGAACGTGGTACCGGCCGCCTGGAACAGGCGGTTCAACGTGCGCACCGATATGGCCGCATCCCGCGCGGCCGCCTCGGCTGTGACCCGCCCGAGCGGGACCGCGGACCGGATGTAGTGACGAACCACCACCCGTAGTGCGGCGTCACGGTCCTCGGTCACCGTGTGGTCGGTGATTCCTGCGGTCGTTGCTGCGGACAGCACATCGGCGAAAGCCCGCTCCATGGTCCGCACCGTCAGCGGGTCGAGGTTCGGCCGCTCCTTCCACAATGTGGACATCATCATTGCCACGACACTGCCCGCACCGGTGCTCGTGTCGACAGCACGCGCCGTGGCACCGTCGGTGCGCAAACCTGCAGCCCACTGGTCGCGGGGCACGCGAAACGACAGAACACGCCAGCTGGCGTCGTTCTCGGGCTCTCGGAACTCGAGCGAGTACGGGCGGGTTGTATCGAAGACGGCGTAGCTCCCGGCTCGAACGATGCACCTCCGACCGTCCTGCTCCGCGTAACAGGCCCCAGACAGCTGCAAGTTCACGAACAGCGCCTCCATCGGAGCGCGACGCACCTCGATCGGACCATGCGTCAACAGCTGAGTGCACGAGGCGATTTCCGCGCAGTTGGTGTCCACCAGGGGTTCCGAGCGCACCCAGCCGGGTACTCCCTCTGCCGTAGCGCTGCGGGCGAGGTGGGCTCGCCTCCGCGTCGGGGACAGCGGTGTGAACGCCTGACAGACGACGTCGCCCCAGTAGTTCACCTGCTCTCGCGCACTCAGGCCCGAGGTGGACCAATACGGCACATCAACCTCCGAGTCGACCTGGGAACGGCAGGCACCTGCCGCTCCATATGCCCCAAATTCTGCGCTTCCGCACGCTCCTGTCAATCCCTTCGCCAACCACCCGTTACGCCATCGCGCCGCCGACAGTGTGGCGCATCTGTCCTGACGGGTCGGCGCTGCAGTCCAAGCCGACCGCGTCGGATCCGATCAGTATTGGTACCGAGATCGAATGTGTGCGCGATCACATTCACCACATGCGAACAACGGAGGACTGATTCCAATGGCAATCGATTTCGACCTGAGTCCCGAACAGGCAGGCCTGCAAAAAGCAGCTCGGACGTTTGCGGATGACCGGCTCGCTCTCGTCGAGAGTGTCATCGCGCCGTTCCCGACACCGCAGGAGAGATTCGCGGCGATCAAACCGTTCTACCAGGACATGGTGGATGCGGGCTTCCTCAAAGCCCTCATCCCGGTCGAGTACGGCGGTACCGCGATGACGTCACTCGACTTCGCGGTGGCGGCCGAAGAACTCGCGCGCGCCGACGTCAACGTGCCGAGCGCGCTGCTCGGCACCGGCCTCGGACTGCAGCCGATCATCCATTTCGGCACGACCGAGCAGAAGGATCGCTTCCTGCCGCCGTTCTCCGGCAGTGCACCACTGCTTGCGGCGTGGGCATTCACCGAAACTGCCGGCGGCGCGAACTTCGACACGACGGACACATCTGCCGGGGTGCAGACGTTCGCTCGACGGGACGGAGACGAATGGGTCATCAACGGCGACAAGCATTTCACCACCAACGGCTCGGGTTGGGACGGCAAGGGTGCCGAGTTGATCAGCGTGTTGTGCCGCACCGACCCGGCGCTGCCACCCCAGGAGTCGCTGGCAGTGATCGTGGTCCCCGGTGACACGCCGGGAATCACGGTCGAGTCGTATATCGACACCATGGGCCACCGTGCGACGGCATCGCCGCGCATCACGTTCACCGACGTTCGGGTCCCGGTAGGGAGTATGATCGGAAACCCCGGAGACGGCTTGGAGATCGTGCGCCGGACATTCAACTGGACCTCGGCGATCATCGGCGCCGCCTGCGTCGGCCGGATGCGCGCAGCCTTCGACTACGCCTATGCATTCGCCAAGACCGACAACAGGTCCGGCCCCGCCCCCATCATCGACTACCAGAACGTCGGTTACATGCTCGTCGACATCAAGACACGGATCGAAGCCGCCCGGTACTTCACCTGGAAGGCCTGCGACCTCTACGACAAGACCAACGGCGCCGACGAGGAACTCGGCCACATGGTCAAGATCTACGCATCCGAACTGTCCGTGCAGGTCGTCTACGACGCGATGCGCCTGGTCGGGGTGAACGCCTACGGCGACCAGACACCGATCGCCGGGATCATGGAGGACGTGCTGTGCTTCCCGGTGTACGACGGCGGAAACATGGGGGTGCGCCGACGCCAGTTGCACGCACTGCTGAAGCGCCCCGATTACGACCCGATGCAGTCCTCGTCCGGCATCGTGACGGACTGAGCACGACATGACAACTACCGCAACTGCACCCTCGTCCAGGGTCACCAGCTTCCTGACGAATCCTGTCCTCCACATGATCGATGGACGAAATACTCCGTCCGCCTCGGAGGAGTTCTTCGGGACATTCAATCCCTGCAACGGTGACGAGCTCGCACAGGTCGCGTTCGGCGGCGAGGACGATGTCGATCGCGCCGTCACCGCGGCTCGGCGCGCGCTCGACGGCCCCTGGGGCCGCATGACACCCGCCGAGCGAAGCAAGATCCTCTGGCGGGTCGGCGACCTACTCGAGGAGCGAGTGGAGGATTTCGCCCTGGTCGAGGCACTCGACAACGGCAAGCCGTTGACCTATGCGCGTCTGGTGGATGTCCCGCTGTCCGCCGATTGGTTCCGATACATGGCGGGCTGGCCGACCAAGCTGGAGGGCAGCACGATCCCCGTCACCTCGACCGCCGCGCCGGGCGACTACTTCGCCTATACGGTCCGGGAACCGGTCGGCGTGGTAGCGGCCATCGTCGCGTGGAACTTCCCCCTCCTACTCGCCGCATGGAAGCTCAGTCCCGCCCTCGCCGCCGGCAACACCGTAATTCTCAAGCCCGCCGAGCAAACCCCGCTCAGCGCAGCGCTTCTCGGTGAGGTTCTTCGCGACGCCGGGATCCCCGACGGCGTCGTGAATATCGTGCAGGGCCACGGCGACTCCGTCGGCGCCGCCCTGACCACCCATCCAGGCGTCGACAAGGTTTCGTTCACCGGCTCGACCGAGGTCGGACGGCGTATCGTGGGCTCCGCCCGCGGCAACCTGAAGAAGGTGACCCTCGAACTCGGCGGGAAGTCACCGAATATCGTGTTCGACGACGCCGACATCGACGCGGCCATCCAGGGTGCCGCGATGGCAATCTTCTTCAACCAGGGCGAGGCATGTGAAGCGGGTTCACGGCTGTTCGTGCAGTCGAAGGTGTATGACCAGGTCGTGGACGGCGTC
This sequence comes from Rhodococcus sp. T7, assembly GCF_009872365.1. Taxonomy (NCBI): domain Bacteria; kingdom Bacillati; phylum Actinomycetota; class Actinomycetes; order Mycobacteriales; family Nocardiaceae; genus Rhodococcus; species Rhodococcus sp. T7. The sequence continues at coordinate 52,275 of NZ_WXYH01000033.1, forward strand.
GCACGAATCGCAGCCGAGTTGAAGGTCGGGGACAGCCTCGACCCAGACTCCCAAATCGGCCCGATGGTGTCGGAGAGGCAACTGCACACGGTCCTCGGATACCTCGACAGCGGCCGGGCCGAAGGCGCGATCGCCGTCACGGGCGGAGGACGTAAGGGCGACATCGGCTACTTCGTAGAACCCACCGTCCTCGTCGACACGAAGCCGACGATGCGCGTGGTGAAGGAGGAGATCTTCGGGCCTGTGGTCACCGTGATGCCGTTCGACAATGCCGACGACGTCGTCAGCGCCGCCAATGACACCGAGTACGGCCTCGCCGCTGGGGTCTGGACGTCCGACGTGTCGAATGCACACACCATTGCCGCGAAGATCAAGGCCGGCACCGTGTGGATCAACAGCTACCACGTGCTCGACCCCGCGTTGCCCTTCGGTGGGTACAAGCAGTCCGGTTGGGGGCGTGAGCACGGTGCCGCCGTACTCGACGCGTACACCGAGACGAAGACCGTCATCATCAAGAAGGGATAGGACCTCAGGACTGAGGGGAGGCCGCGGAGCGTGAATCGCCTGCGGCCTCCCCACCTGCACGCGCCGAGATGCCCATGCCACCCACAGACAACAACAGACTGCCGCGCGAGTACGCAATGCGACAGGCGATCTCAGGAGCATCGCGAAGCAGCCACCTCGACGACGACCACATGCTCGTGACCCTCGCCATCGCTTGGCTCCCCTACGAAGGGCCCCCACAGGAGCGAATCTGGGAACAGTTCGGGATTAGTTCCGAGCGGTACTGGCACCGGCTCGATTACGTCGTCACACTCCGCCGATGGAGTCGATTCCTCGACGCGACCACGATTGCCGGGATCCGAACACAAGCGACCGCACAACTCGGCCCGCCCAACCAGAGGAAAGAACCACCCCGACCCACCCTTGACGGTTCCCGCGTCCGAGTGTCGCCGCCCTCAATCAGCACTAGAACTGATTCCACCACTGGGCGAACATATTCCATTGAATAGTTCCTGGCCACAGGTCGCTGGGGTTCCAGAACGCTGGGAGGTCGAACACGATGCCGATCATGATTTATACCTCCACTCCATCCAGGCCTGCAGCAACGGTTTCCATAAGGGCGCTGTGTGGAGTGACAGCCACTGAACGGCGTCACCGATTGGTCCGAACATCATGATCCACCGAGGAACGGCGCGATCAACGCACCGATCCAATAAAAGAGGTTGTACGGGAAAATGTCCCATGGTGAATTGGGCATCATGACTCCTCAGAAGTAACCGTAGCCAGTCATCCAGCCGGTGATAACCCACATGAATTGATTGAAGGCATCGCCCATTTCCCGAGTCGGGAACCATGAATACCAAATCGGGTCAGGGCTGGGTGGGCTTGCCGACGCCGTGCCGGCCATCAGGAACATCATCAATGCCGTGGTTCCCACAACGGCCATGGTGCGAATCGAACGCATACCGCGACTCCTGGTCCTCCCCGACCATGTCCCGTGTATCGCTGACGATACGACTCCCGTTACCTGCTCACCCAGTACAAAGCATGCGACTGGTAAGCGCACCAACTGCGCCCGGCATCAGGCCTTGTCCCAGTTGGTCCGGTTGCGTTGCAGCATCAGGCCGGCGAATGCGATGCCCATCATGACGGCCGCGTAGCCGGCGACGGGAATATGCGACCCGGTCTGCTCGAGTAGGGCGACGGCGAATACGGGGGTCAGTCCCCCGGTGATGGCCGAGGCCGTCTGGTATCCGAAGGAGACCCCGGTATAGCGAACACCGCCGGCGAACAACTCGGCCATGTAGATGCGCATGGGCCCGTAGAGCAGGCCCACGAACGCCAGGCCCAGCACGAAAGCCGCTGTGGCCAAGACGAAATTGCCGGACTCGACCATCGGGAACATCACGAAGACCGCGACGGCGAACCCGCCCAGACCGACGGACATGGGCACCCAACGGGGAGCGCTATCCGACCAGAGACCTCCGACGAAGATGAACAGCAGGAAGAACAGTGCCGCGATCATGACCATCGAGTTCGCTTGCCCGACGTCGAAGCCGCCGAAGTCGCGCGCGAAGGACAGCAAAAAGACCGTGGTCATTTAGTACCCGGCTTGCACACCCATGGGCACCAGGATCGACTTGAGCACCTGGACCGGGTAACTACGGAGCATCGCGATGAACGGCACGTCCTGCGCCGATTTCGCTTCGGTGTCCGCCTTCTCCTGGAGTTCCTTGAATGCGTCGGACTCCTCGAGCTTGATCCGAATGTACAAGCCGATGCCCACCATGATGGCGCTGGTGAGAAACGGGATGCGCCAGCCCCACGCGGCCATCTGCTCGTCGGTGGTGGTGAGGGTTGTCAGGGCGATGACCGCGGTCGCAAGCAGGAATCCGACGGGGGATGCCGCGCTCAGGAAGGCACCGAAGAAGCCACGCCTGTTGCGGGCCTGCGAGTTCTCGACGACCATGAGCACCGCCCCGCCGTATTCGCCTCCCAGCGCGAAACCCTGCACGACGCGGCAGACGATCAGCAGGATCGGCGCTGCAACACCGATCTGCGCGTAGGTCGGAATCAGGCCCACAAAGAGGGTGGAGCCGCCCATCAGGAGCAGGGCCAGGACCAGCGTCGAGCGCCGGCCGAATTTGTCCCCGAAGTGCCCCAGCACGACCGCCCCTAGCGGGCGGACCAAGAACGCGACGGCGAACGTTGCCATCGCAGCCATGGTGCTCAGTGCCGCGTTGTCGCTCGGGAAGAAGACGGGGCCGAGCAGGAGGGCAGCCATCGAACCGAAGATGAAGAAGTCGTACCACTCGATGACGGTCCCGACCATGGACGCCGCAATGACCCGAGAGAGCGCGTTGCCGCTCTTCGGCGGTGCGGCAGTGATTGCTGACATGTGATTCTCCTAATGAAGCACTGGGTGGTCCTCCCATGACCACTTCCCCAACGCTGGAATCGGAAGCTCCGGGACGTCCCAGAAGTTATGAGGACGATCACACTGTAGGGAGGGGCGATTGCGGAGGCCGCAGGCTCTTCCGATGAACGGAAGAAGTCACCCGAGCGTGTGTTGCAAACTCGATTCATGGCCAATTCCCCCACCGGTGATTCGGTGATTGGTCGTGTCGTACGACTGCTGAACGCCTTTGACCGGCAGCAGCCGTCGATGACGCTGTCCGGGCTCGCCCATCGGGCATCCCTGCCGTTGACCACCGCCCACCGCCTCGTGGAGGAATTGGTCAAGTACGGATTGATCGAGCGGGACCCTGACGGACAGTTGCGCGTGGGGCTGCGGTTGTGGGAACTGGTGGCACGTGGTTCCCGGGCCCTCACGCTGCGTGAAATCGCATTGCCCTTCATAAAAGGACGTTCAGGCCGCAGTACACCGGTACACCACACTTGCGATTCTGGACCACGGGTCCGTCCTCTACCTGGAGCGCCTTTCGACACCGGATTCAGCTTTGGAAAGGGCCTTGGACGCAGGGCACATCGCGCAGCGGGCACCCGTTCATTCCACGTCCTCCGGATTGGTGCTGCTGGCCTACTCCCCCTCCGCGCTTCAGGAAGAAGTTCTCGCCCGCACTGCTGACTGCTGCACACGGCATTTCCCGTGCATTGGGGGCCGACAGTGGGACGGCACGACCGCGGCGCCGGGCATGATCCAACACGTCACCATTCTCGAGTTCAAGCCGTAAACACCGCCCGCAGGCTTCACCGGAAGAGGTACGCGAGTGTTACGTTCACCCCGCTCACCAAGCGCTCACACAGTTCTCGTTCCCGAACAGTGAACTGATCGTCACCGTCGATTACGAAGCGCCCGCCCAGTAGGCAAGATCCAACTACTGGGACTGGAGTATTTTGCGAGCGCGCTCGGCGACGGGCAGATCCACGAACTCGCCGTCCGGAAGCTGGACGGCCGCTCCGCCGGACTCCGCGAAGACGTTCACAATCCTTCGTGCCCAGGCAAATTCGTCCTCGCTGGGGCTGAAGGCGGTGTGAATGATCGGCAGCTGGGAGGGGTGGATCGCGGATTTGCCACCGAAGCCGAGAGAACGGGCGTGGGCGGCCTGCCGGGCCAGTCCGTCGGTGTCCCGCAGGTGGGGGTAGACACTGTCGATCGGGGGTGCGATGCCCGCGGCCCGGGACGCGATGACGAGGTGCGATCGCGCATACTGCAGCGGGGTGTCCCCGTCGCCGATGCCGAGGTCTTTCCGGAGGTCGATGCCGCCGAGGGCGAGGTGTTCGACGCCGGGTTCGGCGGCGATGGCCAGGGCGTTGGCGACTCCCTTCGCGGTTTCGATCGCGCAGATCAGCGGCGTGCCCGGTGCCCGATCCCGCACCCACCGCACGTCGACGACCGAGTCGACCTTCGGAATGCGGATGCCGTGGGCACGGTCGGCGACCGCGGCCAGATCGTCGGCGGCGAGCGCGGTGCCGACGGCGTTGATACGCACCCACGCGCGGTGAGTGGTCAGAGCGTCGGCGACGCGAGCGCGGGCGGTGCCCTTGCACTCGGGCGGGACCGCGTCCTCGAGGTCGAGGATCACCGCGTCCGCACCGGCGTCGAAGACCTTGCCGAGGAGTTTCTCGTTGTGTCCGGGCACGAAGAGGTAGCTGCGGGCCATCAGATGACTCCCTTCTGCCGCAGAGCCTCGACGTTCAATCCGAGTGTGTCGCGGTAGATCTGCGTGTTGTCCTGCCCGAGTCGCCGTCCCGGGAACCGGATCGCGCCGGGGGTGCCGAGCATGCGCACCATGAGGTTCTACATGGCGAGGGGCCCGAGGTCCTCGTCGTCGACGGTGGTGATCATGTCGCGGGCACGGACGTGCGGGTCGTTCATCAGTTGTTCGACGTCGTAGATGGGCGCAAGGGCGGCGCCGACGCGCTCGAATTCGGTGACGACCTCGTCGAACGGGCGGGCGGCGATCCATTTCCCGACCGCCTCGTCGAGGAGGTCGCCGTTGCGGCTGCGTTCCCCGGCGGAGGCGAACCACGGCTGTTCGACGAGGTCCGCTCGTCCGACCAGGCGCATGACCCGTTCGGCGACGGAGGTGGCGCTGGCCGAGATCGCCACCCACCGGTCGTCCTTGGTGAGGTAGGTGTTGCGGGGGGCGTTGTTGGGTGAGCGGTTGCCTTGGCGGCCGGCGATCGCGCCGAGCTGGTCGAAGGCGGTGGGGCCCGGGCCGAGGATGCCGACCAGGGGTTCTAGCAGCGAGAGGTCGATGACCTGCCCTTGCCCGTTGCCTTCGGGGCTGTTGCGATGCAGTAATGCCGTGACCACGCCGAAGGCGCCGGTGATGCCGGCGACGCCGTCGGCCAGACCGAACGGGGGCAGCGTCGGCGGGCCGACCTCCTCACCGGTCTGGTGTGCGAATCCGCTCATCGCCTCCGCGAGGGTGCCGAAGGCGCGGCGTTTGGCGTAGGGTCCGTCCTGCCCGAAGCCCGTGACCCGCAACGTGATCAAGCCCGGATTGAGCACCATCAGCCGGTGGGGTCCGAGGTCCCACTTCTCCAGCACTCCGGGTCGGAAGTTCTCCACGAGCACATCGGCATCGACGACCAGATCCCGCAGGATCTGCTGACCCTCGGGGGTGCCGAGGTCGAGGGTGATGCACTTCTTGTTGCGCGAAATGACTTTCCACCACAGTCCGTGGCCGTCCTTGTTCGCCCCGTGGGATCGGGCGGGGTCACCCGACGGGTGCTCGATCTTGATCACGTCGGCGCCGAAGTCGCCGAGGAGCATCGCGGTGATCGGAGCGGCGTACACGGTACTGATGTCGAGAACTCGGATCCCATGCAGGGGACCGCGGTTCGCGTCCCCTGACGAACTCGAGGTCGGGGTGTCATCGTGTGAATTCACGCTCATGGGCAGTCCTCGGCATTGTCGAGAGGCGATGGAGACGGAAAGGTAGTGGCGCCGGTGTGAAAGCCGGGCGGCACCTTCCCGTGTGCGGACTCCAATCTGTCACCCGTCCGAGTGAAGTACAATCGCACATATCTTGACTCCCTTTAATTTCTCCTAAAGGCAGGTGGCCGACGTGCTCGATACGACACGGATGTTCACGCTGTGCGAGGTCGCGAAGCACGGCTCCATCACCGCGGCTGCCGCGGCGCTGGGATACACCACGTCGGCGGTATCACAACAGATCGCCAAGCTCGAGAAGGAGGCCGGGCAACCGCTGCTGGAACGGCACGCCCGCGGCATCATGCTCACCGACGCGGGCCGCTCGGTCGTCAAACACACCGAACGGATCCTCGTCGAACTCGAGGCGACAGACGCCGAGCTCGCGGAGATCCGCGGACTGCGCGCTGGAATGCTGGCAATAGGCACCTTCCCCACCGCAGGATCCACGCTGCTGCCGTTGGTGGTCAAGGAATTCAAGACCCACCACCCCGGCATCGACCTGCGCGTTCTCAGTGGACGATTCGCGCAGCTGGTCGAATCGCTTCGCCGCAGGGAGACGGAGCTGTCCCTGCTGTGGGACTACGAGTGGAACCGGGTCGACGATCCACTGCTGACGTACCACCACCTGATGAACGACCCGACCCTGCTGCTGGTGTCGGAAAAACACCGCCTCGCCGACCGGGAGTCGATCCGAATCACCGAACTCCGGGACGAGTCTTGGGTAGTGCGCGCCGACGATCACCCCGTTGCCCACACCCTCGAACGACTCTGCCAGCAAGGCGGATTCACGCCCCGGACAAGCTTCCTCGCCCACGACTACGGGGAGGTTCAGGCGATGGTGGGGGTCGAGCTGGGGGTGGCCATCGCGCCGCGGCTCGCGGTCCTCAATCCCCGCCCCGACGTCCGGTCCATCCCGCTCGCCACCCGTTCTCCGCAGCGCCGCATCCTGGTCGCGCACCTGACCGAGCGGCGGCTGAGTCCGGCCGCCCAGGAGGCCATCACGCAGTGCATGGCGGCAGCGCGGCGCCTCGAAGAAGGGTTCGCCGACGTGTAGGCGCACGGCGAGAGGGTGATCGTCGGCTATGCGGGGCAGATGGCGAAGGCGTCGGCGAGATGTGCGATCTTCTCGGCCCTGCCGAGCCGCGGCAGGTCGCTGCCGTCCCGGATGACCCGGCCGCGGGCGTCGAAGTCGGCGAGAAATTCGCGAGCCCAGATGACGTCGGACGGTGCCGGGCTGATGGCCTCGTTGATGACCGGCAGCTGCCCGGTGTCCAGGCACAGTTTTCCGGTCAGACCGAGGGATACCGCGACCGCGGACTGCTCGCGCAGAGCGGTGTGGCTGTTGCCGACGGTGGGTCCGTCGATCGGTCCCGGGAGGTGCCCGATCCGGCTCGCGACGACCAGCCGCGATCGCGGATAGGCCATCGCGAGATCGTCCGCGCTGGTGCCGGTGTCGCGGCGATAGTCGCCGCTTCCGAAGGCGAGCCGGAAGGCGCCGCGGGCGCGGGCGATGGCGGGTGCTTCCTCGATGCCCACGGCCGATTCGACGAGGGCGAGGACCGGGGCGGTGCCGCCCAGTCGATCGAAGGTGTCGGTGACGTGGTCGGCCGCTTCGGTCTTGGCGAGCATGATCCCGGCCAGGCCGGGTAGTCCCGCGAGGCGGTCGACGTCGTCCGACCAGTAGGGGTGGTGTGATCATTGATCCGGACCCATGCCGAATGGTCCTCCAGCCACGTCGCGACGCTCTCACGGGCGTGCGGTTTCCGTTTCGGGTCGACGGCGTCCTCGATGTCGAGGACGATCTGGTCCGCGGGAGATCGGTGGGCCTGCTCGAAGGTGTCGACGCGGGTTCCGTTCACCAGCAGCCACGAACGGGCGATCGCGGCGAGGTGCTGTGGCCGGGTCACCGTGCGGATCCCGCCAGCACGGCGGCCGGGGAGGCGACGAACAGTTCGGCGGCCGCGATGCGCCGTGCCGCGCGGTGTAGTGAGACCGCCTCGATCACTCCGTCGGGGGAGGTGGTGAGGTCGATGTCGAGGACGCCGGCGGCCGTTCCCAGTCGCAGCGATCCGGGCCACCGCACCCGGGCGTTGTCGGCCACCACTCCCCCTCGCACGGTGGCGGCCGCGGCGACGGCGACGGCGGATGTCAGGCCGATCGCCGGATGCGGGGCGAGCATGGAGAGCATGCGGACCGAGACGTCGTAGTCCTCGGCGGCGATGTCGATGCCCCCGCTGGTGCGATAGTCCCTCGGTGGGCCGATCACACCGACCTTCGGAATGGCGTGCGAGATCGGGTCACCGGGCTTGCTCAGTCCCATCCGCAGCGACGATTCGCGCCGCAACGCGACGAGATCGGAGAGGTGGTCGGCGATCACCGAATTGTCCTCCGCGCCGCTCAGGCCCAGATCGGCGGCGTCGAACAACGCGGCCGGCGCCCCGGCGGCCACCATCGTGCCCCGGTACCGGCGATCACCGAGCGTGATCGAATCGGACACCGACCCGGTGGGCAGCAGAGCGGTACCGGAGGCGAGGCCGGTGAAGGTCAGGGCGACCGGAACGCCGAGCGCACTGGTCCCCGGCACGGCGGCATCCCCCTCGGTGGGGATCACCCCGCCCGGGGTCGCGATCTCGGCGGTGAGGATCGCACCGGTGTTGGTGTTCCGCATCCGCACGATCGTCGTCGCACTGTCGACCGCGACGAGCCCGGACTGCAGTGCATACAGCCCTATTCCGGTGGCGCAGTTTCCGCAGTTGCTGCCCCACTCGACCCGGCGGTCACCGATCGCCACCTGCGCGAACAGGTACTCGACGTCGATGCCCGGCTCGGCGGATCGGCGCACGATCGCGGCCTTGGACGTCGTCGAGCTGCCGCCGCCCACGCCGTCGAGCTGACGGGGATCACCCGACCCGAAGGCCGAGGTGAGTATGGCGTCGAGCCCGCCCGCCTGCTCGACCAGCGGGTCGACATCAACCGCGTTGAAGAGCCAACACTTGCTGGTGCCGCCTCGCATCCAGGTTCCACGGAGTGTGAACACCGTCCGGCCGCCTTTCGTTGTGACGAAGTCTGAGGCACCGCCGAAGGCTCTGATCGGGGTAAGGGAACTGAATCTCCAGCGGTGACACCGTCAACCCTGTGCCACGCCAGGTTGGAGCACAATTTCGAATATGGGGACCACCCTTAAGTCTGACTTACATCGCGGGGCGATCGTCCCTCCGGGCGGCGCGCATAGCTACTGGTAACCGAGCGGGGCTAGCACCAGCACGGCGATCGACGGGTCGCGGATCTGTCGCACTGACTTAAGCAGAACTGAACCCCCGGATAGAAACGTGACATTGTTCTGAACATCTATCGTCTCTAGCGTGATGTAGGACATGATCGACGAGAGGATGTGACATGCGAACCACGAGCCCGCTACCCCAAAGCGCAGACGTTCCCGCCGACCGGGACCGGGCCTGGGAGCTGTCCACCGAACTGGTCGATTCCACCGCGCCCGTTCCGACCCCACACGGTGACCCCGTCACGAGTCGGGAGACGCCGCACACGCACACCACGGCACCGTCATTCAGTGTCCGCGGACGCGCCGAGGCCCCCCTTGTTCACGCAACCGGAACAGCCGACGACCGGGCAGGCGACCCTGCCGGACAGCAAGCGAAAGAACGACCATGACCTCCATCGAAATACTCCCCCTGATCGCCTTGGTCGCGATGTTCGTGATCGCCACCATCTTCCCCATCAACATCGGCATCCTGGGCTTCATCGGAGCCTTCCTCGTCGGCGCCTTCGCCCTCGGCTACGACGACAAGGAGATCCTCGCCGCGTTCCCGAGTTCGATCGTCCTGACGATCATCGGCGTCACCTACTTCTTCGGCATGGCCAAGAGGAACGGCACGATCGACCTCCTCGTCAACGCCTGCATCCGCGCAGTCGGCGGCCGGACGGTGATCGTCCCCTGGGTGTTCTTCTTCTCCGCCTCCGTACTGACGGCACTGGGCACCTTCAGCCCCGCAGCGGTCGCGCTGATCTCACCCGCGGCGATGTCCTTTGCCGCCCGCACCCGGATGAGCCCACTCGTGATGGGCATCATGACGATCAACGGCGCCCACGCCGGCGCGTTCTCGCCGATCTCGGTCTCCGGTGTCCTCGTCACCGACATCGTCAACTCCAGCGGCCTGACCATCGCACCCTGGACCCTGTTCTTCGCCAGCTACGGCATCAACCTCCTGCTGTCGGTGCTGACCGTCGTCGGCTACTCGGTCCTCGCCCGAGTCCGCGACCTCGAATACACCGCCACCGGCACGAGTGACGAAACCGGCAGCGGTACAACGCGACCCACCACCGATGACGCACCGGACCGCACACCGACCACCGGCGGTGCAGGCTCGTCGGGCGGGACACAGGTACTCACCCGCAAGCCCACGGCGACCAGCATCGTCCCCGACGCGCACCCCGTGACCCGGGTCCAGAAGCTCACCCTGTTCCTCATCGCCACCGTGCTCGTACTCGTACTGGTGCTGCATCTGCCGATCAGCTTCGTCGCCATCGCCGCAGGCGCGGTCCTCGCCTTCACCGACCTGTCGAAGCAGAACGAAGCCATCGCCGGCATCAGCTGGTCCACCGTCCTGCTCGTCGCCGGCATGGTCACGTACATCTCGATCATGGAGGAAATGGGCACCATCGACCACCTCGCCGAAATGGCCATCACCGTCGGCGCACCACTGCTGGTCGCGTTCGTCCTCTGCTACGTCATCGGCGTCACGTCCGCGTTCGCATCCTCGACCGCGCTGCTCACCGCGATCATCCCGCTCGCCCTGCCCCTGCTGCAGACCGGCGCACTCCCCGTCGTCGGTGTCGTCGCGGCCCTGGCCATCTCGGCGACCGTCGTCGACGTGTCCCCGTTCTCGACGAACGGCGCCCTCGTCCTCGCCAACGCCCAGAACATCGAGCGACCCGCGTTCTACCGCCAGCTTCTCCTCAACGCAGGCATCGTCGTCGCAGTCGCACCCGCACTGTGCTGGTTCACCCTGGTAGCCGTCCCCGCAATACTCTGAGCACCACGAACACCAGCCGCGACCGCCACCTCCCCCGAGGTGGCGGTCGCGTTCGTATCGCGCCGACCTAGGCTCCCCTGCACCCGGGTTGGGCTCAGGCGGTGCCGCGGAACTCGACACAGTCAACCAATTGCTTTGCGTATGCATCGAGATCGGCAAGCCGCCGTTCGCGTGGACGATCCGAATCGTCTGAATGCGCGTCAGCGTCACCCGAGAGGCCGTATCGAGAAGCAAATTCGCGGAATAGATTTGGGACGATTCGGGGTCGGCCAATGGGTGCCGTTCGCTTGACGACGCCTCGCTCGGAAGCTGAAGTTGAAGTCGAACTTCACGCCCCAGCGCCAATTCTCCCAACAGAAAGTCAAGCCCAGCAAAAATAGCGATTCAATGTCGGGCGCTGGGCGCGTAATCTACTACATGAGGCTTCCCGGCGCTTCTTAGCGCTTCTTGGTGCTACCTGTCGCCCGGTGCCGCGCCATACAAACCCGAAGATTGGAGCAGAGATGCGTATCTTGCGTGCGTTTGTAGGAGGGATCGCTGGGGCGATCATTCTGGTTCTGGGACTGTCTCTTCACGCGCCCGTGCCGACTGCTCAGGCCGAGTGTCTGCGAATGCCGTACTTCACGCCGTTTGGATATGCCAACTTCGATTTCCCCCCGCGAATCGTTGCGGTAATGAACGACAACGACATCGCGGTCGAAGGCATCACACCGTTTGAGGCCAAGCCCGCGAAGACCGGCCTCTATCTGCCAATCGGCTCGCACACCAACTATATCGACGCATGCCAGGGCGTGTACTACCCCGGCGGTCCGAGATTGGTCGGCAAGACCGGGAATTCTGTTGCAGTCGAGAACATCTGGCTGCGAATGGACGGCGCCTACGGAGCTGTGACGATCAACGGGGTCCCTCAGGGCGAGAGGATGGTCGCCACCTACAACGTGGGTGAAATGATGCCGACGCTCATGACGCCACACGGTGGCGGGATCGGCCCCACATATTGGCCGTTCCGCTTCTCCCCATATTTCGCGCAGGTCTTCAACGACACCGCCGGCGCCAACCTCGTCCAGCCTGGTGAGGTTTTCGCCAACCTCGACGCGGTCGGGAAGTTCGCGCCCTGAGATCTGGCACGTGGGCAGATGGTGCCCGGGATCGAGTTCGACAGCGCGATCCCGGCAGCACCGAGTTCGTCTCGGCCCCATGGTTCCCGAACGAGGATTGTCCGTTCGTCGATAGCTTGCATCGGATGATTCAATCCGTGATCGCGAGGCGATGACGGAGTGGTCGAATCCGTCGAAGGTGCCGATTTGCCGCCCGGTCAGGTGCCAGTGGACGAGGACGTCGCATTGGAGACCTCGTCGTTCGACAGAGGGATTGTTGTCGAGGTGGGGCTGCGATCAGAATTCTCTACTCCAAGGTTGACGCGAGGCACGCTGGCATGCAGCCTCGGCCCCCGCGGAACGAGACTCTGACATAACACGACCACGGCCGACTCCACGTGCCGGGACCGGTCGGCTTCCATTGTCCTCCGCGCCGCCGGCGATGTCACCGATGATTCGCTGAGGGAAAGAGGTGCTCCGGCCAACAGCGCATCGGAAACTCTCTCCGCGCTCAGGGTGCAGCAGACGTGCGAAGAGTTCGACGAGCATGCACCACTCACATTGGAGTAGCTGGCATGCGGCGTAACGCAATCAGACGGCGCGCGATAGTCGAGTGAAAGCATCGACTCGATCAGGGACTGCGTTCGTCCCGAATGCGAATGGAGTGCAAGTGAACCGGGCTATCGCGGCAACCGTCCTGTCCCTCATCCCCTTCGGCATCTGTGTGTCGACGGCATCCGCCGATCCGGTCGATCCCGACCCGTTCGGGTACAAGGATCGGACCTCCTACTTCGTCACGCCCCTGGACCCTGGAGCGTTCGGCGCGAACGCCGACAAGTCGATCATCCTGAGTCCGTACGGCACGAGCCGAACGATCGAGTGCGCGTCCTTTCACGGGCAGGGTTGGTGTCGCCAGTTCGACCACCTCGGAAACGAGCACAAACTCGATCAGGTGAAAATTCCGACCGGGTCGAGCGAATGGGACTACCGCGGGGTGTGGATCTACAACCCGTTCTGACACCGACCAAGTGCGGAACGAGGCGTGGGCCCTCGTCCCCCACTCCCCCCGACTACGCGTCCGGTGAGGCGCCGTGGAGTTCTCTCGCCTCCTCCACGACCTTGACGTGGAGGGCCGCCAGGTACTCCGAGTCGTCGACCAGGGTGTGCCAGCGGGGTGTGCCGTCGTTGGCCCGGATCACGTCAGGGATGTTGTCTCTGAAGAGCTTTCGATGAACCTCGATCGTGTTGTCGTTTCGCATCCGCCAATCGAACCGATCCGCGGGTGAGAGAACGGCGTCCGGCTCATTCGATAGGGAGCACCTGCAATCGGCTGCAACCCTCGCACAGCCATGGCCGGCGATGCTTGGCTCCGTGTGAGCACGATCACATCGGAGAGGAGCTAGGGATGAGCATCGAGGGCAAAGTCGCGTTGATCACCGGCGCAGGCCAGGGCATCGGACGTGCGATCGCGTTGCGACTGGCGTCGGACGGCGCCGACATCTCGCTCGTCGACGTCAACGCCGACCGGGTCGGCGCGGTGGCCGACGAGGTCCGGGCGGCGGGTTCGAAGGCGATCTCGTTGGTCGCCGACGTGACGGACCGCGACCAGGTCCGGTCTGCCGTCGGCCGGACGGAGCGCGAACTGGGCGGCTTCGACATCATCGTCAACAATGCGGGCATCGCCCAGGTCGACCCGATCGCCGACGCGACACCGGAGGACGTGTCACGGATCCTGGCCGTGAACGTCGAAGGTGTGCTGTGGGGAATCCAGGCCGCGGCCGACAAGTTCCGGGCGCGGGCGCACGGCGGGAAGATCATCAACGCGTCGTCGATCGCCGGCCACGAGGGATTCGCGATGCTCGGCGTGTACTCGGCGACGAAGTTCGCGGTCCGCGCACTCACTCAGGCCGCGGCGAAGGAGTACGCGTCCGACGGCATCACCGTCAACGCCTACTGCCCCGGCGTCGTCGGCACCGACATGTGGGTCACCATCGACGAGCGTTTTGCAGCCCTCACCGGGGCGCCAAAGGGTGCCACGTTCGAGAAGTTCGTCGGGGGTATCGCCCTCGGCCGCGCACAGACACCCGAGGACGTCGCCGCGTACGTGTCGTATCTCGCCGGACCGGACTCCGACTACATGACCGGGCAGGCCGGACTGATCGACGGCGGCCTCGTGTACCGGTAGGCCCGCCCTGAAGTGGTGGTTTCGCGGCCGCAACCGCGGGTAGACGAGGTGGTGACGCGTCAGTGAGTTCGGGATGAAAGGGGGGCAGCCATGGACGTCGGCGACCTCGTCGAACGCACCGCCCGGTTGCGGGCCGATCTGCAGGCACTCGAACACCGGATCAAGGAGTTGACCGACGCGTTCGACCTTCTCGACAGCGCAGCCGACGGCGCTTCGCGGGAAGGGGTGATCGACAGCCTCAGCGACGCCCGGCTGGACCTGAGCACCGCGGACAGGCACCTCGAGACCGCCGTACGAAACGCCGAGAAGCTGGCGATGGCCTGAACCCCCGGCACCCCGCGAGCAGATGCTCGCGGGGTGCCGGGTCAGGTGACGGTTGGCCGGCCCGGGGGCCGACCGACCACCGTGATCAGTCGAGGTCGAACCGGTCGAGGTTCATCACCTTGTTCCACGCGGAAACGAAGTCCTGCACGAACTTCTGCTGCGCGTCGTCGGTGGCGTATACCTCGGCGAGAGCACGCAGTTGCGAGTTGGAACCGAACACGAGATCGACGGCCGTGGCGGTCCACTTGGCGTCGCCCGTGACGCGGTCACTGCCCTCGTAGACGTTCTCGGCGGAGGCGGCCCCCTTCCACACCGTCCCCATGTCGAGGAGGTTGACGAAGAAGTCGTTGGTCAGCACCTCGGGCCGGTCGGTGAACACGCCGTGTGCCGTCTGCCCGAAGTTGGCGTTCAGCGCACGGAGGCCGCCGATGAGAACCGTCAACTCGGGGGCGGTCAGGTTCAGCATGTAGGCCCGCTCGACGAGCAGTGCCTCGGCAGGCAACTTCTCTCCCGGCCGGAGGTAGTTGCGGAACCCGTCTGCCCTCGGTTCGAGCACGGCGAACGACTCGACGTCGGTCTGCTCCTGCGAGGCGTCGGTGCGCCCCGGCGTGA
The DNA here is from genome assembly GCF_009872365.1 of Rhodococcus sp. T7. Lineage (NCBI taxonomy): Bacteria > Bacillati > Actinomycetota > Actinomycetes > Mycobacteriales > Nocardiaceae > Rhodococcus > Rhodococcus sp. T7. Next base: position 67,452 of record NZ_WXYH01000033.1, read on the forward strand.
ACGGAACCGTGATGTCCTGGCCGGCGTTCTTCGCCGCCTTCTCGACAGCCGCGGCACCGGCCAGAACGATCAGATCCGCGAGCGAGACCTTCACACCGCCGGACTGCGACGAGTTGAAGTCCTGCTGAATCTGTTCGAGGGTCTGCAGAACCTTGGACAGCTCGGCCGGGCTGTTGATCTCCCAATCCTTCTGCGGCGCAAGCCGGATCCGCGCCCCGTTGGCACCGCCCCGCATGTCGGTGCTGCGGAACGTGGCAGCCGACGCCCAGGCGGTGGACACCAGCTGGGAGATGGACAGCCCCGAGTCGAGGATCTTGCTCTTCAGGGCGGCGATCTCGCTGTCACCGATCAACTGGTGATCGACGGCAGGGACCGGATCCTGCCACAGCTGCGCCTCCGGGACCCACGGGCCGAGGTAGCGCGTGACGGGTCCCATGTCGCGATGCAGCAGCTTGTACCACGCCTTCGCGAACGCGTCGGCGAACTCCTGCGGGTTGTCGAGCCAACGGCGGGTGATCTTCTCGTAGGCCGGGTCGATGCGCAGCGAGAGGTCCGTGGTCAGCATCGTGGGGGCGCGTCCCGCCGACGAATCGAACGGGTCGGGAATCGTGCCCGCGCCCGCGCCATCCTTCGCGGTCCACTGCCAGGCACCGGCGGGGCTCTTGGTCAGCTCCCACTCGTAGCCGTACAGAACCTCGAGGAAGCTGTTGTCCCACTTCGTCGGTGTGGGGGTCCACACGACCTCGAGACCGCTGGTGATCGCGTCCTTGCCGACGCCGGTGCCATAGGCACTCTTCCAGCCCAGACCCTGCTGCTCGATCGGGGCGCCTTCCGGTTCCGGACCGACCAGGTCGGCGTCGCCCGCACCGTGGGTCTTGCCGAACGTGTGGCCGCCGGCGATCAGCGCGGCGGTCTCCTCGTCGTTCATCGCCATGCGGGCGAACGTCTCCCGGATGTCGCGGGCGGCGGCGAGAGGATCCGGCTGGCCGTTGGGACCCTCCGGGTTCACGTAGATGAGACCCATCTGCACGGCCCCGAGCGGACCCGAGAGGTCACGATCACCGCTGTAGCGTTCGTCGCCCAGCCAGGTGTCCTCGGGGCCCCAGTAGATCTCCTCGGGCTCCCAGATGTCCTCGCGTCCGAATCCGAACCCGAAGGTCTTGAATCCCATCGACTCCAGTGCAACGTTGCCGGCGAAGACGAGGAGGTCGGACCACGAGATCTGCTTGCCGTACTTCTGTTTCACGGGCCAGAGCAGGCGACGCGCCTTGTCGAGGCTCGCGTTGTCGGGCCAGCTGTTGAGGGGCGCGAAACGCTGGGCGCCCTGACCGCCGCCGCCGCGGCCGTCGGCGATGCGGTAAGTGCCTGCGGCGTGCCAGCTCATCCGGATGAACAGACCGCCGTAGTGGCCGAAGTCGGCAGGCCACCAGTCCTGCGAATCCGTCATCAGATCGGTGAGGTCGCGCTTGAGTGCCTCTACGTCGAGCTTCGCGAACTCCGCTGCGTAGTCGAAGTTCTCGCCCATCGGGTTGGACTTGGACGAATGGGCGTGCAGGACCGACAGCTCGGGCTGGTTCGGCCACCAGTCACGGTTCGTCCTCGGGCGGTGCGCCGTCGGAGTGGGGGACGGGATTGCGGGGTTTTCACTTTCACTGGTGCTCTGAGTGTTTCCCTCGTGAGCGACCGGGCAGCTATCGGACACAACATTCCTTCCGGGAGAGACCAATTTGGGCTGTTGGTCAGGGTTTCGATCGAGAAGTCTGTGTTGTCGAGCAGTCGGGGCACAGACCCCAGTAGATGACCTCGGCCTCCTCTACGAGGAAACCGTTGTCGTCCGACGCGGTCAGGCAGGGCGCCTCGCCGACGGCGCAGTCGACGTCCGCAATTGCCCCACACGACCGGCAGATCACGTGGTGGTGATTGTCTCCGACCCGCGACTCGTAACGAGCCACGGAGCCGGCCGGCTGTATCCGGCGCACCAATCCCACCGCGGTCACTGCGTGCAGCACGTCGTACACGGCCTGCCTGGACACCCCGTCCAGAACCGTGCGCACCGCGCCGAAAATCGTCTCCGTATCGGCGTGTGGACGTGCGTGCACCGCCTCCAACACCGCGACCCGCGGGCGGGTCACGCGAAGCTCAGCCCCGCGCAGTAACGCTGCGTAATCCGGCATCGACGGCACCCACCCACTATGGACTACTTTTCTGGACTCAGTAAAGAGTTTGCGGAAACAATTTGCCGTGACTTTCACTTACATACAAATGGCGGTCGGCCGCCGGAGAGCGCTCCGACAACCCTTCAGCGAAGCTCGAAGGTGACTACGACCGACGGGACCGAATCCGGCGAGGACAATCCGACGGCACGAGGAACAGTCCACCGCCACCGCTGCCGTCGACCTGCGTCAGAACGTCCGACCCGCCGCCTGGGTCTTACCGACCCGGACGTACACGGTCGATCCCGGAACCAGCCACGTCGCCGCCCGCTACCGATCCCCGTCCGCCGGAAGCGACAGGGCTGCAACAGCTGTCACCACCACCATCCCCCGCGACCGATTCCCCGTGCGTCGACTGTAACCGCGCACGACGCTTCGATACGGAACGGCCACAACGTGACTGGCGAGGGCCAGCCCCCGTCAGTACCAGTACTTGCGTCCGCCTACCTTGCGGCCCATCAGCCCGAGGAGCAGGAGGAGAAGGCCGACTGCGCCGACTATGAGGCCTGCGATCCACAGTGACGAGATCTTGACGACCAAGCCGACGACGATGAGCACCACACCGATTGCGATCATGGCCAATTCCTCTGTGAGAGTGGCTCGGGCTTTTATGCGAATCCTAGGCGCAGGAAGCTGTCGGTGTCAGGGAACCGCGGCACCTGATCACACGGCCGAACCGGTGTCGCCCGGGGAGACGATGCCGTGATCGAACGCGTACACAATGGCGGCCGCGCGATCGCGGAGATCGAGTTTGAGGAAGATATGCCCGACGTGACTCTTCACGGTCACGCCCGAGATGCCCAGCTCCCGACCGATCTCGCTGTTGCTGTGCCCGCGCCCGATGAGCGCGAGCACGTCGAGTTCCCGCGCGGTCAGCTCGGTGAGGCGGTTGAGGTCCCCGCCGGACGACGGCGCGACGGTGCGGTACGTGGCGAGAACCCGTCCGGTCACCGCGGGGTCGAGGCAGGCGCCGCCCTCGGCTACGGTGCGGACGGCGCGAATCAGATCCTCGGCGGGCGAATCCTTGAGGATGAACCCCGCCGCACCTGCGCGGAGCGATCCGGACAGCAGATCGTCGTCGTCGAACGTGGTGAGCACCAGCACCGGCGGCGGCTGGGCGGCCGACCTCAGTTCACGGGTGGCCCGGATGCCGTCGACCTTCTTCATCCGCAGGTCCATGAGCACGACATCCGGGGTGTGCTCCGCGACCGCGCCCGGCACCTCCGAGCCGTCGGCGCATTCGCCGACGATCACGAAGCCGTCCTTGCGCCGCAGGATCCGGCGCAGCCCCGACCGCACCAGTTCCTGGTCGTCGACCAGCAACACCCTGATCTCCGGGCCCGTCACGACAGTCCCGGAATGTGACGGAGAATCGCCGGCCGGCACGAGTCCCGGGGCAGTGGGACCGCGGCGTGCACCGACCACCGCCTGCCCTCCGGGCCTGCGCGGAGCGTGCCACCGAGCAGCGCGGCGCGTTCGCGCATACCTCGCAGACCGGAACCGCGCGAGCTGTCCGGTGCCGGCACCCGGCCCCGGATCGGGTTACGGATTTCCAGGGACACGCGTTCCGGTTCGATCGTGAGCCGCACGTCGGCGCCGGCGCCGGGCGCATGTTTGGCGACGTTCGCCAGCGACTCCTGCGTGATGCGGTACAGACCGAGACCCACTGTCCCGGTCACCGCGGACAGGTCTCCGTGCAGGTCGAAGTCCACCGGGAGACCCGCGCGGCGGAAGTCTTCGACCAGATCGGGAAGGTCGGCGACCCCCGGTTCCGGGCGGGTACCTGCCGGGCCTGCGTCGAGCAACCCGACGGTGCGGCGGATGTCGGCCATCGCCTGCCGCCCGAGCCGCTCGGCGTCGGAGAGCGCATCCACGGCATCATCGACGTCGCGGTCCTGCTCGAGCGCCCGGCGGGCCGCGGTCAGATGCAGCAGCGTGATGCTCAGCGAGTGGGCGATGACGTCGTGCACCTCGCGGGCGATCCGCTGGCGCTCACGGGTGGCGGCCTGCTCCGACTGGATCGCCTTCGAGGCCCGCTCCTGATGCAGGAGACGCAACTGGGTGAGCATCAGATACCCGAACGCCCAGCCCAGTACGACTCCGGCGAGGGCGTAGGGCGCGCCGTCGAGTCGCCCCGCCACGGCGAACGCCGACAGGACCGCGATCGAGCTGACCAGGGTGGCGAGGCCGACTCCCAGCGACGCCGTAGCTGCGACCTCGCCGGTGAGGATCACCAGGATGAGCGGGGCGAAGTCGAAGGCGGTGTCGGGTTGCTGCAGGAGCAACAGTGCGGCCGCCGCGGTCACGACGACGGCCAGGAACGGCCGCGGAAGCACCACCCCCGGTCGGATCATGTCTCCCGCAACGGGGGTCACCGCGGCGACCAGGCCGCACAGCAGCACCCATCCCGGCGGCACGAAGCCGTCGCGTTGCGCGACAGCGGCACCGGCGATGGCGACGACGGCGATGTGCGCGAACACCGGCACGGCGAGCGGGTAGTCGTACTCGCTCTCCGCCACGCGTTGACGAAAGAAAGTCGTCACCTGCACACGACCAGCGTAGGCGAAGACCCACCGCGGCCGCGTCGTCTCCGGAGCGGAGACGACCTCCACCCACGGTAGGAGACGAGAACGCGACCGTGGCACGGCGAAACCGCCGCCGCGGATCCGTAGCGTAACGGGCATCAACGGAACTACGGAGGGTGGCCGAGATGTCGTGGAACGATTTCCGTGCACGCCGGGCGGTACTCGAAGAGGTCCTGGCGCGGGCGCACGTCGACCCCGCACTGGCGCTGCGCTTCGACGAAGTGCCCGGCGCGATCCAGCTTTTCGGTTCGGCCGACAACATCCTGCTCGCCCTGCAGCACCGGTGGAGCAACCATCTCGCCGCCCGTCTCGACCAGGCGGTCGAGTACGGCACGCCCGTGAACGCGGCGTGGCGCGAACTGGCGAGTGAGCAACCCGCGTTGCGCGCGCTGCTCGACACCGCGGCCGCCTCGTCCGTACCGCTGCGCGGCTCCCAGCGCGACGAGCAACGGATGATCGAGTCCCACACGACGGGACGTGTGTCCGGCAACCGAATCGACCGGCGGACGGCCGTGCTGAGCGGCGGGTCGTCACGGTGACGAGGTGGGCTGCTCCGACTCGGAGGACGAAGATGAGGGCAAGGCTGGGTCGTCGCGGTCCGGAGCCGGCTCGCTCGGCGCGTCCATGAGGGGCGGCTCGAGGGGCGACGTCGTCGGATCGGGTGCGTCGGTGGGCGCCGGCGTGGACTCGGTCGGCGCCGGCGTGGACTCGGTGGGATCCGGCGGAGTCGAGGTCACCACAGGAGCGCTTGAGGGCACGAACACCACCGGTGTCACCGCGGAGATGTGTGGCGCAGATGTGGATTCCGTTGGGAGAGGCTCGGCTTCGCCGGTGAATTCGACGCTCGGTTCGATCAGCGGAGAATGTGCGTGAATCGATGCCACGCGGGGAACCCACGATATCGACTCGGCCGGGGTCACTGCCTCAACCGGCAGGGCCTGGGGAACTGCCACCACAGTCAAGGCCGGGCTCGAGGGTGCGGTTCTGGCGGCCGGGATTCGCGGCGGCTCGGGCTGTTCGATCAACTCGAACGCGTGTGTGGTGACTGACGAACCCGCCCCGGGCTCCCGTATCGAGGTCATGTCGCGGGCAAGCCACGGGACGGCGATCATCGCCGCGGCGGCGGTCGCGGCGGCGGTAACGCGCAAAGCCCGTCGTCCAACCGACGCCGAGCGATCGGATGCTGTTGCTGCAGTGACGAACCTGGTTGCCGCCGCGAGAACGGCGGCCCCACAGGCCGATGCGTGGCCGGGCGCCGGCTCGCACACCACCGGCGTGCCCAACGCCGCGGACAGTATTTTCTCGACGGCGGGATCGGTCGCCGCGGCGCCGGTCACGATGACGACGTCGAGATCGGTGACGTTGACGCGAGCGACACGGAGACAGTCCGCGACGAGTTCGAGGGTCCCCGCGACGGGGTCGTCGATCGAGTCGTCTCCTACCCCGGTGAGGTGACGCCCGCCGAACTCCGTCGAACGCAGTGGCCGCCCGACTATCGGATCGGATCCGCTGCCGGCACCGAACGCGACGACGGTGAGGTCGAGGTTGTCGGCGCCGACCTCGCAGACGAGCGCGAGTCCCTCGCCCAGAAGGCCGTGTTCGGACTCGAGCCAGGCGACTGCGGCGACGGGAGAGGCGACCAGACCCACCCTGCCGAGGCCTGCACGATCGAGCGCGTCCCGTTGTGCGTTCACGACCCGGGCCGGGTGAACGGCCGGATGGGCGAGCACGATCGGCGTGTCGTCCGGCGGGGCGGCTTCCGCGATCAGGCAGTGCGCGGCGGCGGCGATGAGATCCTGTCCAGAGTAGCGGAGGCCGTCGCCCGCGACGACGGTCTCCCCGATCCGATCCGCGAAGCCCGCCACCACACCCGTGTCGCCCGGCGGGTCGCCCAACCGCACGGTCGACGACCGGCCGAACGTCAGCGTGGAACGGCGGGTCAGCACGGCGTCGACGCCGACCGCTGCGACGGCGCACTCGGTTCCGACGCTGAGCCCGAGTCCGTGGGTGTTGGTGTCGTCCACGTCAGTTGGCCGCGCGCAGGCGTCCGAAGACGCCGTCCGTCTCGTCGGCGGGACCGGCCGTGAAGTAGAGCGAGTTGCTGTCGCCGAGGCTTTCCCCGTTGCCGAACAACAGTCCCCACAGGCCCTCTTCGGCGAGGACGGCGCCGGACTCGTCACGTACGTAGTCGATGAACGCGCCCGTCTCGTCGTCGAATGCGGCGATCCGGCCCGCGCCCCCGAAGTTGCCGACGAGGATTGCGCCGGCGAGCGCACCGAAATCGGCGGGCGCGACCGCGACACCCCACGGGGCGTTGAGGCGGCCCTGGTCGTCGAGGACACGGACCAGATTGCCCGCGGCGTCGAACTCGGCGACCTTGCCGCGGTCGGGACGGTCGCCGCTCACGGTCTCCTGTTCGGCGTCGAGTGAGTCCTCCTCGCCCGCGTCGAATCCCGTGCCGCTCTCGGCGGCCTTGGTCGTCGCGTACGTGACGAAGACCCGGTCACCGGCGGTGACGATGTTGAACGGGGCCGGATCGCCGGGGCGGGCGTGCTTGCCACCGGTCGGGTCGGCGGGGTCGAGCGGGTCTCCGGTCGCGAACGGATTGGCGAAACCGTGTGTGGCGACGGGCTGCCAGGTCTTGTCGAACTGCCGGATCTGCGGTTCCGCACCGAAATCGGCGGCCCACAGTGTGTCGTCGCGGCCGGGTGCGAGTGCCAGCCCGAAGAAGCTCATTCCCGCTGATTCACCGTTGAACATCTCCTTCGCGGGGCCGTCGTGCCGGACGATGTGTCCGTCGGCCCCCTGCTCGGTCCAACCGGAGATGCGGCCGGAATCGGTGGCGAAGAGGAATCGGGACGACCCACCGAGCATTTCCTGCCGGCCGTCCACCATCACGGGTTGCCCGGTGACGGCGAAGCTGTCGGAGGTGAGGGGTGCGGGGTTGAACACGACGCCGGTGGTCTTTCCGAGGCCGGTGTCGGAGGTGTCCGCGTCCGCGCCGGGCACACTGACCTCGTGCAGCGGATCCTGGTGCAGTGTGCGCAGTGCGGGGTCGGGCGACGCCGCCACGTCGCCGACGAACTCGAAGGATTTTCCGCCCGCTCCGACCCAGAAGTGGCCGCCTTCGCCCTGCGGGCGGATGGCCACTCCCCATGCGTTCACCATCGAGGGAACGGTGGTCTCGGCGGCGGCGTCGGCACTGCTCGCGACGAGAGCGGTTCGAGCGTACCGATTGCCGGGAAGATCCTGCAGTGCGTCCGATGACGCGGCCGGTGCGCAAGCGGTCGCCGACGCCGCAGTGACGAGCAACGCGGCCCACGACAGCGTCGTGCGGGTGTTCTTCATCGATCTATGCCTCTCTCTGGGGTACGGGAAGATCAGTGCTCGGCGTTCCAGAAGCCGATCCACACGGCACCCCACCAGCACAGCTGGGAGATGAGTGCGGTCGCCGCGCCCCACAGCGTCAGCCGGGTCGGAAGATGCGTCGCATCGTTGTGCGCGATCCGCCTGCCCAGTATCAGCGCCTGTAGTCCGTTGACGGTCAGGAGTAGCACGAGGACCAGCTTGGTCCGGGTGAGTGTGGAGGCCAGATTGGGTTCGAGGAGTGCGCCGCTGGCCACGAGGCCGGCGAGGCCTGCCCAGATGGGCAGGTGTAGGCGTTCCGCGCCGCGGATGGCCTCGGCGAGGGTCGACCGGCCGGAGATCCACAGCAGCACCAGGTAGTCCGCGATGAGGACACCGCCGAAGCCGAGCACCAGCGCCGCGAGGTGCACGAAGAGGGCTGCGGTGTGCAGCAGGGGATCCACCCGGACGTGCACGGAGATCCACAAGACCCCGGCGAGCGCCAGTGCGGCCAGGAGCGCGGCGGCGAGCACGATGAACCAAGAGTCATGAAGTGCGAGCGGGCGTTCCGGTTCTCCCGGCGGAACCGGCAGCACACGCTTCCGAGCGTTGCGTGGCGGTCTGCCGGCGTGGACCGGACCCCACGACACGGCGTCGGCACGAACCTGTCGCGGCGCGAGCGGCGTGACCGGGGAGATCAGAGTGGGAGGCCCGCCCTCGGGTTCGGGGCGCGTCACGGGACGCTCCGGACGACGACGGGCGCGTGCTCGGTGGTACGGGTACGGCAGGGGTGCATGGGCGAACCGGTCCTGGATGGGATGTGCGCGAACGGAGTCCGCACGTATCGACGAGTGCGGTTGTTGGCGCGCGCTGCCCCGGACGCCAGTCTGTGGAGCTGTCAGCTCCTGAAGCCGGTGCTCTCCGAGGGGAGGCGGCAAGTGGGTGTGGTCACGAACGGTCCCCTCTCGAATCTGCTCACAGCTTACTCACAGGATGTAGCTAAGCCTGCCCTTTGTTTGCGGGCCGCTCAAGTAAAAATGTTTGGCGCCCCTAAGTCAATCTATGTGTCGACAATCACACACCGGCGAAATCCTCACGATCGGTGTAACCCAAGTCTGCGCACGGGGTTGCCGCCGTCGACTGGGTATCGAAAGCCGGCCCCCGATCGGCACAGCCTTCGCCCGCCCCGGAATGGTTGCCCGACTAATCGTTTCACGTGCGCGATAGCACGGTGCATGTACGGCCGCTAGGGGGCCGGCTCCTGCTCGAGGAGTGCAGGCCGCCCGTCGGCTCCGGAGGGGACCGGGAAGTAGCTGTGGTGAGTGCCCGGGTCGACCGTGACGACGTGCGCATTGTCGGCGAGGTGACCGGACCCGAGAGCGGTGAGGTGGCGGTCCTGTTGGTCGAACACGGTGAGGTTGCCGGATTCGGCCGCGACATAGAGACGGTGGGCGCCTTCGTCGTAGGCGAGCACGTCGGGCCCGGAGCCAACGGATGCCGCGCCGGCCGGCTGCCAGCTGTCCAGGTCGACGGTGATCAGGGTGGCGTTGTCCTCGCAGGCAACGAACGCGAGCCGGGCGACCGAGTCCAGGGCGAGGCCGTGAGCCCCGCGGCAGCCGGGCATCGGGAGGCGCCGGGTGATCGTCAGAGTCTGCGGGTCGATGGAGGCGAGGTCGTCGCGGCCCTGCACGGCGACCAGCATCTGATCGGCGACCCGGTCGTAGGCGACGTTGCCGACATCACCGCCGAGGTCGACTGTTCCCCGGACCGCGGCGGTCACGGCGTCGAGCACCGTTTCCGATCCGCCGGATTCGTTGGTGGTCCATACCGTCCCGCGTTTCGGGTCGTAGGCGATCCCGTCCGGATAGCTACCGGTGGGGCCGCGGGCGAGGACGGCGCCGGTGTCCTCGTCGAGAATGACCAGCTGATCGTCGCCGGTGGCGGTGGCGTAGACCCGCCGCAACTCCGGGACGACGAGGACACCGTGCACCTGGGCGATGTCCGGGATGGTCCGCACCACCCGCCGGGTGTGAATGTCGACCTCGATGACCTCGCTCGCGCCGAGGTGCGCGATGAACAGAAGCCCCCGCTCGGGGTCCAGGCTCTCGTAGTCGAACCGGGACCCGTTGCCGGGCAACGCGATCTCCCCTACCGGTTGCAGTGGCAGCGGTCCGGTGCCGGGCGGCGGGGACTGAGCGCACCCGGCGACCAGGGCGGCGACCGAAATAAGGGCGGGCAGCGCCCACCGCACCGCCAGGTTCCGGCGCCGGGTGCGATGTCGGGGCATCGCCTGCCTCCTGCCGCGTGTGCCGCTCGGCCGAGACGGCTATTTCACGGTAACCACGGTGTCAGCGGAGTGTCCAGACGCTAGCCGTGCGCGAAGGCCGCCTCGAACGCGTCGAGCGCGGCGTCCGGGTCGTTCTTCGCCCAGCCCTCGAGCCCGACGACGCCGGTGTAGCCGAGGTCCCTGAGGGCGGCGGCGATGGCCGGGTAATGGATTTCGCCGGTTCCGGGTTCGCAGCGTCCGGGGACGTCGGCGACCTGGATCTCACCGATGTAGGGCAACGCTTTCCGGACGAGTTCGATGAGGTTTCCCTCACCGATCTGGGCGTGGTACAGGTCAAGATTCATGCGCAGATGGGGACTGTCGACCGCCCGGACGAGAGCAAGGGTGTCGGCTGCGGTCGCGAACGGGGTGCCGGGATGGTCGACGGCGAGGTTGAGGTTCTCGAGCGTGAACACCCGGCCCGCCTGTTCGCCGAGTTCGGCGACCTTCCGCAGAGTGTCGGCGGCAGTGAGCCACATTGTGGGCGTGATCGTTTCGACCGGACGCACGGGCAGTCCCCGGTTGTCGAGTCCGGTTCCGTGCAAATTCAACCTCGGGCAGTCGAGCCGCTTCGCGACGTCGAGGGATTGGCGTGCGGTGGCGAGCAGCGCCTCGATGCCGTCGGGTTCGGTGAGATTGCCCTCCAGATAGCCCGTCATCGAGGAGAATTCGGCGCCGCTCGCGGCGAGGGCGTCGACGTCCTTGGTGGACCAGTCCCAGATCTCCACCTGGAGCCCGCGTTCGGCGATGCGCTGGACGCGGTCCGCGAACGGTAGGTCGAGGTAGAGCATTTCGGCGCTGGCGGCGAGCGAGTACGTCATCGGGGTCACCGGTCCAGTTCGACGGCGGCGCCGGTCTCGACGCTGTGGATCGCGGCGAGCGCGATCGACAGCGCGGTGCGGGCATCCTCGCCCGTGACCACGGCCGGTGTGTGGGCGCGGATCGCGCCGACGAACGCGGTCAGTTCGCCCACGTAGGCCGTGTGGAGGAGGTCGGTGTCGCGGCGCGCGGTGTCGGCGTGCTGCCCGTCGGGTCCGTAGTAGGTCATGTCGGTGCTGAGCCCACTGCCCGCGGTGACCATGCCGCCGGAGCCGAACACCTCGGCGCGGACGTCGTATCCGTACAGAGCGCTGAAACTCGCCTCAGCCGTGGCGATGGCACCGTTGTCGAATTGCACGGTGACGACCGCGGTGTCGAGGTGGCCCGTGCTCTTGGCGTCCGGTCGCACCAGGGCGTCGGCAAGCGCGTGCACCCGCACCGGTCGGGCACCCGGGTTGAGGAAGCACAGGGTGTCGAAGTCGTGAATGAGCGTTTCGAGGAAGATGGTCCACTGCGGGATGCGTGCCGGATCGGCGGTGAACGGGCCGGGGTCGCGGGTCAGGGAACGCAGCAGGTGCGGTGTGCCGACCTTCTGCGCGTCGATCGCCGCGCGGGCGGCGGCGAACCCGGGAGCGAACCGGCGATTGAACCCGACCTGCAGGACGATGCCCGCGTCGGTGGCCGCCGCGATGGCGCGGTCGGCGTCCTCGAGGGTGACCGCCATCGGCTTCTCGACGAACACGTGCTTGCCGGCCGCCGCGGCCGCGACCACCAGGTCCGTGTGGCTCCGCGCGGGGGCTGTGATCAACACCGCATCGACCTCGTCACTGGTGAGGACGTCGTCCACGGCGGTGGTGGCGAGCGGCGCGCCCAGCGTCGCGGCGAGACGCTGCGCGGACTCGCCGACCGGGTCGCTGACCGCGACGAGCGATGCCCCGGGGACCAGGCGGGCCACGATCTCCGCGTGATTCGAGCCGATGCGTCCGGCGCCGATCGTCGCGATGCGGACCGGATGGGAAGCGAACGTCGTCGAGCGGACGGGTGCGGCTTCGGTGAGTGACATGGATGCGCTCCAGTGCGGTGAAGGGTCGAGGTAGAGGCGAACTAGTACGTTCTAGTTCTAGACCGTAGGACTCGTGAGATCATTGGTCAAGAGCGGCCCCGAGCGCGGGCCCGGAAGACAGGAGTCGTGCACGTGGCCGAACCGGTGGCGGGATCGACCGGTGGCGCCCGTCCGACGATGGGCGACGTCGCGCGAGCGGCAGGTGTCTCCACGGCACTCGTCTCGATCGTGATGCGCGGGGTCCCCGGCGCCAGCGAGGCGACCCGTCAGCGGGTGCTCGAAATCGCCGACGGGATGGGCTACGTGCCGGACCGTCGCGCACAGAAACTGCGCCAGGCCAGTTCCCGGCTCCTCGGCGTCGTGTTCGAACTGCAGCAACCGTTCCACGGCGATCTCGTCGAACAGATCTACGCGGCGGCCACCCGCCGGGGTTACGACGTGATGCTCAGCGCGGTCGCCCCGAGTCGTGCCGAGCAGGTCGCGGTCCAGGCGCTGATGCGGGAACGCTGCGAGGCCGCGATCCTCCTCGGCTCCCGGTTCGACACCGACGCGCTCGGCGCACTGGCCGACCGCCTTCCCGCCCTCGTCGTGGCACGCGCCAGCGGACTGCCCGGCGTCGGCGCCGTGCGGGGCGACGACGTGGCAGGCATCACCCTGGCCGTCGACCACCTCGCCGAACTCGGGCACCGGAACATCGCCCACATCGACGGCGCCGACGCCCCCGGCGGCGCCGACCGGCGGGCCGGCTTCCTGGCCGCAATGGACCGGCACGGACTGTCGGATTCGGCCACAGTTGTGGCCGGCGGTCCGACGGAAACCGAAGGCGCACAGGGTATGCACGAACTTCTCGAGTTGCCCACTCCCCCGACCGCCGTCGTCGCGTTCAACGACCGGTGCGCCACCGGCGTACTCGACCTACTGGTCCGCCGCGGCCGGGACGTGCCCGCGGACATCTCCGTCGTCGGCTACGACGACTCCCGCCTGGCGAGGATTCCGCACGTGCAGATGACGACGATCTCGCAGGACGCCACGCACATGGCCGATGCCGCAGTCGACGCGGCACTGGCACAGATCGCCGGAGGCGAGGCCGTCGACCTCGTGCTCGCCCCGCACCTGGTCCGCCGCGCGACCACCGGCCCTGTCGCACAACAAAACTAGATTCGGCCGGCGAGGAGGGCCTGCACGAAACCGCGGGTGCTCGCCGTCTGCGGCCGGCCGGCGACCTGGACGAGGGAGATGGTGCGTTCGACTCTCGGCTCCAGGGGGATGTGGGCGAGACCGGCGAACGAGATCATGGGGAGCACGAGTTCGGGAACCGCGGTGACGCCGAGCCCGGCGGCCGCCAATCCCGCTACCGCGCCGATGTTCTGCGCCTGCATGACGGGTCCGAGTTCGATGCGAGCGTCCTCGACGGCCCGGCGCACGGGCGCCGCGATACTGCTCTCGGGACCGAACGCGATGAACGGCTGCCCCGCGAGATCCGACCATTGCAGCACCCGCCGTTCGGCGAACGGATGCGTCGGCGGGACCGCGCAATAGAAGGAGTCGCTCGTCAGGACGTCCTGATGCAGGCCGGGCAGAATCCCCGACGTGGTGACCAGTGCGAGGTCGACCGTCCCCGAGTACACGGCGTCGAGCACCTCCTGCCGCAGGCCGTCGCGGATCTGGAGCCGCACGTGCGGGTGCTGCTCGCGGAAGTTCACCACGTACGGGGGAAGGAACGTGGCCGCGAGCGAGGGCAGGCACGCCACCGTCACGATTCCGCGGTCACCGGTGACGAATCGTTCGATCTGGGTGAGCCCGTCGTCGAAGTCGTGGAGCATCCGCCGGGCGTGCTCGATGATCTCGTGCCCGTGCGTGGTCAGTTCGACGCGGCGGGTGGTGCGCTCGAACAGCGTGACGTCGAGTCTGCGCTCGGCCTCGGCGACCGAGCGGCTCAGCGAGGACTGGGACACGTCGAGTGCGTGAGCCGCCGAGGTGAAGCTCTCGTAGTCGGCGATCGCGACGATGCTCCGCAGGTGGGAAATCCCCAGATTGATGCTCATGTGGATCAGTATGGCCGCTATTCATGCGCCGAGCCGTCACGTTCACCGGCCGATCTGCGACAACCATTTAATGAGTCAAAATCATAAATTGATCATCCATTGATATTTGACGCGCAATTGTGAGGCGCGCGACACTGAGACTCCGATTCGAAGGAGGTCACATGGTTGCCGCACTCGGGTTCGCCACGATCGCGTGTTTCCTGGCGCTGGCATTCAGCCGCCGGGTCTCGGTGCTCGTCGCGCTGATCCTCGTCCCCATCGCGTTCGCGATCGTCGGCGGATGGGCACCCGACCTCGGGGAGATGGTGGGCGACGGCCTCCTGAAGGTCGCGCCCGTCGCCATCATGATCGCCTTCGCAGTCCTGTACTTCAGTCTGATGGTCGACGTGGGACTGTTCGACCCCGCGATCCGCCGGATCGTCCGGTGGGCCGGGGGCAACCCGACCAAGATCGCCGTCGGCACCGCGGTGCTGACGCTGCTCGTCGCGCTCGACGGCGACGGAACCTCGACGTTCCTGATCACCATCTCGGCGCTGCTGCCCATCTACAAAAGGCTCGGGATGCGCCCGGTCGTCCTGACCGGCATCGTCTGCCTGGCCGCCGGTCTGATGAACATGATTCCGTGGGGCGGCCCGACCGTCCGCGCCATGGCCGCACTCGACCTGACCAGCGCCGACATCTTCACTCCCGTCCTGCCCGCGATGGGCGCCGGCGTCCTGTGGGTCCTGTTCGCCGCGTACATGATCGGCCGCACGGAACGGAAGCGGCTCGGCGTCACCGAACTCGTGTCCCCCGGCGAAGGCGGTCCCGGCACCCCGCACGTCTCCGACCTGCCGGTGCGTACCCGTCGCCACCGGGCGGTGATGGCGTTCAACACGGTGCTCACCCTCGTCCTGATCGTGATCCTGCTGTTCCAACTGGTGCCGCTGGAGGTGGCGTTCGCCATCGCCTTCGCGCTCGCGCTCGCCGTCAATCGCCCGAAGTGGGACGATCAGCAGGCCCTGTTCGCGAAGCACGGCGGCAACGTCACCATGGTGGTGGTGATGATCCTCGCGGCGGGCGTGCTCACGGGAATCCTCAACGGCACCGGGATGATCACCGCGATGGCGCAGACGTTCGTCTCCTGGATTCCGCAGTCCGCCGGCTCCCTGATCCCCGTCATCACCGCGGTCACGTCGATGCCGCTCAGCCTGGTCTTCACCCCGGACGCCTACTACTTCGGCGTCGTACCGGTGCTCGCGGAGACCACCGCGTCGTTCGGCGGCGACCCCGCCGAGATCGGCCGCGCCGCCATCCTCGGCCAGATGACCACCGGATTCCCGCTCAGCCCGCTGACCGCCGCGACGTTCATCCTGATCGGACTGAGCAAGGTGGACCTCGGCAAGCACCAGCGGTTCATCTTCGGCTGGGCCTTCGGGACCACGATCGTGATGACCGTGGTGGCGCTGCTCACCGGTGCCGTCTCGCTGTGACAGTCCGCGACACCACCGCGCCCACCGAACCAGCAAAGGACTTCGCAACCGTGACACCATCGAGCCTCCGTCGTAGCGCCCCGCGGAGCGTGCGACTCGGTGCAGGATCCGGATTCTCCGGCGATCGCATCGACCCCGCCGAGAAACTCGCCCGGCACGCCGCTCTCGACTACCTGATCTTCGAATGCCTCGGCGAACGCACCGTCGCCGCCGGAAACGCTCGCCGGCTGGAGAACCCGGACCAGGGTTACGACCCGCTGCTCGCCGCACGCATGCGCGCGGTGCTTCCGCACACCCTCGCATCCGGGACCACAGTGATCACCAACGCCGGCGCCGCCAACCCGCTCGCCGCCACGGCACTGGTCTCCGGCATCGCGTCCCGATCCGCCGACCGCCCGGTGCGCATCGCCGCGGTCACGGGCGACGCGGTGCTCGAACAGGTGCTGCGCCACGACCCCGTCGTGTGGGAAACCGGGAAACGCCTGTCGGAGCACGAGGACGTGCTCGTCTCCGCGAACGCGTACATCGGCGCGGAGGCCGTGCTCCCCGCGCTCGCACTGGACGCCGACGTCGTCGTCACCGGCCGCCTGGCCGACCCGTCCCTCTACGTCGCCCCGCTCGCCCACCATTTCGGATGGGACCTGGCTGATCACGAAATCATCGGCGCCGCAACAGCGGTCGGGCATCTGCTCGAGTGCGCCGGGCAACTCACCGGCGGGTACTACGCCGATCCCGTCACCAAACCGGTGAAGGGCATGGCCGATCTCGGTTTTCCGTTCGCCGACGTCCTCGCCGACGGTTCGGCGACGTTCGGCAAGCTCGACGGATCGGGCGGCATCCTCACCGAACGAACCTGCACCGAGCAACTCCTGTACGAGGTGGGTGATCCCACGTCGTACCTGACGCCGGACGTCACCGCGGACTTCGGCAACGTGTCGTTCGGCAGCGTCGGACCCGACCGCGTCGCCATCACCGGCGCAACCGGTCGCCCGCGCCCACGGGAGCTGAAGGTGACTCTCGGCTTCCGCGGCGGCTGGCTAGGTGAGGGGCAGATCAGCTACGCGGGACCCCGCGCCTACCTCCGCGCCCGGCTCGCCGCCGAGATCGTCACCGAACGACTCGTCGACGTGCACGGTGTCACCGAGGACGCCGTCTCCGTCGAATATATCGGTGCCGGTGCGGCTTTCCGCGGACTCGACACGGACGAGGATGCCCGCGAAGTGCGCGTGCGGGTGACGGCCCGGACACGGACCCGCGAGGAAGCCGACCTCGTCGGCTGGGAGGTCGAAAGCCTGTACACCAACGGACCGGCAGGCGGCGGCGGTGCCCGGCGCTCGTCGACCGAGGTGCTCGCGATCCGCTCGTGCACCCTCCCCCGCGAACTCGTGCCCACCCGCGTGCATCTCACGGAGGTGTCGAAATGACCACGCCCGCAACCATTCAGCGCATCGACGCACTCGCGGACGTTCGCGCCGGCGACAAGGGTGACACGCTCATCGTCGCCGTGCTGGCCCGGGACCGCACCGCCTATGGCCTTCTCGAGCGGACACTGACCGCGGACGTTGCCGCCGCCCACTACGGTGAGCTGATTACCGGACCGGCCCGGCGCACCTGCCAGCCCAACCTGCTGGCGATGGTGTTCGAACTACCCGGCGTCCTCGGCGGCGGCGTCACGGGTTCACCCGCACTCGACGGGCACGGCAAGACGCTGGGTTACCACCTGCTCAGCCTCGAAATCCGAGGCGTCTAACCGGGATTCGGGTTCCGTGCGCCGGCCAGGGTGGCGGCGAGCGCGGGACGATCGAGCTTGCCGCGCGGCGTGCGCGGCAGGCCGTCCACCACGAGGACCTGAACCGGCATGCTCGGGCTGGGGAGGGTCGCGCGCAGATGCCGCCAGATCTCGGCGGTGCTCGGGGCGTCGCCGTGCACGACGATCGCGGCGGCGGGCGCCTCCCCCATCCGCGCGTCGGGAACCCCGATGCACGCGGCCTCCGAGACCCCGGGGAGCGAGGTCAGCGCCGCTTCGACGGCCGCGGGTTCGACATTGAGTCCCGCCCGGATCACCGTGTCGCTGTCGCGGCCGAACAACTGCAGGCTGCTGCCCACCACCCGGCCTCGATCGCCCACCGTCATCCATCCGTCGTCGGGGCCGTTCACCACACCGTCCTCGGTGAGGTACCCGTCGAACAGCATGTCGCTACGCACGTGCACCAGGCCCTCGCGGATCTCGGCGTCGACGCCGTCGAACAGTTCACCCGCCGAATGCTCGTCGGCGGCACCGAGACCCCGGTCGTAGGACACGAAACTCAGTTCGGAAGCTCCGTAGAAGTGCACGAGCGACGCATTCGGCAGGACGTCCTGCAAGGCCTCACGCCCCGTGCGCGGCCACCGGGCCGCCGAGGAGAGCACCTCGCGGACGCTGTCGACGGGGCCGATCCCCGACCGCACGACGTCCCAGGCGATGGTCGGGACCGAGTACAGGTGGGTGGCCGCGTCCTCCAGCGACTGCGTGACCGGCCGCAGATCCACCGTCGCGCCGCGGCTGAGACCGTGGATCGCGCCGTACAGGAAGTGCGTGTGGTCGAGGACCCCGGGCACCGACACGCGGTCGCCGCCACCGATGTCGAACGTCGTGTCGGAGCGGTCGAGGGTCGTGGCCCACGATCGCTGATTGCGCACGAACAGCTTCGGTTCGCCGGTGGTGCCGGAGGTGATGCCGACCAGCAGTTCGGCGCCGGGGTGTGCCCGGCCCGCGGTGCCGTCGGATTCCAGGGTGGCGGCAGTCTCGACGGTCCCGTCGAATCCCAGTCTCCGCAGCCGGCGGTGCTGGTGTTGCGCGGCGACGACGGCTCCGGGTTTCGCGAGTTCGAGCACCCGCGTCAGCTGCGCGGGCAGGAGGTGCCGGTGCAGCAGGACGACGCTGACGCCCGCGTGCATCGCCGCCGTCACGACGACCAGCGACCCGACATCCGACGTCGGCAGCACGGCGACCCGGTCCATGCCGTCGAGTCCGGCCGCGGTCCGGGCGACGCGCGACCAGAACCGGCCGTAGTCGACGGTCTCGCGGGCGGAGACGATCGCCACTGCCTCCGGGTTGCCGGCGGCGACTCCGGCGATGCGCTCGGCAGGTAGCTCAGTCATCGTCCACTCCCCGCGCGACGAGGGCGTCGCCCATCGCATCCGCGGTCCGGAGGGCACGCACCAGAACCGGTGTGGCCAGCGCCGTCATCGACCATTGCAGCCCTCGCGCTTTCCGCGCCTGCGCCACCTCCTGCACGATCCCGGTGAGCAGCGGGATACACCGGATCGCCAGCGCGAGAAGGAGCCCGATCCGGTCCGGGTCGACCCCGACCCTCCTCAGCGGCCCGAGCGCGCGCGACACCGTGTCGAGCATGTCGGTGACCCGGGTGGTGAGCGTGACCAACGCGGCGAGCGCCACCGAGATCAGCAGCACCCCGCACACGACGACCGCCCGCGACGGCGACGTGATCAGCACCTGGAACACCGCGATGATCAACAACATCCACACGACGGGGCGCAGTTGCGCCACGGCGACCCGCCACGGAATGGCGGCCACCACGTACAGCAGTCCCACCAGAACGACGACGATGCCGACCTCGAGCGGGGTGCGCACGAACACGGTGGCCGCGATGATCGACAGGATCAGCAGCAACAGTTTCAGCCCGGCGGGCATCCGGTGCAGCAGCGAGTCGCCCGGCCGGTACAGCCCGATCATTCGACCAGCTGCCGGTACGCGGGGACGGCGTCGTCCGGGCTGCCGTCGAACGCGACGAGACCGTCGTCGATGACGATGACCCGTTCGAAACTCTCCAGCAACGCCAGTTGATGGGTCACGACGATCACCTGCTGGTCCATCGAATCGAGCGCCTCGGAGACGACGCGCGCGTTCCGCAGATCCAGCAGCGTGGTCGGCTCGTCGGCGATGACCACCTCGGGCCTGCGGATGAGGACGGCGCCGATGGCGAGCAACTGCTTCTGGCCCCCGGACAGCAGGTGCGCGGGATGCTCGGCGTGCTTGTCGAGCCGGAACCGCACCAGGATCTCCTCGACGCGGGCCGCGATCTCCTCTTTGCTCAGGCCGGACCGGCGCAGCGAGAACGCCAGGTCCTCGGACACGGTGGGCATGACGATCTGGGTGTCGGGGTCGGTGAACACGAACCCGACCTTGCGCCGCACCTGCGCGCCCTTCCGGGCGGCGTCGACGCCGTCGACCGTGACGGTGCCCGACGTGGGTTTCAGCAACCCGTTGATCATTCGCGCCAGCGTCGACTTGCCGGAACCGTTGGATCCGATGATGCCGACGCGACGCTCGGCGAAGCGCAGGTCGACGCCGCGCAGCACCTGGCGGTCGCCGAACGCGTGACTCACCGAGTCGAAGACGATCTCACTCACGACACACGCTCCACGAGCACTGCGATGCCCTGTCCGCCGCCGATGGCGCAGGCGGCGAGTCCGAGTGCGGGTCCGCCCTCGCGCAGCATCTGACTTGCCAAGCGCACCAGCAGGATCGCGCCCGACGCCCCCCACGGGTGTCCCATGGCGATGGCGCCGCCCTGCGGGCAGATCACGGATTCGTCCAGTCCGAGTTCGTCCGACACCGCCAGCACCACCGACGCGAACGCCTCGGTGATCTCGACGACGCCCAGATCCGCGACGTCGTGTCCGGTTCGCTTCAGGAGTTTGCGGATCGCCGGAACCGGGCCGAGCCCGGGCAACGCGGGGTCCGATCCCGCGACCGCGGAGCCGAGCACCCGCAGCGCAGGCAGTCCGGCGGCCAGCGTCTCGGTGGTCACGGCGAGCACCGCCGCGCCGTCGGAGATGCCGCACGAGTTCCCGGCGGTCGCCGTTCCGCCGGCACCGAAACTGGGGCGCAGACGCGCGAGCCTGGCCTCCGTCATGCCTGCGCGAATGCGCTGGTCCTTCGCGATGTCGCCGATCGGCACGATCTCCGACGAGAAATCGGCGGCCGCCGCGAGGGTGTGCGACCGCGCCGCGTACGCGTCCTGCCGTTCACGGCTGATGCCGCGAACCCGGGCGAGATCGTCGGCGGCCACGCCCATGTCGGGGTCCGGAAAGCCGTGCGGCGCAAAGGGAGCGCGGGTGTAGCGCACCGGGTCGGCGCCGGCGACCGGCGGCCAGAACCGCCACGGTGCGGTGCTCGCCGATTCGACGCCACCCGCGAGGATCAGCTCGTCGGCGCCGCTGCGGACGCGCAGCGCGGCCTGCATCACCGCGTCGAGGCCGGAACCGCACTGACGGTCGACGGTGACCCCGGGAACCTCCACACCCATCCCCGCGCGCAGGGCGGCGACCCGCGCCGGATCTCCGCCCGGTCCGAGGCAGTTGCCGAGCACGACGTCGTCGACCTCGGCGTCGAGTCCCGACCTGCGCAGCGAGTCCAGGACGTCGCGCAGCACCGGGGCGGCCAGATCGGTGGTGGTCAGATCGGCGAACCCGTGCCCGGCATTGCCGATCGGCGTCCGGCGCGGCGCCAACAGTACAGGGACAGAGCTCATGCCAGCCAGTCTCTCACTCGGCCTCGGGCGACCTTGCCACTGGCGGTCCGCGGCAACGCCTCGATCGGCACCCAGCGGCGGGGCATGGCCTCCTTCGACAACACCCGGCGGGCGCGCGAACGGATGTCGGCGATCTCCGCGGTGCCGTCGAGCTCCACCACGGCGGTGACAGTCTCCCCGAGCACCGAGTGCGGCGATCCGACGACGGCGACCGCGTCGACGCCGTCGAGGGCCCCCAGGATGCGTTCGACGTCTTCGGCGACCACCGTGGTGCCGCCGACGTTGATCGCGGATTCGCCCCGGCCGCGGACGGTCAGCTCACCGTCGTCGCCGAGTTCTGCCAGGTCACCGACGCCGAACCAGTCCGGTGCCCCGATCACGCTATACGGCGAGCGGACGTACAGCAGTCCGTCGCGGATGTCGGCGTCGACCCCGTCCAGCAGCCGGAGCGGTTCGGGGACCCGCCGCGCCGCGACGAGGGAGAGTTCGGCGGCGCCGTAGTACTCGACGATCTCGATCCCGTCCGCCACCGCGCGGGCGCCGTCGTCGAGGGCGGTGCCTGCGACGATCGCGGTGCGCAGCTTCGGGGCCTTCCCCACCACGTCGCGGAGAACGGCGGGGACGGCGTGCACCACCGTCGCCCGCGACGGGTCGTCGGTGACGCACGCACCACGCCACAGCGCGTGCACCGCGCCGAACAGGTGCATCGTGGCGTGCAACGGCCCGGTGATCAGCACGTGGTCCGTGGCGTCGATCCCGGTGATCGCGGTGAAGGCGGGGAAGCTGTCGAACCAGGACGCCGCGGTACGCGCGAGCGGTCGGGGCCTGCCGGTGGAACCGGACGTGGCCACGAGCAGGAACGCCGACGGCGGAATCGCGGGCCGGTCGGGACGGGCGTCGGGGTTCTCGACGATCACCGCGGTCCCCTGCCGCGCGGCGGCGCAGACGCAGATCAACGCATCTGCAAGCGGCAACTCCGACGCGTCGTGGACAGACGCGTCGGAGGTGTGCTCGTCGATCGCCCGGTCGAGTTGGGCGTAGGTGTACGTGCGGCCGTCGACGTCGAGTGCAGGCTGATCGCCCGCGCCGCCGAGTACGGCAATCACGTACGGATGAGCCCGGGGTACGCGCGGTGCACACTCTTGGCGACGACGGTGGCGACGACGACCTTCAGCGCGTCGCCGGGGATGAACGCGAAGTTGGTGGTGATGGCGGCGCCGACACCGAGGTCGGTGCGCAGCAGCAGACCGAGGGTGCCGAACAGGTAGATGATCACGATCCCGCCGAGGGCGTTGATCAGCAGACCGAGCGCGATCGGGTACTTCGGCAGGATCCGCGCGGTGAGGAGGCCGATGACCAGCGTCGCGGGAAGCCAGCCGATGAGGTAACCGGCGCTGGGACCGGCGAGCGCCGTCAGACCGGTGCGTCCGCCGGACAGCAGTGGCAGTCCGATCAGGGTCAGTGCGAGGAAGACCGCGACGGCGGCGGTGCCCTTGCGCGCCCCGAGCACGGCGCCTGCGAGGATGACCCCGAGGGTCTGCAGCGTGATCGGCACGCCGCTGAAGCCGACCGTGATGGCGCCGGGCAGACCCAGCGCCGCGATCAGTGCGGCGAACACCGCGATCTGCGCCATGTCCCGCGCTGAGATACCGAGCCTCGACACTCGAGTACTCCCGACTTCTGTCATGACGACTCCTCTTGCTTCAAACTTGAACGACGTTCAAGGTAGCAGGTCGGCGCCGCCAACGGTGCGGCAGACTCCTGCACCCCGCGCACGTCGGGCGACGTGCGCGCCCCGGCCCGCGCTGCGCCGATCCCCGCCGCGACGACGAAACAGATCCCGGCAACCGCCGCGTGGTCCGGAACCTGATGCAACACGACCAACCCGATGATCAACGCGAACGCCGGTTCGAGACTCATCAGCGTCCCGAACGCCGCCGTGTTCAGCCGGCGCAAGGCGAGCATCTCCAGCGTGAACGGCACTACCGGCAGCAGTATCGCCAATCCCAGCCCGATGATCAACAGGTCCGGCGTCATCTTCGCCAGCATCGACGGCCCGCCCACGACGGTCGCGACCGCTCCGGCGACCGGCATGGACACCGCGAGACCGTTGATACCCGCCACCTCGTCCCCCACGCGCTGGGTGAGCACGATGTAGAGCGCCCAGCACGCGGCCGCGCCCAGAGCGAACAGGATGCCGACCGGGTCGACGCCGCCGACCCACGGTTGCGTCAGCAGCAGCACCCCCACGGCCGCCAGCGCCGGCCACCGGAGGCGGCCCCGCCCGTGCACGACCGCGACGCCGAGTGGTCCCAGAAACTCCAGTGCACTCGCGGTTCCCAGCGGGATCCGGTCCACCGCGGCCATGAACAGCAGGGTGACCGCCGCCGTGACCACGCCGAGCAGGATGCACGCGACGAGGGACGAGCGCGTGAACGCCTTCGGGCGGGGCCGGACGATCACGGCCAGCAAAACCCCGGCCCAGGCCAGGCGCAACCAGGCGGCACCCTCGGCGCCGACGCGTTCGGAGACGCCGACGGAGATCGCGAGTCCGGTCTGTACGCACAGCATCGAGGTCAGCGCCATCGTCGCGCCGACGCGGGTCGGGTTCCTGGTCATGCCTGAATTGAATGACACCTCGACCGTTCACGTCCACGTGACTTTCATGGACAAACCGTTCGGATATCGCGAACAATGCGTGGGTGGATACCCGACGCCTGCACCTCCTGCTGGAGCTCTCCCGCCTCGGCTCGATGCGTGAGGTCGCCGAGACGCACCGGCTGACCACCTCGACCGTCTCCCAGCAGATCGCCGCGCTGGCGAAGGAGACGGGTGCGCAGCTCGTCGAACCGATCGGCCGCCGGGTGCGCCTCACCCCGGCCGGTCGCCGGCTCGCCGATCACGCCGTCACCATCCTCGCGGCCGTCGACGCCGCCCGGCTCGACCTCGACCCCCACGCCGAACCGGTCGGCACCCTGCGCGTCGGGGGTTTCGCGACGGGCATCCGGGTGTCGCTGCTGCCCGTCGTCGCCGAACTGGCGCTCACCCACGCGCAGGTGGACGTGGTGATCAGCGAATACGAGCCGGTCGAGGCGTTCGCGCTGCTCGCCGACGACGAACTCGATCTCGCCCTGACCTACGACTACAACCTGGCGCCGGCGTCACCCGGCGCGGCGCTCGAGGCCGTCCCGCTGTGGTCGACGCCCTGGGGACTCGGCGTCCCCGCACCCGCCGCCGACGAACCCGCCGACGTCGCGTCGTACGCCGATTCGCCCTGGATCGTGAACTCCCGCAACACCGCCGACGAGGACGCCGTCCGCACGCTGGCCTCCCTCGCGGGTTTCACACCGCGGATCGCCCACCAGATCGACAGCCTCGACCTCGTCGAGGACCTCATCACCGCCGGCTACGGCGTGGGCCTGCTGCCCGCCGACCGTCCCACCCGCGACGAGGTCACCGTCCTGCCGCTCGCCGACCCGGAAGTAGTGCTGACGGCGTACGCCGTGACCCGCCGCGGCAGGTCCACCTGGCCGCCGCTGCGCTTGGTCCTCGACCGCCTGGCCGCACAGCGGACAAACTCCCCACCCGCTCAGCGGCGGGTGGGGAGTCCGGGGTCCTAGCGTGATGCGACGGCGGACGCGGCGTCCTTCAGAGTGCGGGCAGCGACCTGCAACCCTTCGAGCTGTCCGAGTTCGACATCCTCGTGCTCGATGTTGACGGCCATATCTGGGTCGACGCGCTGCAGCGCCGCGAGGAACCGCGACCAGAAGTCGACGTCGTGTCCGCGGCCGACCGCGACGAAGTCCCACGCCGAGTCCTCGGGCCACTTGTTGACCACGTGCTTGCCGCCGAGCCCGGTGGGGTTCTGGTCGGCGGGGATCCGGGTGAACCGGTCGTCGAGGACGCCGTAGATCTTGCAGTTCTCGTTGATCCGGGTGTCCTTCGCCGCCGCGTGGAAGACGAGGTCACCGAGCCAGTCGACTGCGGCGACCGGGTCGATGCCCTGCCAGAACAAGTGCGACGGGTCCATCTCGGCACCGACGTTCGTCGCACCGGTCTTCTCGACCAGACGCTTCAGCGTCGGCGGGTTGAACACCAGGTTCTGCGGATGCATCTCGATCGCGACCTTGACCCCGTTCTCCCGGGCGAGCGCGTCGATCTCCTTCCAGAACGGCACCGCGACCTGATCCCACTGGTAGTCGAGGGAGTCGAGATAGCCGCTGTCCCAAGTGTTCACGTGCCACGCCGGCCAGTGTCCGCCCGGGTGCGCGGCGGGCAGCCCGGACATGGTGACCACCCGGTCGACACCGAGCAGGCCGGCGACGCGGATGGCGTTGCGCAGGTCCTCGGCGTCCTCGACGCCGACCTCGGGGTCGGCGTGCAGCGGGTTGCCGTTGCAGTTCAGGCCGGCGATGGCGACGCCGGTCTCGTCGAACACCTTCAGGTACTCCTGCGACGACACCTCGCCGGAAAGGAGTTCCTCGACGGGCAGGTGCGGGGTGGGCAGGAATCCGCCCGCGTTGATCTCCGCGCCCTCGAGCCCGAGGGACGCGATGGTCTCCAGGGCCTCGCGCAGGCTGCGGTCGTGCAGGACGGCGGTGTAGACACCGAGCTTCATGAGTGGTCCTTACTGGTGAGAAGAGTGTGGGTCGGGCGAGGGGCCGGGTCAGCCGATCTTGACGGCTGCCCCGTGGGAGCGGGCGGACTCGGCGACGGCGGTGACGATCTGCATGCCGCGCAGGGCGTGGGCGAACGTCGGCAGCGGTCCGAGGTTGCCGATGCCGGCGATCTGGTCGAGGAAAGCGCGGGCCTGGTAGGCGAAGAACTCGGCCTTGCCGTGTCCGACGCCGCCCGCATCCATCGGCAGGCCGCCCTGGATGTACGGGTGCTGCGGTCCGACGATCACCCGTCGCTGCCCGTTGACGGTGGAGTCGATGCCCTCGCTGGACACCGTGAATTCCGCGGCGCGAGCCAGATCGAAGGCGGCGGAGCCGGACGTCCCGAACAACTCGAATCCGAGTCCGTCCGGAAGCTGGTGCGCGACACGGGAAGCGGAGAACGTGCCGACCGCGCCGTTCTGGAAGCGCGCGGTGAACGTCGCGAGGTCCTCGTTCTCGACGGGAGCCATCTCCCCGGTGGTCTCGGCCTTGGTGTGACCGTACGTGACTCCGGCAGGCACGGGACGCTCCGTGATCACCGTGGCGAAGGTCGCGCCGCTGATCTCGACGATGGGGCCGCACACGAACTCGGCCATGTCGAGCAGGTGGCTGCCGACGTCCGCGAGCGCGCCGGTGCCGGGGCCGCCGCGGTGCCGCCAGGTGATCGGCGAGGCGGGGTCGAGGCCGTAGTCGCACCAGTAGTGCCCGTTGAAGTGGATGATCTCGCCGAGACGCCCGGTCGCGAGTTCGTCCCGGATCGCCTGGATCGCGGGTGAGCGGCGGTAGGTGTAGCCGACGGTCGCGATCGTGTCGGCGTCCGCCGCCGCGGCGACCATCGACTCGGCGTCCGCGATCGACCCGGCCAGCGGCTTCTCGCACAGCACGTGCTTCCCGGCGGCGAGGAGGCCTTCGACGATCTCCCGGTGCAACTGGTTGGCGACGACGACACTCACCGCGTCGATGTCCGGGGATTCGGCGATCGCCTGCCAGCTGTACTCGGCCCGCTCGTAGCCGTACCGCTTGGCGGTGTCGTCGGCAACGGCCTCGTTGGTGTCGGCGACGGCGACCAACCGCACGTCGGGACGGTCGGTGCCGAACAGCGTCGACGCGGTCCGGTACCCGGCGGCGTGCGCTCGTCCGGCCATGCCGCCGCCGATGACGGCGACACCGATCGAGTTGGAGGTCATGAGTGAAGCCTTTCGAGAGGGTGATGAACGAGCGGGGTGTCCGGTTCGGGGGTGCCCGAGCGTGTGCGGAAAAACTCCGGCTAGTTCGGTCTATTTGACCGGTCTAGTTCGACTACTATGAGCTGAGTCACGCCGCGGTGTCAAGCCCTACGCGGAGCGACGCACGAATGCACACGTCGAGAGGCCGTCACGGCAGACCGCAGGCATGCAGCCGCGGGTCGGTGAACGACGAAAAGTCTTGCGTGAGTGAGCGGTCCGGATCAGGACACGCCGGACCGCGGCCCCGCCACCGACGCCGACACCGGACCGGTGGTCCGGCGCACGACCAGCTGGGGCCGCAGCACGATCGAGGCGGACTCGGTGCGCCCCTGGTCGAGGCGTTCGATGACCGCGTCGACCGCCTTCGCGGCCTGCTCCCGCGGTTGTTGATTGACCGACGTCAGGTCGAGGTGCGCGAGTTGCGCCAGGGTGCTGTCGTCGTAGCCCGACACCGAGACGTCCTCGGGAATCCGCAGACCCACCCGCCGCAGTTCGGTGATGAGCCCGATGGCGCTGCGGTCGTTGGCGGCGATCACCGCGGTCGGCAGTTGCGGCCGCGCCAGCAGGGCCCGCGCCGCCTCGGTACCTGCACCGTCGGTGAAGTCGCCGTCCACGACGTCGGCGTCGAGTCCGTGCCGCCGCATCGCGCGCGTGTACCCGGATCGCCGGTCGGCCGCGATCGTGCCGTCACCGCCGCTGAGGTGCGCGATCCGGCGATGCCCGAGCCCCACCACGTGGTCGACGACGGTCCCGATGCCCTTGCCGTCGGCGGTCCGCACCACGTCGACGTTGCCGCCGACCCGGCGCCCCACCACGACCACCGGAACCCGCTCGGCGAGTGCGTCGAGCACGCCGGTGCCGAGTTCGGTGCCGAGCAGGATCAGGGCCTCGCACCGGAAGTCGAGCAGCGTCTCGACGACCTTCCCTTCCCCGTGGGTCGGGGTGACCGCACCCAGCACCACCTCGTACCCGTGTTCGTCCGCGGCGGCGACGAGGTATTCGACCATCTCGGCGTGGAAACTGCTGCGGATGTCGGCCATCACGCCGACGAGATGCGTACGCCGCAGCGACATCAACGCGGCCGTGCGGTTGGGCCGGTAACCCAGCTCGTCCGCCACCTCGAGGACGCGTTTGCGGGTCTCGGCGCTCGGGCCGGCGACACGGCGGAAGACCATGGACACCAGGGCCTTCGACACACCCACGCGGTCGGCGATATCCTGCATCGTGACGGCGCGCTTCGCGGCCTGCACGGGGCCGTCACTCCGAGCGTCGTCGTCGCGTTGCATACTCAGCCCCTTCACCCTCGCCGGACCACGAGACACCACAGCGTATCCGACCCGAATGCGGAACCACGGTGGCGGTTCGGCTCGTGCGCGGAATGCGCGCGGCAACCCATGGTAGCCCGAACTAGACCGGTTCAATAGACCCGGCTGGACCGCGCCGGCTACGCGGTGACCAGGTCGATGGCGACGGCCGATCCGTGCGGGTCGACGACGGCGTCGAGGATGGTCTTCTGCGTCTGGGTGAGGTGCTCGGCGCACGCCGCAGCGGCGGCCGGTCCGTCGCCCGCGAGGATCGCACGGCACATCGCCAGGTGCTCCGCCAACGAGACGTCCAGGCGGTCGGGGCGGGAGTGGGCGATGTTGCGCAGTCGCTCGGTGTGCGGCCGGAGTTCGGCGATCGAGCGGGCGAGTTGTGCGTTCCGAGTGTGCGCGATGACCGCCTGGTCGTAGGTTTCCGTGAGGGCGTAGAAGCGATCATGCCGGGAGTCGGACGGCGCCTCCTCGGCGATGGCCCCGAGCGCTTCCGCCACCTCTTCGAACTGCTGCCGTGCCACACCGTCGCGTGAGACAGCCTCGGCGACCATCCGCGCCGCGGCCGCCTCGAGCAGGATGCGCAGTTCGAAGAGGTCGCGGACGCTCTTGATCGAGATGGGAGCGACCCGTGCGCCCTGCCGGTCGACGAGCGAGACCAGTCCTTCCGCCTCGAGCCGAAGGAAGGCCTGCCGGACGGGGGTACGGGAGGCCGAGTACCGCGAGCCGACGTCGAGAGCGCTCAGCGATTGCCCCGGAGACAGAACCCCGTTCAGGATGTCCGCCCTGAGCTGCCCGTATACCTGCTCACTCTTGCTCTCGCCCGCCATGCATACATCCTAACGTTCGCAACGGTGTGCGCTAAGGTATACATTGATGCACACCATTGAATCTCGACCGCACCCGAAGTAGGCGCCCACCCGTGAACGACGTGCAGACCCCCGAACTGACCGTGCCGACGCGCGCATCCGAACCGCGTCGTCGCGGACTCCGCTGGGTCGCACTGATCGCACTCTCGGCAGGAGGCTGGGCGCTCGGCGAGAGCATCGGACTCACCGCGGCCGGCCTCTTCGCGGCCCTGATAGTCGCGGCGGCCCTGGCCGTCACCGGATGGGGTCCGTCCCGCGTGCCGAGCCCGCTGGGCAAGCTTGCGCAGGGCGTGCTGGCCAGCGCGGTCGGGCTGATGGTGCACCGGGAGACGATCGCCGCCCTGGGCTCGCTGTGGGTGCCGGTGGTCTCGATCGCGGCCGCGACCCTGGTGATCAGCGTGGCCGCCGGCGCCCTCCTCGCGCTGCATCGTGACGTGGACGCGGTGACCGGATCCCTCTCCATGACAGCGGGCGGCGCCACCGGACTCGTCGCCATGGCCCGCGAACTCGGCGGCGACGACCGCGTCGTGGCGGTGGTGCAATACCTGAGGGTGGCGCTCGTCGTGGTGTCGATGCCGATGATCGTCACGTTCGGCTTCCGCGCGGACACCGGCGCGGGAACGGTGACGGCCACCGACGGCGGCGGCGCCGCCGAATGGTATGTGGCACTACCGTTCCTGGCACTGTTCATCGTGGGCGGCACCGCCGTGGCGTCATTTGTGCGACTGCCCGCACCCGCGACGCTGGGGCCGCTGGCGGTGAGCGCCGGATTCGAACTCGGGGGCTGGAGCGACGCGGTCTCGGTGCCGCCGATGCTGATGACCGCCGCGTTGATCCTCATCGGCTGGCAGGCCGGGCTCGCATTCGACCGGGCGAGCCTGCGGGCGATCGGGCGGATCCTGCCGTACGCCGCGCTGCTCACGCTCCTGGTCGGGGCGGCCTGCGCCGGCCTGGGCGTCCTCCTCTCCCACCTCACGGGTGCGAGCCTCCTCGAGGCCTACCTCGCCACTACCCCCGGCGGTCTGGCGGCGGTGCTGGCCGTGTCGGCCTCCACCTCCTCCAACGTCACGTTCGTCGCGGCCGCTCAGGTGCTGCGCCTGGTCATCATGCTCGTCACCACCCCGATCATGGCGAAAGCATTCGCCCACTTCAGTTCTCGGCGCCGGCGAGCGTAGCGGGATCCTCTCGGGACGACGCGGTCCGGTCACATCCGGGCCGCCTCGACCGGAGAGGACTCCCACACACCCCGGGTTCCGTTGCGGAGTCTCCGAACTCGGGGTGCGTCGGCGAGTGGATTCTCGAATGTCGGCGCATGGCATCTACCTCTCATTCTCGTCGGCAGCCACCGGGCTGCAGATTGGTGTGTCGGGGTTCGATCAGCCGTAGACGCGCGAGATGAAGGCGTCGAGGTTGTCGCGAACCCGCGCGATCCTCTCCTCCGGTTCGAGATCCTCGCGGTACTGCCTGCCCAGCGCAGGCGACTTCTTCCGGCGCGCGTACAGCGAGCACGCGAGATCGGCGCACATGTACGTGCCGATCGAGTTGCCCCGACGTCCGGACTCCCCCGACTTACGCGCGGTCATCAGCGAGACGCCGCCACTGGCATGGGTGGTCATGCAGACCGTGCACATCTGCGCGCGGCGGTACCCGCCCGTCTCGTAGCGCAGCGCGACGCCGACCAGACGACCCTCCCGCGGTACGACGACATAACAGCGACCGGGAAACGACAGGTCGCTCCAGCCGAGGAAGTCGAGATCCTCCCACGGCCGATCGTCCAGGTCACGAGGGACGGGCAGGCGCTTGGCGTCGCCCTTGGAGCAATTGATGAACGACGACCTGATGTCGTGTTCGGTGACGGGTTCCATGACGAAAAGAACTCCTTCAGTCGACGGGTGGACAAAGCCTCGTGACACTACGGACCGCGGCAGCGGCGGGCAACGGATTTTCGACGATCCACGCGTCCGACGCTGCGTGTATCGTGCTGTTTCCGGCTTCGAGGGGTTGCGCGCTCTGCGGTTTGATGTCGTCCAGCTTCAGGGTGCGGCGACGAGCGGGATGATGACGGTGTCGATGATGTCGACGAGGTCGCTTTCGGTGACCGGTTCACGCTGCAACAGGATGCGATGAGCCAGGAGGGCGGGGAGCACACCGGCGACGAGCGGGGTGACCGCCTCGGGGCGCACTTCGCCCCGATCGACGCCGCGGCGCAGCAGCGCGAGCAGCCCCGCACGCCCGGGCGCCTGAAAACGTTCCTCGATGGCGCAAGCGAGTTGGGGGTCTGTCACCGACTCGCATTTCACCGCACGCATCGCCTGGCCCGCCGGGCTGTCGAGGGTCCGAGCGATCGCCCGGGCCACCTGCCGCAGCGCATCACCGGTGGTCGTCGACTCATCGAGGACGGGATCGATCCCACTCTGCGCCGGCGTCGGCAGCAGCGCGCTCAGCGCGTCGAGCACGAGTTCCTGCTTGGTGCGCCAACGCCGGTAAATGCTGGCCTTGCCGGTGCCCGCGCGGGCGGCGACGGACTCGATCGAGAACGCGCGATACCCGACCTGGGACAACTCCGCGAATGCGCCCGCCAAGATCGCGTCGTGCAGTGCGGCACCGCGCTTTCGCTGCGGCGGCGCGGTGAGAGGTTCGCTGCTGCTCGTCGAGACGGCCATGTCGCATCCGATCCTTCCGACCCTCCTGTGACGGTGAGGGCATCGAGTGAACGCTTGCGTCCCCTACCGGGCGAAGACTAGCCTCTCAAAATAGAGAACGCGAGCGTCCGTCAGGTATTGCTCCGCCCGCCTTGCCATTTCGGGCGCCGACAGCCGTGCGCCGCCCGACTGCACCAATTGATGCGCCCCGACCTGCTTCCACCCGCTTCTACCGTGAGGTGAGCACATGACGAACACCGATCAGGAACCCGATCCGCGCCGCTGGAAGGCACTGATCTTCATCTGCCTGGCACAGCTGATGGTGGTGCTGGACGGCACTGTGGTCAACATCGCGCTCCCGCACGCGCAGGCCGACCTCGGCTTCTCCGACGCCAACCGGCAATGGGTGATCACCGCCTATGCCCTGGCCTTCGGTGGGCTCCTGCTACTCGGCGGCCGGATCTCCGACATGTGGGGCCGCCGACGCGCCTTCATCGTCGGGCTGATCGGGTTCGCCGCGGCATCGGCGCTCGGCGGCGCCGCCGTCAACACCGAGATGCTGATCGGCGCCCGCGCTCTGCAGGGCGCGTTCGGCGCATTGCTCGCCCCGGCAGCGCTATCGCTGCTGACGGTGACATTCACGCAGGGCAAGGAACGCGCCAAGGCATTCGGCATCTACGGCGCCATCTCCGGCGGCGGCGCCGCGATCGGGCTGATCCTCGGCGGCATCCTCACCGAATACCTGAACTGGCGGTGGACGCTGTTCATCAACATCTTCTTCGCCCTCGCCGCGGTCGCCGGCGCCGTGTGGGAGATCCGCGAACCCGCCGGCGGACGCAACCCGGCCCACCTCGACATCCCCGGCGCACTACTGGCGAGTTCGGGACTCGCGGCCGTGGTGTACGGGTTCAGCCACGCCGCCACCGACGGCTGGGGTGACAGCGTGACCATCGCGGTTCTGATCGCGGCCGTCGTACTGCTGACCGCATTCGTGGTGGTGCAAACCCGGGTAGCCGCGCCACTGCTGCCGCTGCGCGTGGTGCTCGACCGCAACCGGGGCGGGTCGTACTTGTCGTTGGCGCTCGCCGTGATCGGCATGTTCGGCACGTTCCTTTTTCTGACGTTCTACCTGCAGGTGGTGCTCGCCTACAGCCCCGTCGTCGCCGGTGTCGCGTTCCTGCCGATGGTGGTCGGGATGATGATCGGATCGACGCAGATCGGTGCCCGCCTCACCACCAGAGTCGCGCCGCGGCTGCTGATGACTCCCGGCTTTCTGGTCGCCGCCACCGGACTGGTCATCCTGACCCGAATGACAGTCGACAGCCCCTACGCAGCGGTAGTCCTGCCCGGCCTGTTCCTGATGGGCCTCGGCATGGGTACCGCGTTCATGCCCGCGATGAGCCTGGCCACCCACGGAGTGGCCCCGCGCGATGCCGGCGTCGCCTCCGCGATGGTCAACACCTCGCAGCAGGTCGGCGGCGCAATCGGCACCGCCCTGCTCAACACCATCGCCACCAGCGCCACCGCCGCATATATCACCGCCCACGCAGCCGAAGTCACCACCCCCGCGGCCGGTCAGCTCCTGAAACTGGAGAGCATGGTCCACGGCTTCTCGACCGGCCTCTGGTGGGCGTGCGGCATCCTCGTCCTCGCCGCCGCCGTGGCCTTCGTCCTCATCAACACCGGACATCCAGGCGGCGCCCACCCCGACGACCTCGACGACGACACGGCCACCACCGCCATCACATACTGATCCGCCGGGGTAACCCGGACACTCATGCAGAATGCACTCAACGACACTCGGCATGAACGGAACACGAATGGCGGCAGGTACACGGGTCGGCACGCAGTTCGGGCACTACCATCTCCGGGCTCTGCTCGGCCGAGGCGGAATGGGTGAGGTGTACGAGGCGTACGACACCACCAAGGATCGCACCGTCGCACTCAAGATCCTCGACGTCGACCTCGCGAAAGACCCCACGTACCAGCAGCGGTTCCGCCGCGAATCGCATGCCGCCGCCCGGCTGCAGGAGCCGCACGTCATCCCCATCCACGATTGGGGCGAGATCGACGGTGTGCTCTACATCGACATGCGACTGGTCGTCGGGCAGGATCTGCGGGCGCTGCTCCGGTCGCGCGGCCCGATGGGTCCCGCACACGCAGTCGCGGTCGTCGACCAGATCGCGGCGGCGCTCGACGCCGCGCACGCCGACGGACTCATCCACCGCGACGTCAAGCCGGAGAACATCCTCGTCACGGCCGGTGAATTTGCGTACCTCGTCGACTTCGGTATCGCGCACTCGAGTTCCGACCTCCGGCTGACGACCCTCGGCAGCGCCGTCGGCTCCTACGCGTACATGGCGCCCGAGCGGTTCGACAACGCGCCGGTCGATGCCCGCGCGGACGTCTACTCGCTGGCGTGCGTCCTCTACGAATGCCTCACGGGATCCATCCCGTTCCCGTCCAACAGCATCAGCAGCGCGATCCGCGCGCATCTCACCACACCCGTGCCCAGCCCCAGCTCGATCCGGACCGACGTGCCCGCCACGTTCGACGAGGTGATCGCCCGGGGTCTGGCCAAGGACCCCCGCGATCGGTACCGGACGGCAGGCGACTTCGCGGCGGCAGCCCGCTCCGCGCTGACCGCTCGGGAGCGGAAGACCGAAACCGACATCGCGACCCGCCCGGAACCGTCGCCGGTCCCGCGGTCCGAGCCGACGCGGGTCGACGACCGCGGGCGTCCACCCGTCTACCCGCCGACCGCGTTCCACAGCGGTCCGCCCGCCCCGCCTCCGCCCTACTACCCGCCCGCTCCCTACGCCACCCCGCCTGCGCGGCGCTCGGTGGCGCGGCGCTCGGTGGCCGTCCCGGTGACGGTGACCGTGCTGGTGATCGCGTTGCTGGCACTCGCCGGGGTGGTCGGATGGCTCGTGCTGGACCGGAACAACCCGGACACCCCCGCGGTCGCCGCGGCCGGAAACAGTCAGGTGCGCACTCCTGTCACGGAGGACGTCCCCGTCGCGACCACGAGGGCGGCGCCGGCGACGGTCCCGCCCGCCGTGACTCCGCCCAGAACGACGACGAGAACGACCACGGCTCCCCCGCCGCCGATCGTCGGCGAGGTGTCGGGCGCCGACCGGCAGGGCTTCCTGCCCCCGTCCGATGCACGATGCAACTACACCAACCCTGCCGTGTTCATCGGTCGCACCACGAAGTCTCTGGTCGTGGTCTGCGAAACGGGAGTGGGACGCTACTACTACCAGGGCGTGCGTATCAGCGACGGCGCCGCGATCTCCGTCGACGACCCGAGCCCCAGCGGTGACGGCTTCGTCGCCACCGGCGACGGCGGCACCGAATACCGGCTCACCCCGTCCGCCCTGACCATCGTCGGCGGCGACGGCCGGGTCCTCGCGACGGAACCGATGATCGAGTCCGCATACCGCTGAATCGCGCCTTTGAATCGCCGTCTGCGGCGACAACGGGACGGGCGGTCGGAATCGGTGAGAGTATAGGGCTGTGAGCGCAGAGGCAGATCATGAGGAGAGACGTCGCCCGATCCCGGAAACCCCATTGGGCTACCTCGAGCAGCTACCTGCCCTCGTCCTGCTCGAGCGCCTGCCGGTTCCCGTCCTGGCGGTCGAGGACGACGGCACGGTCGTCCACGTGAACAGTGCTTTCGAGAGGATGCTGGGGCACCCCGTCGCGTCACTGCGCGGACGTCCGGTGTCCGAACTCCTCGACTGGGACGAGGCGTCGACTGGCGCCGCGGCGGTCGAACACCTCCGCGAGTCGGCGACCACCCCTGTCGACCTCGCACATCAGGACGGGTCGCGGGTCCGCGCACTCGTCAGCAGGCCCATCCTCCGCCGGCAGGACGACCCGGTGACCCTGGTCTGCTTCCACGACGTCACCGAACAACTGTGGAACGGCGGCCGGGCCCCGGGCTTCTGACCCCGTGCCCACAGTTGCACACGGATTTGCCGGATTCCCGCGCAATTGCGCCCGCGTCTGGCAAATCGCTGTGCAAACAGAGTGACGAGGATGGCCGCGAAACCGCGCGGGCCCGATCAGCCGCGGGTTAGGTTGACTGCATGGCGACCGGTAAGGACAAGTCACCCGCTGTCGAACTGGAGGTCGGCGACCGGACCGTGCGGATCTCGCACCCGGAGCGCGTCTATTTCCCCGCCACGGGCGCCACGAAACTGGACCTCGCGAACTACTACCTGAGCGTCGGCGACGGCATCGTGCGCGCATTGCGCGAACGGCCGTGCATGATGCACCGCTTCCCGGACGGTCTGAGCGGCGAGAAGGTGCACCAGAAGCGGTTGCCGCACGGTGCGCCGGACTGGGTGCAGACGGTGCGCGTGACGTTTCCGCGGTACAACCGCCACGCCGACGAACTGTGCGTGACGCACCCGGCGGACGTGATCTGGGCGGTGCAGATGTCCACGGTCGAGTTCCATCCGTGGAACTCGCGCCGCGCGGACGTCGAACGTCCCGACGAGTGGCGGATCGATCTCGACCCGATGCCCGAATGCGGGTTCGACACGGTGCGGCGCGTCGCCGGGGTGGTGCACGAGGTGCTCGACGAACTGGGTGCGACGGGGTGGCCGAAGACGTCCGGCGGCAGCGGCATGCACGTCTACGTCCGGATCCGGCCCGACTGGGGATTCGGCGACGTCCGGCGGGCCGCGCTGGCCTTCGCGCGCGAGGTGGAGCGCAGGGCGCCGAAGGACGTGACCACCACATGGTGGCGGAAGGACCGGGATCCGCGCAAGTTGTTCGTCGACTACAACCAGAACGCCCGCGACCACACCATCGCCAGTGCGTATTCGGTGCGGGGTGTGCCCGACGCGACGGTGTCGACCCCGGTGACGTGGGACGAGATCGACGACGTGGACCCGCACGAGTTCACGATCGCCACCGTCCCAAAGCGGTTCGCGACACTCGGTGATCTGCACGCGGGAATCGACGACGCCGTGTTCTCACTCGAGCCGCTGCTGGAGTGGGCGGACCGCGACGAGGCCGAGGGCGAGCCGGATCCCGGTGGCGCGGAGGACTAGTCGGCGCTACAGGTCCAGAACCGCTAGAGGTCCAGAACTACGTCCTCTGACGGAGTGGTGCAGCAGATGAGGGTGTTCCCGTCCGCCGGCGGTTCGATGGGTTCCGGGTCGTAGTCGACGGCCCCGGACAGCAGCGCCGTTTCACAGGTGTGGCAGACGCCGGTGCGACAGGACCAGCGTGTCGGCACGTCACACGCCTCGGCGAAGTCGAGGAGAGTTCCGCGACCGGCGTCCCACGGCACGGTGAGCCCGCTGCGCGCGAACGAGACGGAGGGGCCTGCGCCCGGCGGTCCGGACGGCGGATGGGGCGCCCGCGAAGAAGCGTGAACCACACCGGGATTGAGAGCTCCTTCCGCACCGAACGTTTCGACGTGAATCCGCGCGGGGTCGAGTCCGTCGGCGGCGAGCGCGGACCCGAGATCGGCCATGAACGACGCGGGCCCGCACAGATAGGCCTCCGCGTCGGCGGGCAGACCGAGACTCGCAATCAACTCCCCCGTGAGCCGGCCCGCGGTGGTGTAGTCGGCGCCCCTGTTGTCGGTTTCGGCAGGCCTGCTGTAGGCGATGTGTGTACGACTGCCCGGCAACCGGTCCAGGAGATCACGGCTCTCCTCGGCGAAGGGATGCTCGGATCCGTCACGGGCACCGTGGACCCACCACACCTGCCGCGACGACCCCGCGTCCACGAGTGCGTACAACATCGACAACAGGGGTGTCACCCCCACACCCGCGGAGACGAGCACCACCGGTCGCGCCTCGCCGTCCAGGAAGAACGTCCCTCGCGGGGCCGCCACCTCGAGGGTGTCACCGAGGCGCACACGGGAATGGACGTATCGGCCTGCCACACCGTGCGGTTCCCGTTTGACACTGATCCGGTAGTCGGCGGCGCCGGGGCGATTGGACAGCGAGTAGCTGCGGATCACCGGGCCCTGCACGTCGTCGGGGTGCAGGCGCAGTGTGATCGACTGCCCCGCCTGCCAGGACGGCAACGCCGAGCCGTCGGGTGCGGCCAACGACAGCGACAGGACGCGGCGGCTCTCCTCGTGAATCCCGGTCACCGTGAGCGAGCGGAAGCCGGGCCACGCGGGCGGCGGGCTGCCTGCGGTCTTCGTCAGCCCGACGTTTCCGCCGGCACCCGAATCGGCTCGGTCCAGAATGTTCTGCAGCGACTCCTTCCAGCCGGGGCTCAGCGCCGGGATCCGCAACGCCCTCTCCAGTGCGTCGCGCGGGTGGCCGGGCAGATACAGGAGCGCGTCGATCTCCGCGACGGGCACCGCTTCCGGGCCTGCCGCGACCTTCACGATGTCCTGCCCGGCCTCGACCTCCCCTTCCTCGATCACCCGGAGGTAGAAGCCGGGCCTGCGGTGGGACACGAGCAGTGCCGCCATCTGCGGTTCGTTCATGCGCATGCCCACCCGGTAGCACGTCACGCGGGGCTGGGTGACCTCGAAGACCGCGGTTCCGATCCGGTAGCGATCACCGATGCAGACCTCGTCGTCGGGTAGACCGTCGACGGTGAAGTTCTCCCCGAAATGTCCGGGTTCGAGATCCCCGCGGCGGAGGTATTCGCGCCAGTGGCGGTAGGACTCGGTCTGATAGACGAGCACGGCGCGGATCTCACCACCGTGTCCGCCGAGGTCGCCCTGGCCGTCACCGTCGATGTTGAGTTTCCGGACCATCCGCGGCCCGTTGACGGGGCGCTTCCACACGCCGGTGTGGACCGTCCGGCCCCGCCAGGACACGTCCCGCGGCATCCCGACATTCAGTGAACTGAGCCTGGCCACGGCATTCGCCTCTTCTGGTCGGTACGACACGCGATCGGCCCCCGATCGATCATCTGTCATCCGACCCCGCGGAGCAACGACTCGCCGTGCGACGGCAACGCGACACGCGCCCCGACCGTGCGGGCGAGGCGCGTGTCCCGCAGGCCGAGCTCTTCCCCTACCGTGACGGCGGGGGTGGTGGCGGCGGAGGCGGTGGGGGGTTGGGATTGCAGAGTTGGCAGCCGTCGACCGGAGGTTTGGGAACGGGTGCGTGACAATCGTTCTGACAGGGTCTGGCGCCGGCGATCTCGGCGGTTCCCACCAACGAGATCGACAGGGCCGCGAGGATCGCCCCGATGGCCGCCACGATCCTGGCGGAAGTTCTGGTAGTCGACATTGTTCCTCCTGTGAGCTGAAGCACGGTGTGCAGCACCGTCGTTCGAGCATCCGGGACGGACGCCACGACTACCAGGCACCCTGGGGGTGGAGTCGGGCCACCCGGTCAGCCCAGCCGGCCGATCACGTCCAGCACGTCGCGCAGCGCGGACAGCGAGTGCGCGGGGAGGAAGGCGTCGCAGAACGGCAGCGCGGCCGCCATCGAACCGGCGAGCGGCCGGAAGCCGGGGTCACCGGCGCGGGGGTTGAGCCACACCAGACGATGGGCGCGACGACGCACCCGGGTGAGGGCGTGTGCCAGGCGTTCCGGGTCGTCACTGTCCCAGCCGTCGGACGCGATGACCACGAGTGCGCCGCGCAGGGCGTTGCCGTGCGGGGACGCGAGCAGTTCACTGACGCTGCCCGCGATGTGGGTGCCCCCGAATCTGTCGACCACCTTCTCGTTCGCCCTGCGGACCGCGGTCTCGGCGCTGCGGTGGGCGAGCACGGGGGTGAGCCTCGTCAGCGACGTGGAGAACGCGAACACCTCCGGCCTGCCGGCAGTCTGCCGTTGCACCGCCGCCCGCATCAGGTGGAGGTAGATCGCGGCGTACGGCTGCATCGACCGGCTCACGTCGCACAGCATGACGATGCGGCGCGGACGGTTCCGGGCGCGGCTCCGCGCGAGCACGAC
Source organism: Rhodococcus sp. T7 (assembly GCF_009872365.1). NCBI lineage: Bacteria > Bacillati > Actinomycetota > Actinomycetes > Mycobacteriales > Nocardiaceae > Rhodococcus > Rhodococcus sp. T7. Next base: position 107,460 of record NZ_WXYH01000033.1, read on the forward strand.
CGGCTCCCAGCCTGTGGCCCTCGACCGGTTCATGGTGGCCCGCAGGTCGATACGCCTGCCGCGGCGATGCACTTCGCGACGGCGGGTGCGGCGGGACGGCCACACCGCGGTGGCCTGTTCCAGCCAGGCTCCGAGGAGCCGGAGGTCGCCGGCGTCGAATCGGGCGAAGGGTTCGTCGGCGCGGGCGACGAGCCTGCTGGGCAGTGTGTCCGGCACGGCGGTGAGCGTGTCGTGCAGGCTGTCCTCGGCGTTGTCGATGCCGCCGGTCATCAGTGGTCGGGTCATCCACGGCACGCCCTCGACGTCCTGCGCGTCGCCGGGCCGGTCGCGGCCGTCGCGGACGGCGGCGAGGGCCGACTCCCGCCCGGCCGCGGTGCGCCGCGCATGCGGGTCGACCGACAGCAACGCGTCCTCGAAGACCGCGGAGAACACCGCGTCGAACGATGCGAGGTCGTCGACGCGGTTGACGAGCGTCAGACGCGCCGACCAGTACAGCCGCGAACGTGAACTCGGCGGCGACAGGTGAAGCGCCTGCACGAACACCGCGGGACCGCTCGCCGAGACGACGACGCCGCGGGCCCGCAACCGGGCGACGAGCGCCACGGCGAACGCCGCAAGATCGACACCCCGCAGGATGCCCGACGCGGTCATCGCCTGCGGCGGCCCACCACGAGAACGACCACGATTCCCGCGAGGACGGCAGCGAGGATCGGGGCGTAGCGTTTCCACGCACCCGCACCGGACAGCGCCAGCAGGTCCAGCGGCGCCGGTTCGGCGGCGGGCCGTGCCACGGACAGCGTCGTGGTGGCGGCGGAGTCGGTGGCGGTACCGGCTGTTTCGGGTTCTGCCGCGGGCTGATCGGCCGGCCCTCCGGAGAGTCTTGCTTCCAGCGATTCCGCGAACTGCCCCATGAGTTTCTCCGATACCTGCTGGATCATCCCGCTGCCGAACTGCGCCAGTTTGCCGACGATCTTCATGTCGGTGTCGACGGTGACGCGGGTGCCGTCGCCCGCCTCGTGCAACTGGGCGGTGATCGTCGCGGACGCGTTGCCCGAACCGCGCGAGTCCCGGCCGCGGGCGTCGATCACGGCGCGGTGCTCCTTCTCGTCGCGTTCGACGAAGGTGGCCTTACCCTTGAATTCACTCGTCACCGGGCCGACCTTGACCTTCACCTTCCCCAGGTAGTCGTCGCCCTCCCGCCCGGTCATCTGCGCGCCGGGCAGCAGCGGGGCAACCTCCTCGAGGTCGCTGAGCACCTCCCACGCCTGCTCGATCGGGGCGCTGACGGTGAACTCGTTGGCGATCTTCATGACGGAAACCTCTCATCCGGTGGCCAGGCCGCGCGCGTAATCGACGAATGCGTCCTGAACCATTGTGCGATCGTCCGGGGTCTTCGCGAGTGCACTCAGGCTCGAGATCGCGTCTTCGCGCACCAGATCGGCCACACCCAGCGCCGCGAGCGCGGACACCCAGTCGATCGTCTCCGCGATTCCCGGGGGCTTGTCGAGATCGAGGTCGCGGGCACGGCCGACGAATCGGGTGGCGTGCTCGATGAGGAGTTCGGACGCCACGGTCACCGTGCGACGCACGATCGCGGCCGCCCGCGCCGGCTCCGGGTAGTCGATCCAGTGGTACAGGCACCGGCGGCGCAGCGCGTCGTGGAGGTCGCGGCTCCGGTTGGACGTCAGCACGACGACGGGATGATGTTCGGCCGTGAACGTTCCCAGTTCCGGAACGGTCACCGACGCCTCCCCCAGGAATTCGAGGAGCAGAGCCTCGAATTCGTCGTCGGCTCGGTCGATTTCGTCGATCAGCAGCACGGGCGGGGTCGGTCCCCGATATCTCACACAGTGCAGGATCGGACGTTCCAGCAGGAATTCCTCGGTGAACAGGTCGTCCTCGGTCAGTCCGTCGCCCCGCGATTCGGCCAGCCGGATGGTGAGCAGCTGTCGCTGGTAGTTCCAGTCGTAGAGCGCCTCGTTCGCGGTGAGGCCTTCGTAGCACTGCAACCGGATCAGGGGCGCACCGAGAACGGTCGCCAGGGCCTTCGCCGCGGTGGTCTTGCCGACTCCGGGTTCGCCTTCGAGCAGCAGCGGACGGCGCAGGACCGCGCCGAGGTACAGGGCCGACGCGGTTCCGAGGTCCAGGAGATAGTCCTCGGCGTCGAACCGCCGGACCACGTCCGCCACATCCTCGAACCCCTGCGTCATACCGCTCCCGTCTCCGGCGCGAACGACGCGCGGCACCCCGGCCCGCAGAACCAGAAGTCGTGGCCGTCGCGCCGCAGGTGGACGGTGTCGGGTCCCACGACGACGCGCATCCCGCACACCGGATCGACCGCCTCCACCGCCGTCTGCCGGGCCGAACCGTCCTCCGGGGCCCGCAGTCCCGCTCTCCGCAACTGCTGCACCAACTCGGCCGCGATCGACACCGCGATCTCCGCCGACGTCCGCGCCCCGATGTCGAGGCCGACCGGGGTGTGCACCCGCGCCCGCTCGGACTCGGTGAGCCCCAGGGTGTCGAGGATGGCTCCCCCGCGAGTCCGGCTGGCGACGAGCCCGACGTACCCGACGCCGGCGTCGAGCGCCGCGCGGATGACCTCCGCCTCGGGGCCGCCGTGGCCGGCGAGCACCACGGCCGTGGTGCCGGAGAACTGTCCGGCGTCGTCGTGCTCGACGGTGAACCCCAACAGTTCCGCGATGCCCGCCAGACACTGCGCGATCGGGGTGGTGCCGCAGATCCTGACGAGCGGCGGCGGCACCTGCGGCTCCAGGAAGATCTCCATGGCGCCGCCGGACAGGCACGGATTCACCACGACGGACGCGCCCGGGGTCTCCGGGAACTGCACGGCCCCGTCGGGAAGGACCCGCAGCAGCACGCTCTCGTTGCGCTCCAACACGCCCAGCGCGGCCGTGCGCACCGAGTTCTGCGCGCACTGCCCGCCGACGAAACCCTCGATCGTCCCGTCCTGCAGGAGGATCGCCTCGTCGCCGGTGTGACTGGACGTCGGCGGCTGCGCCCGCACCACCGTCGCGTGGACGAACGGCCTGCGGTCGCGCACCAGTTGCGCCGCACGCTCTTTCAGATCCATCGGGCCTCCTCGCAGCCGACCGGGCGACACTCAGATCGGGGGTGTCGCGCGGCCCTGCATGGCCTCCCACACCCGGGACGGGGTGAGCGGCATGTCGGCGTGCCGCACCCCGAACGGGGCCAGCGCATCCACCACCGCGTTCACCACGGCCGCGGGCGATCCGACCGTCGCCGATTCGCCGATGCCCTTGGCGCCGATCGGGTGATGCGGCGACGGGGTGACGGTGAAGCCGGTCTCGAGTTTCGGGACCTCGAGCGCGGTGGGGATCAGGTAGTCCATCAGCGACCCGCCGAGGCAGTTGCCGTCCTCGTCGAATTCGATGATCTCCATCAGCGCCATCCCGATGCCGTCGACGATGCCGCCGTGGACCTGCCCCTCGATGATCATCGGGTTGATGCGGGTGCCGCAGTCGTCGACGGCGAGGAACCGCCGCACCTTCACCACGGCGGTGCCGGGATCGACGTCGACGACGCAGAAGTACGCGCCGTACGGGTACGTCAGATTCTCGGGGTTGTAGCAGATCTGCGCCTCGAGTCCGCCTTCGATGCCCTCCGGAAGGTCGCCTGCGCCGTGCGCCCGCATCGCGATGTCCTGGATGGTCACCTTCGCCGAGGGGTCGCCCTTCACATGGAATTCGCCCTTCTCCCACTCCAGATCGGCGACCGACGCCTCGAGCATCCCGGATGCGATGATCTTCGCCTTGTCCCGCACCTTGCGGGCGACCAGCGCGGCCGCCGCCCCGGACACCGGCGTCGACCTGCTGCCGTACGTGCCGAGCCCGAACGGTGTGTTGTCGGTGTCGCCGTGGACCACGTCGATGTCGTCCGGCGGGATGCCGAGTTCCTCCGCCACGATCTGCGCGAACGTCGTCTCGTGGCCCTGCCCCTGGGTCTGCACCGACAACCGGACGACGGCCTTCCCCGTGGGATGGACCCGCAGTTCACAACCGTCGGCCATGCCCAGACCCAGGATGTCCATGTCTTTCCGGGGTCCGGCACCGACGGCTTCGGTGAAGAACGCCATGCCGATACCCATCAGCTCACCACGCTCGCGGCGTTCCTTCTGCTCCTCCCGCAGGTGGTCGTAGCCGATCATGTCCATGGCCTTGCGCATGGTGGTCTCGTAGTCGCCCGAGTCGTACACCCACCCGGTCTTGCTGGTGTAGGGGAACTGCTCTGGCCTCAGCAGATTCTTCAGCCGCAGTTCCGCCGGATCCATCTTCAGGTCGAATGCCAGGCAGTCGACGAGCCGTTCGACGAGATACACGGCCTCGGTGATGCGGAACGAGCAGGCGTACGCCACCCCGCCGGGCGCCTTGTTCGTGTAGACCGCCGTCATCGCGCAGTGCGCCGCCTCGATGTCGTAGCTGCCGGTGAAGACGCCGAAGAAGCCCGCCGGATATTTCACCGGGGCCGCGGTGCCGTTGAACGCCCCGTGATCGGCCAGCACCTTCGTGCGGATCGCGAGCATCTTGCCCTCCGCAGTGGCCGCGATCTCTCCGACCATGATGTAGTCGCGGGCGAACCCGGTGCTCATCAGGTTCTCGCTGCGATCCTCCATCCACTTCACCGGTTTGCCCGTCACGAGCGACGCGACGATCGCGCACACGTATCCCGGGTAGATCGGCACCTTGTTGCCGAATCCGCCGCCGATGTCCGGGGACACCACCCGGATCTTGTGCTCCGGGATCCCGGAGACGAGGGCGTAGACCGTCCGGTGCGCGTGCGGGGCCTGGGAGGTGGTGTACAGGGTGAGCTTGCCGGACACCCGGTCGATGTCGGCGATCGCACCGCACGTCTCCATCGGCGCCGGATGCACGCGGGGGTAGACGATCTCCTGTTTCACCACCACGTCCGCCTTCGCGAACACGGCCTCGGTCGCGGCGGCATCGCCTGTCTCCCAGTCGAAACAGTGATTGTCCGTCTTGCCGTCGAGGTCGTCGCGGATCACCGGCGCATCGGGTGCCAGCGCCGCGCGCGCGTCGACGACGGGATCGAGCATGTCGTATTCGACATCGATCAGTTCCAGCGCGTCCCGGGCCGAATAGCGGTCCTCGGCGATGACGAACGCGACCTCCTGACCCTGGAAGCGCACCTTGTCGGTGGCCAGCACGGCCTGCACGTCGTTGGACAGTGTCGGCATCCACGCGAGGTTCTTCGCGGCGAGATCGGCACCCGTCACCACCGCCGTCACCTTCGGAAGTTCCTGCGCCGCAGTGGTGTCGATGCTCACGATCCGCGCGTGCGCAACCGGCGACCGCAGGATCGCCAGGTGCAGCATGCCGGGGAGGGTGATGTCGTCGACGTAATTTCCGAGCCCCCGGATGAAGCGAGGGTCCTCCTTGCGGAGCATGCGACCGTGGCCGCACGGTTTCTTGTCGTTGTCTACGACGTCGGCGTCGCCCGAGGGCGGACGCGATTCGACTGTGGTCATGACGCACTTCCCACATGCTCTTCGACTGTCTTCGGCGTGCCCTCGGCGCCCCGCGTCTTGTCTTCCTGGACGTCCGCGTCGAAGTCGCCCGCCGGTTCGGGCTCGGCGGCTTCGCCGGCCCGGTGGTCGGCCGCCCACTGGATCGAGCGCACGATCGTGGTGTACCCGGTGCAGCGGCAGATCTGCCCGGAGATCGCTTCCCGGATGGTGGCCTCGTCCGGGCTCTCCTCCCGGTCGAGCAGGGCCCGCGCCGTCATCATCATGCCGGGCGTGCAGAACCCGCACTGCAGTCCGTGGCACTGCATGAAGCCCTGCTGGACGGGATCGAGTTCGCCGTCGTGCTCGAGGCCCTCGACCGTGCGGACGTCGTGCCCGCCGGCCATCGCGGCGAGCATCGTGCACGACTTCACCGGATCGCCGTCGACGGTGACGACGCACGTGCCGCAGTTGCTGGTGTCGCAGCCCCAGTGGGTCCCGGTGAGGCCCAGTTGGTCGCGGAGGAAGTGGACGAGCAGCATGCGCGGTTCCACCTCGGCGGTCACTGCTTCACCGTTGACGGTCATGTTCACCTGCATGGCTATGCCTCTTCTCCGGTCGGCTCGTGCTCCACGTCGCTGCGGAGCACCCGGTCGACCGCTGTACGGAGTGTGCGGATCGTGAGTTCGGATGCGAGATGACGTTTGTAGTCGACGGTGCCGCGGGCGTCGCGCACCGGCGAGCAGGCCTGCGCGGCCATCCGCCCGGCCTGAGCGAACGCCTCCTCGGACGGGGGGCGTCCGGTCAGGTAGTCGGCGATGTCCGAGAGTCCGGACGGGTCGGGGTCGACCGCGGTCAGACCGACGGCGGCCCGGGCGATCTCGCCGCCCTCCACGGTGACGGCTGCTCCGGCCGCGGTGACCGCCCAATCCCCGGTTCGCCGTTCGACCTTGGCGTAGGCGCTGGAGCTGTGGCCGTGGACGGGTATCACGATCTCGATGAGCATCTCGTTGTGTGCGAGTGCCGTCTCGTACGGTCCGACGAGGAACTCGGACATGGGAATTTCGCGGCGTCCGCCGGGTCCCTGCACCACGCACGTGGCATCGAGGACACCGCAGACCGTCGTGAGGTCCTCGGCCGGATCGGCCTGGCACAGCGATCCGCCGATGGTTCCGCGGTTGCGGACCACCGGGTCTGCGATCACCTTCTCGGCGTCGCGGAAGAGTGGGAACGCCACCGCGAGTTCGTCCGATTCGAGGAGCCGGCGGTGCCGGGTCATCGCACCGATCCGCACCCTCGACCGCTCGGTCGTGATGTATCCGAGTTCGCCCTCGAGGTCGTTGATGTCGATGAGGTACTCGGGATTGGCGAGGCGAAGTTTCATCATGGGGAGCAGGCTGTGGCCGCCTGCCACGAGGCGGGCTTCGTCGCCCAGTCGGTCGAGCAGGGCGATCGCGTCGTCGACGCCCGTTGCACGCTCGTATTCGAAGGATCCTGGTACTTGCATTGTGACCTACCTCACAAATGTGGATCCTTTCAGCCTGCGCAAGAACCGGTGGTCCGTCAACCCCGGTGAACCGCCCTATTCGACGAGGGAATCGACCGGTTCCTCGTGGTGGATCCGGCCGCTCGACTCCGCCAGCGGGCGCCCCGTGCCGCCCCACCGGCAGGCGATGATCTCGGCGGCGATGGACACGGCCGTCTCCTCCGGGGTGCGGGCGCCGATGTCCAGGCCGATGGGGCTGGACAGCCGGTCGAGTTCGGCGTCGGTCAGACCCGCCTCGCGCAGGCGTTCGCGCCGGTCCAGGTCGGTTCTGCGTGATCCCATGGCACCGATGAACGCGACGTCCGGGAGGCGCAGCGCCGTTTCGAGGAGGGGGACGTCGAATTTGGGGTCGTGGGTGAGGACGCAGATCACGGTCCGGCCGTCGATGGCACCGGCCTCGGCCTGGCCGGCCAGGTACCGGTGTGGCCAGTCCACCACCACCTCGTCCGCGGTCGGGAACCGCGCGTGCGTCGCGAACACCGGCCGGGCGTCGCAGACCGTCACCCGGTAACCCATGAAGGCGCCCTGCCGGGCCACCGCGGCGGCGAAGTCGATGGCCCCGAAGACGAGCATGCGCGGCCGCGGCGCATAGCTGGCGACGAACACCTCCATTCCCTCGCCGCGGCGCTGACCGTCGGTGCCGTACGTCAGCACCGTGCTGCCGCCGGCCGCGAGGAGACCCCGGGCGTCGTCGGTGACGGCGGAGTCGGCGCGGTCCGAGCCGAGGGCACCGCTCACGTCCTCGGGCCGGACGATCAGCCGGCGACCCACCCGGGCGGGGTCGGGATGCGCCACGACGGTGGCGACCGCGACCGGCCGGTGGTTCTCGATGTCCCGGACGATCTCATCGAGTTCCGGAAAATTGTCCCGCGAGACGGGCTCGACGAAGATGTCGATGATTCCGCCGCAGGTGAGACCCACCTCGAACGCATTCTCGTCGCTGATCCCGTACCGCTGTAGCACCGGCGTTCCCGTCGCCGCGACGTCGGTGGCGAGTTCGTAGACCGCCCCCTCGACGCACCCGCCCGACACCGAACCGGACGCGCTACCGTCGGGCGCCACGACCATCGACGCCCCCGCCGGCCGCGGTGCGGAGCGGAACGTGCGGACCACCGTTCCGACGCCCGCCGTTCCACCCGCGGTCCACACCGCCATCAGGTCTGCCAGCACGTCGCGCATCAGCACCCTTCCCGCTCGAGTCCGACTCGCCTCCAAGCTTATTCCGCGGACGCGAGTTTGGCCCGGGAGACGGGAACCTCGACGTCGACCGGTGCCAGCGGAAACGGGGGCGTCCCGGCCCCGGCGATCCGGTAGTGGCCCCACGGGTCGCGCTCGGCGAGGGCGGCGGGCACCTCGGGACCGTCGCCGATCGTGAGGAACAGCGGGGTGCGGTTGCGCTGCTTGGCCGCGTCGACGCCGTCGCCGACGACACGCCCGTACCAGTGGTACAGGCCGTCCAGCGGTTCGAGGTGACCGTTCAGGAAGACCTCGACGGCCACGGTCAGGTCGCCGGACGTGAGCACACCCGGCCCCCGGTACTCGGTGTCGTCCTCGCGTTCGGCGAGCGAACTCAGCTCGAAGTGCCGGTCGTCGGGGGTGCGCAGGCGCCGCCAGTACGACGCGCTCGAACCCGGCCAGGCCGCCCGGTTGTGGCCGGTGGAATCGAGGTACCAGCTGTCGCAACCACCCGAATTCCACACCGAGCCCGCGAGTTTGCGGTGGATCACCCGGTTGAACTCGCGCTGTGCGCCCGCCCGCACCTCGATCCGCGTCGCGTCGCGGTTCTTCATCAGCGCCAGGCATCGGGTGATGTAGTGCGCCTGGGCCTCGATGACGAAGACGATCGACTGATTGCCGCCTCCGGAGTTCGGCCCCATCATGAGGAAGAAGTTCGGGAACCCCGTGACCGCGACACCGAGGTACGCCTCCATGCCGTCGCGCCAGGCCCGCTGGATCGTCAGCCCGCGACGACCCACGATGTGCTCGTTCTCGAATCGGTCGCCGACCGCGAACCCCGTGCCGTAGACGATGACGTCCGCGTCGTGCATCTGTCCGTCCTCGGTGCGGATCCCGCGCTCGGTGATCTCCGCGATACCCGACGTGACCAGGTCGACGTTCGCCCGTTGCAGGGCCGGGTAGTAGTTGCTGGACACCAGGATTCGCTTGCATCCGATGGTGTAACCGGGGGTCAGAGTGGCACGCAGGACGGGGTCGTGCACCTGCCTCCGCAACAGCCTCCGGGCGGCCGACTCCAGCACCGTCATCAGCCGTGGGTGCAGGAAACCGGCGATCAGCGATTCGTGACTCCAGTAGATCGCGTGGCGGTAGGCCTTCTGCACGCCGGGCACAGCCTTGAACACCGCCTTCTCGCCTGCGGTGATCGGGCGGTCCAGCTTCGGGAGGATCCAGTGCGGCGTCCGCTGGAAGACGTCCACGTGTGCTGCCGTCTTCGCGACCTCCGGCACGAATTGCACGGCACTCGCTCCCGTGCCGACGACCGCGACCCGCTTACCCGACAGGTCGACCGAGTGATCCCATTCGGCGGAATGGAATGCCGTTCCCCGAAACGACTCTCGTCCGGGGAACGCGGGAACGCTGGGCTTGTGCAGCGGCCCCGGTCCCGCGACGACGATCCGCGGGTGGAACACGGAACCCGCCCGGGTCTCGACCCGCCACCGGTCCGTGGTCTCGTCGAAGTCGTAGGAGATCACCTCGGCGCCGAACCGGATGTGGGGTGCCAGGTCGTAGTCGCGGACCACGCGCTCGATGTAGTCGAGGATCTCGGGCTGCCGCGCGTACATCCGGGTCCATTTCCGGTTGGGCGCGAAGGAGAACGAGTACATCAGCGACATCACGTCGCACCCGCACCCCGGATACGTGTTCTCCCACCAGGTTCCGCCCACCCGATCGGCCTTCTCGAGGACGACGAAGTTCTCCTGCCCCGCCTCCTTCAGCTTGATCGCCATGCACAATCCGGCGAATCCGGTACCGACGACGAGGACGTCCGGTTCAGCGGTTCCGGGTTTCACAGGAAGCCCCCGCGCCGCCACAGCGCGCGGGAGGTCGCTCGCATCAGGCCGTTCTCCTCGAGGAACGCTGCCAGCGATTCGAACCCGCGGCGTTGATTCTCGCGAAAGTTCGGATTTGCCAGCGCCTGTCGACGCGCCTCTTTCGGATCCAGTCCGGCCCGCTCGTACATGGCCGGGTTGGTGAACAGCCGCTGGAACAGCGGGCCACCGATCCCCTGCAGCGTGCCGACCCACAGTCGGTCGATCCGGTGGCCTTCCGCGACGCGGCGACGCACCCCCTCGCGCGCGAAGCGGATGTGCCGGGACTCCTCGGTGACGTGGATCCGCATCAGCCGGGAGATCATCGGCTGCAACTGCGGGTCTTCGACGACGCGCCGCTGCGTGGCGTCGAAGATCTCCTCGCCGATCAGCGCGGCCACCCAGAGCATGGTTCCGCGAAATGTCTTGGGCAGCATGTTGACCACGACCGCCTGGTACCACCGGAGCTGGAAGGGCTTGGCACCCATCTGCTCGATGGCGCGCCCGAACATCGTCATGTGCCTGCACTCGTCGCCCATCTCGGTGAGCATGTACCGGGTGTGCAGCGAACTCGGATCGTTGTGCAGCAGCGCGCGCAGCAGGGCCTGGTTGAGGATGTTCTCGAACCAGATTCCGACGCTGAGGATGTTCGCCGATTCCTGCCGGGACAGTTCGATGCGCTGCGCCTTGCTCATCGCGTCCCACATCTCGGTCCCCCACAGGGACAGGACCTGCGGCGGCAGGAAGTACTTGCCGTCCTCGAGCGGCGCGTCCCAGTCGATGTCGACGACGGGTGCGTACGAACGCTTGACGGAACCTGAGAGGAGTCTGCCGGCGACTTCCTCCCGGTCGATCGTGTGTGAACGCTGAGACATCGCTTTTCCCTTCGTCGAGGGCGATTCCATCTCGTTGCCGTTTATAGGTAAAACGTAAACCCGGGTGTGATCCAGGTCAATGGTTGTCTGTAACTCGAGTTCACATTTGCGTCTTTCGGTTTGCGCCCACCCCACCCGACCAGCACAATCAGGGCCGTGAGGACGCGGCCGACGACACCGACCCCGGGCGAACTCCGGGAGATAATCCTCGACGCGGCCGAACAGTGCCTGATCGAACTCGGGTACAGCACCCGACTGCACGCGGTCATCGCCGAGCGAGCGGGACTGTCGCGGCCCACGCTCTACAAACACGTCGGCGACCAGTCCGCCATCCTCGAGGCCCTGTTCCAGCGGGAGATCTCCCGCTTCTTCGTCGTGCTCGATCCGGTACTGCGGGGACGGCAGAGCCAACTCCAGGTGCGATTCGTCGACGCCGTCGTGTTCGCCGTCCAGTACGCCCGCGGACACCGGTTGCTACAGAAGGGATTGCGCGACGACCCCGACGTGGTACTCCCCTGGTTCACGGTGAAGGCGAAGCCGATGATCGAACTCGGCGCGCAACTTTTGACGCCCCACTTCGAGCGCCTGTTCACCCCCGAGCAACTGTCGGGGGTGAGCCCCGCCGCCATCTCCGAGTGGGCATTCCGGATCATCGGTTCCCTCGTCATCACTGAGGGAATCGTGGACACGTCCGACGAGCAGGCATTACGCGAGTTCGTCCGGTCGCTGCTGTCGATCGCGTTCATGCCGCAACCGGAGGTTCATATTCCTTGACGCGTATATACGCGTAGGGGCATACTCAAGGTCATGGCACCGGACGTGTTCACCGTGGTCGCCGAACCGCAGCGGCGCAGGATCCTCGAACGGCTGCGGGACGGCCACGCCAGCGTCGGCGAACTCGTCGACCAACTCGCACTGCCCCAGCCGACCGTGTCCAAACACCTGCGGGTGCTGCGACAGGCCGGATTCGTCACCTGCCGCACCGCCGCCCAGCAGCGGATCTACAGCCTGCACCGCGAACCGTTCGACGAGTTCGAACAGTGGCTGCAGCCCTACCGCCGGCTGTGGACACACCACCTCGACGCCCTCGAGCGGCACCTCGATTCGAAGGAGGCCTCGTCATGACCGAGTCGGACGCACGACGCGACTACCGCCCCGGCCCACTCCGGCACGCCGAAGCAAAACCCGACGGCGACCGATGGGCATTGACCTTCGTCCGCGAGTTCACACACTCACCGTCGGCGCTGTGGACCGCTCTGACCGACCCCGGCGAACTGCCGCAGTGGGCGCCGTACACCGCGGACCGGGACCTCGGCACGGTCGGTCCCGCCACCCTGACGATGGTCGACGGGCCGAACCGCACCGAACTCGACGGCACCGTGATCCGCGCCGAGGCACCGCACGTCCTCGAACACGCGTGGGGTGACGACGTTCTGCTGTGGACGATCGAGCAGACCGACGCGGGAACCCGACTGACCCTGCGCCACACGCTCGACGACCAGCGAACCGCGGCGATGACGGCCGCCGGGTGGCACCTGTGCCTGGACGTCGCCGAGGCCCTGCTCGACGGCCACCCGATCGGACCGATCGTCGGGGCCGATGCGATGAACTACGGCTGGCGCGAACTCAACGAGCAGTACTCCGAACGCCTCGGCGTCGAACCGATCGACCCGACACTGCCCTGAATCCGCGACGGCCGTCCGACGCTCCCCGGTACCGTTGACACATGGGCCTGGAATGGGAAGCCGTGGTGGTCAACGCCGTCGATCCGGCAGCTCTGGGACGCTGGTGGGCCGAGGCCCTGGGCTGGGGCGCCGTGACCGACTCCGACGGCGACGTCCACATCCGGCCCCGGGCCGACAGCCACCCGGAAATCCTGTTCGTCGCCGTTCCGGACCGCAAGCAGATCCCGAACCGGCTCCACCTCGACTTCCGGCCCGACGATCAGCAGGCCGAAGTCGAACGGCTTCTCGCACTCGGCGCCCGGCATGCGGATGTCGGTCAGGGCGAGCAGAGTTGGGTGGTGCTCGCCGATCCCGAGGGCAACGAGTTCTGCGTACTCTCGGGCCGGCGCTGACGCGATCAGGCCACCTTCGCCTGCAGGGCCCGCAGCGCCTCGTGCTGCACGACGAGAACCCGGCCCACCGGGAGTCCGAGGACGCCCGCGGTGTCGTGCGCGGACAGTCCGTCGATGACCCGCAGCAGCACGATCTCCCGCGCGGTGGGGTCGAGTCCCTGCAGTAATCGGGCCACTTCCGCCGGGAGGTCGGGGCTTGCGGAACCGCTCTGCGCGTCCGCGACGGTCCGGCTCACGACGCGATACACCTCGCGGACCGGATGGTCGCTGCGGGCGAGGGACGGAAGCTGCCGTGCCACCGCCAGCAGCGCCTGCTGCGCCACCTCGTCCGCGGGCCGCGTGACCTGCGTGGAATTCCCCACGCGGGTACGGCAATACCGCACCACCTGAGGCCACAGCGTCGCCGTCACCCGCTGCACGGCCTCGCGATCCCCCGCCGCGGCGGCCGTCGCCGCCGAATGTAATTCCTCGTCAAGCACACTCATGCTGCCCTCGATCCCCCGACCTCGCCGCATCCGTGACGGCGCTTCCGTACTCATCTTCCGACACACGAGGGGGCAACACATCCGGGACATTCCCCATTTCCCGGTGCGTGAAACCCCCTACATGTCCGGCTTCCTGCGCAAGTTCTTGGTCTGGCCGCGTTGCTTCTTGGCGTCGAGCCTTCGCCGGTGTGAACCCTTGGTGGCCTTCGTCGGACGTCGGGTGCGGGTTTCGGCCAGGACGGCCGCGCGTAGCAGCGCCGCCATCCGGGCCCGTGCCGCGCGCCGATTGCGCAGTTGCGAACGGGTTTCGGACGCCGTCACGCTGACGACACCGTCAACGAGCCTGTGTCCCAGCTGAACCTGCATGCGTTCGAGTTGGGTGGGCGACAGGGTCGACAACGTCCACAGGTTCACCCGCAGTTCCACCCGCGAGTCCGTGGTGTTCACTCCCTGACCGCCGGGACCCCCTGCGCGGGAGAACCGCCATTGCAACTCGGCGGCCGGGACGACGAGCGACCGGGTGATCTCCAGGTCGTCGGTGACCTCGCCGCCGGGAAACACCGGAGGAACTTCGCTCACACTCCCAGCGCCCGAGCCAGCACCGGCCAGGAATCGTGAAGATCATCCTGCCAGTATCCCCACGAGCGTGTACCTGAGTTACGGAAACTCGCGGTTGCAGGTATTCCCAGTTCTCCCAGGCGATCCGTGAATCGATGTGTGCAGTAATTGGTCACCGCCTCGATCGGACCACCCGCGTAGATCTGCCGCGCGAGCACCCCGACGTTCCCCTCGATCCCCGGGCCTTCGAGGGTCTCGTAGCGCCCCGGCAGACCGTTGCCTTTGGAGAGGAACAGTTCCGTGCCGCCTAGTTCGGCGGCGTGCACGTACGGGTCGTTCGCCGACCACGCCGGGTCGTCCGGCTCGCCGTACATGTTGGCCGGATTGCCGTAACCGTAGTTGTTCATGGTGATCTTGATGAGCAGCTGACCGAGCGGATCACTGGTCAGGGCGCAACCGCTGTAGGCGGCAACGCCACGGAACAGGCCGGGGGCGGCGATCGCCAACTGCAGCGCCGCGGTGCCGACCCGGGACATGCCTGCGAGCGCGTTGACTCCGTTGGTGCCGAGAGCCGCGTCGACGACCGGCGGAAGTTCCTGAGTCATAAAGGTCTTCCACTTGTTCACCCCCATGACCGGGTCCGGGCTCTTCCAGTCCGTCCAATACGCGTTCTCGCCGCCGGACGGGCTGACGACGTTCACGTTCTGGTCGGCCAGGAACTCTTCGACATCGGTCTTCTCCCGGCGGATCTGGCCGTCGAGGAAGTACAACGTCGGCCTCGGCGCGCTCGTGTCGGCGGGCCGCTGTACGTGCACCGGCACGACGCGTTGCATCGACGCCGAGAAGACGTGCAGCGTCAGATGTCTCGGATCGATAACGGTGACGTGGTCGAGCTTCGAACCGTTCGGCGCCGCCGCGGAACCGAGCGCCCGACCGGTGTCGACGATCGGATCGGCGGCCGCAACGGCGCCGCCGAGGACGAGGGACGTCACCGTCACGGCCGTCACGGCCGCGGTGCGCAATTTCCCCCGTAAGACATGTCGTGTCACGACCGTTTACCGCCGTTCATGCTGGGTTTCGCTTAGTGCAGTCTGCATGAGTATCCGGGTTACCCCGGTCACGTTCACCACCAGGTGGTGTTCCCGCAGCAATACCGTCAGCCCACCGAGTGGCGGGTCTTATGCTTGGTTTCTGTCGGGCGTCTTTTACGTCTCGTCCGCAACTCGCCGAAGACGCACCACCGTCAACAACCGCTGCGAGTGCAGCGAGGTTGAGGGCAGCATTGTGGTCACGATCAGCGCGGAATCCGCACGTATCGCAGGTGAACACCCGAACATTCAACGGTAGTTTGGCTTTCACTACCTGACAGTTCGAGCAGGTCTTACTCGATGGATACCACCGGTCTGCCACCTGCAGACAGGTGCCAGACCACTCACACTTATAGGTCAGTTCTCGACGGATCTCGGCGAACGCCGCATCCTGCAGCGCGCGGTTCAATCCCCGCTTGTAGGCGCCACCGGAGCGGGTCATCCCTGCGACATTGAGGTCTTCGACGACGACGGTATCGAAGTCCCGCACCAGTCGCGTGGTGAGTTTGTGCAGGTGATCACGGCGACAGTTCGCGATGCGGATGTGCACCGCCCTGATCTGTTCTTGGGTGCGCCGCCAACGCCGGGAGGGTTGCTGACCGGTGAGACGATCCGGGCCCACCTGTCGGGACGCGCGGCGCCCCAGGCGGCGAAGCTCTTTCGCCTGCTTACGGGCGTGCTTCGGATTGTCGATCACCTCCCCCGTCGAGAGGACCGCGAGGTGTTTGACCCCCACATCGACTCCGACGACCGAACCGCCCACAGCACGCTCACCTACCGCGGCGGCGGTACCGGTAGTGGGTGGGAGTGCCCTGGCGGGGAGCGTGATTTCGACGGAGAACGACACCTGCCACCGACCGCGTCGAAACGACACGGTCGCCGACCGGATCCGCGCCGTCCCGGCAATCGTCTTGCGGGCCAGTTTGCGAGTGGATTCGCACGTCCGGATCGCCCCGATCCGGGGCAACTGCACATGACGGCGGTCACCGCCGTCAGTGACCAGCCCGAAACTGCCCGTGGTGAACCGGCAGGAGAGCATTGCGCGTTTGCCTTTGAAGCGGGGGAATCCGATGGCGCCTTTGCGTTTCCCGGACCGGGCGTCGGACCAGTTCGACAAGGCGGCAGCGCAGTTCGCGATCCCGGAACTGTAAGCCTCTTTCGAATTCTCCGGCCACCATGCCTGCCCGGTGTCACTGTTGACGGCGACGTCGTTCTTGACGACGTTCCAGTGTTTGCGCAGTCTGTACGCGGACCACGACATCGTCGGAGTCAACTCCGCGTCCGGGATCTCGTAGGATCGTTCCGCGATGCGTTGGTCAAGGTTTGCTTTGACCTGCGCCAGTGCCCAGTTGTAGGCAAAACGCTGCGCCCCACAGTGCGACCGCAACACCGACGCCTGCTCCGGGGTCGGATCGAGGACGTACACGAACGCACGGATCACTGTCCGAGATGAATTCGCGGCATGTCCGGGAGCCGGGTCTTGGGTACCGAGATCGGCGAGCAGAGCGGTGGGGGTCACGACAGGTCCGCCGCAGCGGCCACGGCAGCTGCGGCACGCCAGCGTGCACCGCGCCGCCCGGTCCGGCGGGCGCACAGGGAGTTCATCGCCTCGGTCATATCGTGCACCCAGATCATCAGCCACCCCGTCGTCGTTGAAACATAAGCAGGGTACGACAGCGCACCGACAACATTGAGTCGATGCGCACGAACCCGAACCCGCCAAGCGGTCCCGATCCTCGACCGGCGGTCGCCGATCCATACTCGGATCGGCCAGCGGCCTGCGCAGTGTGGTGTGTTTCCCGCCCTGGGCCGGAACCGCTCTCGATGGCCGTCTTCGGCACACCCAGACCACGCCTTCCGCATTTCGGCCACCACACGCCCGACCTAGCCTTCCAGATCTGCCTACTGATCCAGAGGACGACACCCGGCACGACGCCACACCGCGCAAATCCGGGCGAGCGGATCCCACCACAATCGTGCCCGACGGCAACTGCCGAGCCTGGACCAACAGCCCCCGCGTAAATCACACCGACGCGGCTCATTACTTTAGCCGTTCGCCGCCGCCAAAAGTTCAACGCCACGGCACTATACGACACTGAACAAGCATCAAACGGTCAGACTCCGCAACTCTCCACCCGCACGAATTCCGGTCCCGGGGCATGCTAACAGTTCCCACGATTTGCCGAGTAACGGAAGAGCCCTTCCGTGCGATGAACATTCGACCCCCCACGTTCATTGAAGGACCGGCATGACGTCTCCCCTGCCCTCATCATCTGCCGCTCGCAAGAAGTGGCCCTGGATCACCGGCGGGATCGTCGTAGCCGTGGCCGTGGTCTCGTGTAGCAGCCCCGGACAGGACGTCCAATCGGCCCAGGCCTTATCCGCGTCGGCGACGCCCGCGGTCGCCGCTTCGACGGTAGCGGCTGCCACGTCGAGTTCTTCGACACCGGTGCCGGTTTCGTCTGCGCTGGCACTCTCACCGGTAGCACCTGCGGTGCTCGGCGGTGCCGACGCGACCGCCGCGCTGCAGCAACTCGCCGGACTCGAGATCAAGGGCCGCGCACCGAAGACCGGGTACGACCGGGATCTGTTCGGCCAGGCGTGGACCGACGACGTCACGGTCGAGGGCGGCCACAACGGCTGCGACACCCGCAACGACATCCTCGGGCGCGACCTCGACCAGATCGTGTTCAAGCCGGGCACCCGCGACTGCGCGGTGCAGACCGGAATCCTGAACGACCCCTACACCGGCACCACCATCTCCTTCGTCCGCGGAGAGGGCACGTCGAGCGCCGTGCAGATCGATCACGTCGTCGCACTGTCCGACGCCTGGCAGAAGGGCGCACAGCAACTCGACACCGCGACCCGGGTGAACTTCGCGAACGATCCGCGGAACCTGAAGGCCGTCGACGGCCCCGCCAACCAGCAGAAGTCGGACGGCGACGCCGCAACCTGGCTGCCCCCGAACAAGAGCTACCGGTGCACGTACGTGGCGGATCAGGTGTCGGTGAAGGCCGCGTACGGACTGTGGGTGACCCAGGCCGAACACGACGCGATCGCCGGGGTCCTCCAGGACTGCGGGGCGGCGACGCCTGCCGCGGCGCCCGCTCCTACCACCGACCCGGCCCCGGCCGTTGTGCCTGCACCGGCGCCCGTGCCCGCTCCCGCCCCGGCGCCCGCACCCGTCCCGTTCGTGGACACGGCGGGGCCGAGCGACGTCTATTACAAGAACTGTTCGGCGGCCAGGGCGGCCGGTGCCGCACCGGTCCACGTCGGCGAACCGGGCTACGGCACACACCTGGACCGCGACGGCGACGGTGTCGGCTGTGAGAGCTGATCCGGGCCTGCCGAGACACGCACCGCCACCACCAGTTAACCTGAACTGCCTGCAGGGACGTCGGGTACCTGTAGTCATTTCTGTACATGTCAGAAAGATGAGACCGGCATGACCACTGCACCCGACGCACTCGGGCACTCCCCACACACGGACGAACCGCCAGTCGCCCGCGTCTATCAGAAGCCGGCGTTGTCGGCGCGCGAGATCGAGGTTCTCCGCCACTGGCTGCGCGGCGACTCCAAGCTCGCCGTCGCCGCCGACCTCCACATCGCCCTCGGCACGGTCAACACCCACCTGACCCGCATCCGCGAGAAGTACGCGCTGGTGGGACGTGACGCGTCCACCAAGACGACACTGCTGGTGCGGGCCCTGCAGGACGGCATCATCACCATCGCCGAACTCTGAGGGCTATGCCCTGCGCAGGGCGTCCCGGTCGATCTCGGCCACCGACGTCAGACCACTGAGACCCATCGTGAGGTCGAACTCGGCGATCACGTTGGCGGTGGCGTCCCGCGCACCGGCCTGACCCGCGAGGGCCAGGCCGTACAGGTGGGGCCTGCCCAGTGTCACGGCGTCCGCACCGAGCGCGAGCGCCTTGAAGACGTCTGCTCCGGTGCGGATTCCGCTGTCGAGGAGCAGCGTCAGCCTGCCGTCGACGACGGGCGCGATGTCCACGAGAGCGTCCAGCGACGACACGCTGCCGTCCACCTGCCGCCCACCGTGATTCGACACGACGATCCCGTCCACCCCGGCATCGAGCGCACGCCGGGCGTCGTCCGGGTGAAGCACACCCTTGAGAAGGATCGGCAGCGACGTCCTGCTGCGGAGGGTCTCGATGTCGGCCCAGCTCAGCGACGGCCGGGAGTAGATGTCGAGGAACGTCTCCACGGCGGCCCGCGGTTCCGGCGACCGCAGGTTGTCGAGGAAGCGGCCCGGGAAGCGCCGGGTCATCGACACCAGCGATCGGATGGCGCCGAGCGTCACCTCGACGTCCGGCTTCTTCGTCGCGGCCTTGATCCGGTCGTGCACGATCCGGCGGAACACCGGATCGGACGTGTACTGCGCGATTCCCTGCCCCTGCGCGAACGGCAGCGAACCGAGGTTGAGATCTTCCGGCCGCCAGCCGAGCATCGTCGTGTCGAGGGTCACGACGACGGCGTCCGCCCGGATGTTCGCCGCCCGCTGCAGCAGGCTGTCGACGAGGTCGTCGTCGGTGCTCCAGTACAGCTGGAACCATCGGGGCGCGTCGCCCATCGCCGCCGCGCTCTCCTCCATCGGGGCGCAACCCTGGTTGGAGAAGATGTACGGCACACCCAGTTCGGCGGCGGCAGCGGCAATGGCCACGTCGGCCTCCGGCCTGGCCAGTTCGGCGGCGCCGACCGGTGCGAGCAGCACCGGCGCCGGGATGCGGCGTCCGAACAGTTCGACTCCGATGTCGCGTTTCGAGACGTCGCGCAGCACCCGGGGAACGATCTGCCACTTGTCGAACGCGTCGCGGTTGGCCTGCACCGTGCGGCCCAGCCCGGCGCCGCCGTGAACGTACGCCCACCCCTTCGCGCTCATCTTCCGCCGCGCGCGCCGCTCGAGGGTGTCGAAGTCGGTGGGAACGGAGGGGGTGCGGCCGAGGACGCCGTCGCGGTAGATCAGATTCTGGCGGGCCCGGCCCGGGCTGTCCTGGTTCTCGCTCGCAGACATGCGGCCGAGTCTTCCACAGCACCTCACGAACCGGCGGCGGGTCGCGCGGACGCGTAGGTTTGTGACCGGCACCACACCGTGCGCTGCCCCGAACTCCCTGACGTCCTAGTACTGCAACGGCACTTATGGGAGGTGGCCGCGGCGTCGGTAGTGGGAGGTGCGGGCCTGGTGTTGTCGGCGTC
>NZ_WXYH01000329.1:0-64562 GCF_009872365.1 Rhodococcus sp. T7
CGATACCGGCTCCCCCTCATTTCCACGTCTTCAGCCGGTCGGGGCCACTAGCTCGCCCCGTTCCGACCGACGGCGTCCGACCCTAGAACCTCGGGTGGTCGCCGGCGAGAAGTGCGCGCTCGGCGGACACGTCGTGCGACTTCTTGATGCTGCCCAGCGTCCAGCAGTCGATGTGCCGCGCCGTCAGGACGGCCAGCGCACGATCGACGTCCTCGGGCGCCACGATCGCGACCATGCCGACGCCCATGTTGAACGTCTGCTCCATCTCGGCCCGCTCCACGCGTCCGCGCTGCGCGATCATCGCGAAGATCGGAGCGGGGCTCCAGGTGCCGCGATCGAGTTCGGCGACCAGACCCTTCGGCATGACCCGGGCGAGGTTGTTGGCCAGTCCACCACCGGTGACGTGGCAGAACGTGCGCACGTCGGTCTCGGCGGCGAGCGCCAGGCAGTCCTTGGCGTAGATCTTCGTGGGTTCGAGCATCTCCTCGCCCAGGGTGCGGCCGAATTCGTCGACGTGCGCCGTCAGGCTCATGTGATCGATCTCGAGCAGCACCTTGCGGGCCAGCGAGTAACCGTTGGAATGCAGACCGGACGAACCCATCGCGATCACGACGTCGCCGGGCCGGACCCGGTCGGGGCCCAGCAGCTGATCGGCCTCGACCACACCGACACCGGTCGCGGAGAGGTCGTAGTCGCCGTCCGCCATCACGCCGGGGTGCTCGGCCGTCTCGCCGCCGAGCAGCGCGCACCCGGCCTGGATGCAGCCTTCGGCGATGCCGCTGACCAGTTCGGCGACCCGCTCCGGTACGACACGCCCGACGGCGATGTAGTCCTGCAGGAACAGCGGCTCGGCGCCGCAGACGACGAGGTCGTCGACGACCATCGCGACCAGGTCGAGGCCCACGGTGTCGTGCTTGTCGAGTGCCTGGGCGACGGCGAGCTTGGTGCCCACACCGTCCGTGGACGCCGCGAGCAGCGGCTCCTTGTAGTCACCCTTGAGCGAGAACAGTCCCGCGAATCCACCGAGACCACCGAGAACCTCGGGACGGCTGGCGCGCTTGGCCAAGGGAGCGAAGAGTTCCACCGCCCGATCGCCTGCGGCGATGTCCACTCCTGCGGCGGCGTAGGACGCGCCAGGGCGACTTGTCGGATCCTCGGTCATGTGGTTGTTACTCCAGCCTTCTGTTGCTCGTCAAAATCGTGTCGGTCGGGCAATCGAGTGCTGTGATTGCGTCCTTACGGTACCGGAGTACGTTCCCCGGCCGGCTCCCGATGTACCGGCCTACGGCCGACTGAGGGCGTTCGCGTTGTCGTTCTCCCGCGTCGCGGGACCGCCTGCCGCGCTCTCGAGCATTCCCTCGAGAACGTTCTTTCCGATCGACGTCTCCGTGGGGAGCGCGATCGGGTACGTGCCGTCGAAGCAGGCCGCGCACAGTCGCGACGCCGGCTGCTCGGTGGCCGCGATCATGCCGTCGGTCGAGATGTAGCCGAGGGTGTCGGCGCCGATGGAGCGGCGCACCCCTTCGAGCATCTCGTCGAAGCTGCCGGGCTCGCCGCTGCCGCCCGCACCGTTGGCGATCAACTCGGCCGGGGAGGCGAAGTCGATGCCGTAGAAGCAGGGCCACTTGACCGGCGGCGACGCGATCCGGACGTGGATTTCCAGGGCGCCTGCCTCGCGGAGCATCCGGATGAGCGCGCGCTGGGTGTTGCCGCGGACGATCGAGTCGTCCACCACCACGAGGCGCTTACCCCGGATGACTTCCTTCAGCGGATTGAGTTTGAGGCGGATACCGAGCTGGCGGATGGTCTGCGAAGGCTGGATGAAGGTGCGGCCCACGTAGGCGTTCTTCATCAGACCCTGGCCGTACGGAATGCCCGACCCCTGCGCGTACCCGACCGCGGCGGGAGTACCCGATTCGGGGACCGGGATGACGAGGTCGCCCTCCGCGGGGTGCTCGGTGGCGAGGCGGCGGCCGATCTCGACGCGGGTGGAATGCACCGACCGTCCGCCGATGACGCTGTCCGGACGAGCCAGGTACACGTACTCGAACACGCAGCCCTTGGGCTCGGGGTTCGCGAAGCGAGAGGAGCGGACGCCGTCGGCGTCGATGGCGAGCAGTTCGCCGGGCTCGATGTCGCGGACGAACGACGCGCCGACGATGTCGAGTGCGGCCGTCTCGCTGGCCACCACCCAGCCGCGGTCCAGTCGTCCGAGGCACAGGGGGCGGATGCCGTGCGGGTCACGCGCCGCGTAGAGCGTGTGCTCGTCCATGAACGTGAGGCAGAACGCGCCGCGCAGCGTCGGCAGCAGCTTCATGGCTGCCTGCTCGATGGTGCTGTCCGCGGCGGCGTGCGCGAGGAGGGCGCCGACGACGTCCGAGTCGGACGTGGCGCCGCCGGGACGCTTGTCGTTGACGAGACCCGCCGCACGGGCGCGCTGCGCCAGTTCCGCCGTGTTGACCAGGTTGCCGTTGTGGCCGAGGGCGATGCCGCTGCCCGCGGCGGTGGTGCGGAAGATCGGCTGCGCGTTCTCCCACGTGGTCGAGCCCGTGGTGGAGTAGCGACAGTGACCGACGGCGACGTGACCGGGCATCGCTGCCAGGGTCTGCTCGTCGAACACCTGGCTGACCAACCCGAGGTCCTTGAAGACCAGCACCTGCGAACCGTCTGCGACGGCGATGCCCGCCGCTTCCTGACCACGGTGCTGCAGAGCATAAAGTCCGTAGTAGGTGAGTTTCGCCACATCCTCTCCCGGCGCCCAGACGCCGAAGACTCCGCATTCTTCGCGGGGCTCGTTCTCGTCCTCGTCGGACGGGTTCGAAGAGAGAAGATTAGGACTGTGGACCGACAGATCGGCTCTGGTCACCGGGGTGCTCCCTGGGGATGGGCGTGTGAGGGGCAAGGTCAGTCTACGTGCCCGGCGCCGTCGCTTCGCCCACGGTGCCGATCGAACCGGCCCGACTCCCGGACGACGGGCCGAAAATAGATTAGTTTCGGTATCGATCAGTTTCCTCGAACCACCGAGCGGGGGCTTTTCCGATGAACATCCGCAGCACGGCTCCGACCGCCGCAGAACGTCTGCTGAGCGCCTTCGAAGGTGCGATGGGCATCCCCCTTCCCGTACGTGTCCGATGCTGGGACGGCTCGGAGGCAGGCCCCGACGCGGACGTCACCGTCGTCTTCCGCAACCGGCGGGCCGTCCGGAGGGTGCTGTGGTCGCCGAACGAGCTCGGCCTCGTCCGGGCCTACGTGTCCGGTGACCTCGAGATCGAGGGCGACGTCTTCCGGCTCCTCGCGCTCCCGGGGCTCGTCGACCGGCTGGAAACTCTCGGCGTCCGCGGCTCCGACCGCACCGCGATCCTGAAGGCGCTCGCGACGTTCGTCCGGCTCGGCGGCCTCGGTCTCCGCCCGAAACCGCCGTCGGTGGAGGTGCCCCGCCGCCGCGGCGCCAAGCACAGCAAGGCGCGCGACGCGTCCTCGGTCTCGCACCACTACGACGTCGGCAACGATTTCTACAGCCTGTTCCTGGGGCCCACGATGGTCTACTCGTGTGGGTACTGGGATCAGCGACCGGGCGACCGAGGCGCGATCGGGACGCTCGAGGAAGCGCAGAACGACAAGCTGGACCTGGTCTGCCGCAAGCTAGGGCTGCAGTCGGGCATGCGACTGCTGGACGTGGGCTGCGGGTGGGGTTCGATGGCGATCCACGCCGCCGAGAAGTACGACGTGTCCGTCGTCGGGATCACCCTCAGTCACGAACAGGCCGAATGGGCGCGGGCCCGCGTCTCCGAGGAGGGCCTGTCGGATCGGATCGAGATCCGCGTGCAGGACTACCGCGACGTCGTGGACGGTCCCTTCGACGCGATCTCCAGCATCGGCATGTCCGAGCACGTCGGCGACGCCGCCCTGCCCGAATACGCGGCGCACCTGGAAACCCTTCTGCGTCCCGAGGGGCGGCTGCTCAACCACGCCATCGCCTCGGTGCGGTCGCGCACCGGGACGGAGGACGCGCCGGGTCTGATCGAGAACTACATCTTCCCGGACGGCGAGGTGCTGCCCCTGAGCAGGACCTTGGACGCGTTCGAGCGCACCGGACTCGAGGTGCGCGACGTCGAGGCCCTCCGGGAGCACTACGCCCTGACGCTGCGGGCCTGGGTCAGCAGACTGCGCGGCACCTGGGACGACGCCGTCCGGCTCGCGGGCGCGGAGCGGGCCCGCACATGGTTGCTGTACCTCGCGGCCAGCGCCCTGGGGTTCGAGGAGAAGGGTCGCCTGACGATCCATCAGGTCCTCGCCGTGCGCCCGTCCGACACCGGATCGAGCGGCCTGCCGCGCACCCGTGCGCTGTGGCTG
This sequence comes from Rhodococcus sp. T7, assembly GCF_009872365.1. Lineage (NCBI taxonomy): Bacteria > Bacillati > Actinomycetota > Actinomycetes > Mycobacteriales > Nocardiaceae > Rhodococcus > Rhodococcus sp. T7. The sequence continues at coordinate 4,354 of NZ_WXYH01000329.1, forward strand.
GGGTGACTACACGCGCAGCAGCGGCAGCCAGTGCGCGATCTCCCCGGCGCGGCTCCCCGACACCGACACCGCGCCGCCGGAGGTCGCGCCGTCGAACTCCAGCAGTCCCGTCACCAGCAGCAGCCACGTCCGCGGATCGGTCTCCACGACGTTCGGCGGGGTGCCGCGGGTGTGCCGGGGACCCTCGATGCACTGGACCGCGACGAACGGCGGCACCCGCACCTCCACGCTCGAACCGGGTGCCACCTGCTCGAGCGTCCGCGCGCTGAGCCGGACCGCCGCGGCCAGCTGGGTGCGGGACGGCTTCTCCTCGGTATCGCCGCGCAGCCACGGACCGACCTCGAGTACGGCGGCCCTCAGTTCGGCGGGATCTACGGCTCGACGCGACGGCATACGCTCAATCTACTGTGCGGGCCCGCGCGACCTCGGCGGCCACCACCCCGCCGACGTTGACCGAAAGATGCAGCAGTGCAGGGGCTACCACGCTGCCGCTGCGCCGTCGCAACCACTCGAACAGCAGCGCGGAGGAACCGGTGAGCAGCACGCTCGCGGCGATCGGGTCACCGGCGATCCGGGCCGCGCACACGTGCCACAACCCGAACGTCACAGCGTGCAGGGCGTACGCCGGGGTGGGCGTCCAGCCCCGGCGCAGCATGGCGGACAGGACGCTGCGGAACAGCAGTTCCTCGTGCACGACGGTCCCCACCGGGATCCGGAACCCCACCCAGCCGGCGACATCGGTGACGCGCTCGCCTGCCGGAATCCGCCTGCGCGCGGCGGGCACGCTCAGCGCGATCGCGTATCCGGCGAGCGGGAGCACCGACACCACGGAGCCGTACCGCAGCCCGGACCGCACCGCCGACGCGGACAGCCCGAGTTCGTCGACGCCGTACCCCCCGGCCCGCGCGGCTCCCACCGCCGACAGTCCGAGCGCGCCGCCCGCGACGGCCCGCCCGTACGGGCCGAGTCCCGAACCGGGCAGCACCACGTTGTTCCACAGCACGGCCGCCGCCGCACCGGCCACGGACGCGAGCCTGCTCACTTCTCCGGACCCTCCGACCCAGCGAGGGATTCGAGGGTGGACCGGACGCGTTCGGTGTCGGCGGCCGTCCACCCCTCGGGCTGCGCGACGGTGATCCAGCCGTCGAGGACGAGGGTCCCGTAATTGTGGCCGTGCCCGTCCGGCACCCCGGCGGCATTCGTGAGGTCGGCCGACACCTGCCAGAACGTCACGAACGGAAACCATTTCATCGACGGCGAACGATCGTCACCCGGTGGTTCCTTCAGCCAGTCGGGACGGGTGAACGCGAGGTCGGGCGACCACCACACGACCGGATCGGACGGGTGCTGGACGTACAGGATGCGCGGCGACAACCACTCCCCCGGGTCTTCGACCATGTCGGCGGAGTCGTCGGCGAACCGCACCACCAGGCCCGCCGCATACTCGGGGTCCACCTCGGGACTGCCCGGGTCGCGGCGCTGAACGAGCTGACCCCACAGCCGGTTCGAGTTGGGCGGCCCCACCCACAGCACGCCGTCGACGGTCTGCCGGATGTCGCTCAGCGTGTCGAAGGCGCCCTCCCCCGCCTGGGTGCCGAGGCTCTCGCCGTAGACGAGCAGCTTGGGGCGGGTCGCCTCGGGTTCCTGCAACCACCGTTCGTGCACGCGGTCGATCAGCATCTTTCCCGCCTCGGCGGCCTTCTCCCGGTCGGCGAGGAACGAGATCCAGCTCGGCAGGAACGAGTACTGGCTTGCGACGAGCGCAGTGTCGCCGTTGTGGACCAACTCGATCGCCTGCGCCGCAGTGGGATTGACCCAGCCCGTGCCCGTGGTGGGGATGACGACGAGGACCTTGCGTGAGAACGCACCGGTCCGCTCGAGTTCGTCGATGACGATGTCCATGCGTTCGTCGGGGTCCTCGGCGGTCTCGAGTCCCGCGTAGACCCGGATCGGGTCCTTGGCCGGCGTGCCGTTGGCTGCCGTGAGTTCGTCGGCGTCCAGGCCGCGGGACACGAAGTTCCGGCCCTCGTACCCGAGAGTGTCCCAGGGCGCCAACGACTCCGGGCTACCGGACTTCTCGGGGTCGAGCGGCTGCTCGACGCCGTCGCGGGTGGTCGAATTCTGCAGGCTGAACGCCGCGTTCGCGGCGGCGTAGATGCCGCGCATCAGGACACCGTCGACGAGGAGGAAGAACAGCACCGTCACGATGAGGATGCCGACGGTGGTGGCCGTGGGGATCGCGAGGTGCCACCGCCGGATGAGTCGTCCCGCGATCCACCGCACCAGTTCGCGCGTCAGCCGCCACACCGAGATGATCGCCGCACCCACGAGCAGGCTCAGACCCCCGGTGCGGATGTAGCCGGTGGTGGTGGTGCCCTCCGCCCCCATCAGCGCGGCGAGTTCACGCTGCCACGCCGCGGAGTACGCGAGCATCACGAGACTCACCGACACGCACGTCACCGTCACGAGCACGCGCAGGCCCGTGGACCACGGTTCCGGCAGCGGCCACCACGACCGATTCCTCAGGACGTAGCGGCGGACCAGCCAGCCGATCGCCGTTCCCACCGCGTAGCCGATGGCGGCGTTGATGCCGCCGATCAGCCCCTGGAACAGCCAGTCGCGGGGCAGCAGCGACGGCGTCAGCGACCAGCAGAAGAACAGCGTCGCAAACGCGATACCGGTGAAGTCGAGGCGGAGGAAACGCCAGGTCCGGTCGAGTCGGGGACCGTGGAGGAGAGCAGGATCGACCAGCCGCGAGAGTTCCCGCGGCCCCCTGTCAACCCTCTCCAACGCCCCCGATTCGACCATTCATCACCCGAACAGTGCCGGCAGAGTTCCCTCGAACGTCGTGCGCAGCTCGTCGAGCGAGACCGAGAACTGGCCCTGGACCTCGACGGAATCGGAGCCCTCGTCGACCACACCGATGCGCACCCACGGGAGGTTACGGGCCGTGCACATACCCGTAAAGCGAGTTTCCTCGGTGCGCGGAACCGCGACGAGCACCCGTCCCGAAGACTCCGAGAACAGCGTGACGAACGGATCGGCGTCGTCGGGAAGCAGGATGCGGCAGCCCGTCTCCCCGGCCAGTGCGGCCTCGACGACGGCCTGCGCGAGACCACCCTCGGACAGGTCGTGCGCCGCGGACACCAGGCCGTCGCGGGACGCCGCGAGGAGGATGTCGGCCAGCAACTGCTCCCGGTCGAGGTCGACCTTCGGCGGCACGCCGCCGAGGTGGCCGTGCTCGACCTGGGACCAGATGGACCCGTCGAACTCGTCGCGGGTGTCGCCGAGCAGGATCAGCGTCTCGCCCGGTTCCAGTCCGAGACCGGTGGGGATGCGGCGGTGCACGTCGTCGATGACGCCGAGCACGGCCACCACCGGGGTGGGCAGGATCGCCGTCGAACCGGTCTGGTTGTAGAAGCTGACGTTGCCGCCGGTGACGGGGATGCCGAGCTTCGCGCAGCCGTCCGCCAGACCGCGGACGGCCTGCTGGAACTGCCACATGACACCCGGGTCCTCGGGGGATCCGAAGTTCAGGCAGTTGCTGACGGCCTTGGGGGTGGCGCCGGTGACGGCGACGTTGCGGAAGGCCTCCGCGAGTGCGAGCTGCGCACCGGCGTACGGGTCGAGCGAGGTGTACCGGCCGGACGCGTCGGTGGCGAGCGCGATGCCGCGGCCCGTCTTCTCGTCGACGCGGATCACACCGGAGTCTGCGTTCTCGGCGAGGACGGTGTTGCCGCGCACGTAACGGTCGTACTGCTCGGTGATCCACTTGCGGCTGCACAGCGCCGGGGACGCGAGCATCTTCAGCAGCGTCGCCTTCAGCTCGTCGGCGGACTCGGGACGCTTCAGGTCGGCGGTGGTGTTCGCGACCAGGGCGTCCTGGCTCGCGGGACGCTGCACGGGGCGCTCGTACACCGGCCCCTCGTGGGCGACGGTGCGCGGCGGCACGTCGACGACGGTCTCGCCGTGCCAGGAGATGGTGAGCCGATCGCCGTCGGTGACCTCACCGATGTCGGTGGCGAGGACGTCCCACTTCTTGCAGACCTCCATGAACGCGTCGACGTTCTCGGGGGTGACGACCGCGCACATGCGTTCCTGCGACTCGCTGGACAGCACCTCGGCGGCGGTCATGCCGGTGGCCCGCATCGGGACCTGCTCGAGGTTGATGTGCATGCCGCCGTCGCCGGCCGCGGCCAGCTCGGACGTGGCGCAGGACAGCCCGGCGCCGCCGAGGTCCTGGATGCCGACCACGAGCTTCGCGGCGTACAGCTCGAGACAGCACTCGATGAGCACCTTCTCGGTGAACGGGTCACCCACCTGCACCGCCGGGAGCTTCTTCCGGCTTTTCGATGCTCCAGCTCCGCCTTCGGCTTCGTGTTCGTCCCCGCTCTCGTCGCCGTCGAACGTCTCCGACGCGAGCACGGACACGCCACCAATGCCGTCGAGGCCGGTGCGCGCACCGAACAGGATGATCTTGTTGCCGGCACCGGACGCGAACGCGAGGTGCAGGTCCTCGACGCGCATTGTGCCAGCGCACAGGGCGTTGACCAGCGGGTTACCGGCGTACGACTCGTCGAAGACGGTCTCGCCGCCGATGTTGGGGAGGCCGAGCGAGTTGCCGTAGCCGCCGACGCCACGCACCACACCGTCGACGACGCGACGGGTGTCGGGGGCGTCCGCCGCACCGAAACGCAACTGGTCCATGACGGCGATGGGCCGCGCGCCCATGGCCATGATGTCGCGGACGATGCCGCCGACGCCGGTGGCCGCGCCCTGGTAGGGCTCCACGTAGGAGGGGTGGTTGTGGCTCTCGACCTTGAACGTGACCGCCCAGCCGTCGCCGATGTCGACGACGCCGGCGTTCTCGCCGATGCCCGCGAGCATCGAGGAACGCATCTCGTCGGTCGTGGTCTCACCGAAGTACTTCAGGTGCACCTTGGACGACTTGTAGGAGCAGTGCTCACTCCACATCACCGAGTACATCGCGAGCTCGGCCTCGGTGGGGCGCCGGCCCAGGATCTCCTTGATGCGGGCGTACTCGTCGTCCTTGAGACCCAGCTCCTTGAAAGGCTGTGCGACGTCGGGGGTCGCGGTGGCGGCGGTGACGGTATCGACCGGGTGTGCTGACACTGGAGGTGGGGTCCCTTCCCTACGGGAGTCAAGAGAGGCAAGCCGGGAGTCACGGTCGGCGCAAGCCGGGTGGCGACGAGCCGTACGTCAGTCTATCCGGCGGCTCGTTCCGGCACCGACCTGGCGCTCCTCGCCCCTCCCCGTCACGCCGTCGGTGTGAGGAAGGCCGCAAGGGCGTCGGAATAGGCCCGCACGTCACGGGCGCCCATCAGCTCCCGCGAGGAATGCATTCCGAGCTGCGCGGCTCCGACGTCGACGGTGCTCAGCCCGGTCCTGGACGCCGTGATCGGGCCGATGGTCGAACCGCACGGCAGATCGGCCCGGTGCACGTACCGCTGCAGCGGCACACCGGCCTGGTCGCAGGCGAGCGCGAACGCACCGGCCCCGGCCGCGTCGGTGGCGTAGCGCAGGTTCTGGTTGACCTTGAGCACCGGTCCCCCGTTGACGGCGATGTGGTGGGCGGGCTCGTGCCGGTCCGGGTAGTTGGGATGCGTCGCGTGCGCCATGTCCCCGGACGCGCAGATCGACCCCGCCATCGTCTGCAGGAATTCTTCGCGGCCGCCCCCGCGACCGAGGACGATGCGCTCGAGGACGGTGCTCAGCAGATCGGAGAACGCCCCCCGATCGGACATGCTCCCCACCTCCTCGTGGTCGAACAGCGCGAGCACCGGCACCTGATCCCCGGGACGCTCGGCCGCCGACAGCAACGCCTGGGTGCCCGCGTAGCAGGTGCCCTGGTTGTCGAGCCGCGGCGCGCTGACGAGGTCCTGTTCGGTCCCGACCAGGGCGCTGGGCGCGAGATCGTGGGTCATCAGTTCCCACCCGAGCACCGCGTCGGCAGACACCTCCGCCCGCTCGGCGACGAAGTCGATGAACGACCGGCGTTCGGTGCCCACGCCCCACACGCCGTTGAGGTGGCGCTGCGGGTCGAGGTGCACGCCCTTGCGGTCCTCGGACAGGTGGATGGCCAGTTGCGGGACGCGCAGGATCGGCTCGTCGACGCGGACGAGCTTCTCCTCCACGGTGTTGCCCGCCCGCACGCTCAGCCGCCCGGAGATGCCCAGGTCGCGGTCGAGCCACGAGTTGAGCCACGCGCCGCCGTACGGTTCGAGTCCCACCAGCTGCCACCCCGCCGACGAGAGGTCGGGGTGCTGCTTGACGCGCAGGTTCGGGCTGTCGGTGTGCCCGCCGACGATGCGGAACGGCGCCGTCCGGCCCACCCCCTCGGTGCTCCACGCAATGAGGGATCCACCGCGCACCAGGAAGTACCGGCCGGGCTCGCCGGGCCACGAGTCGGTCTCGTGCAACTCGGTGAAACCGTTGCCGGTCAGCAACATCGACACGGTCGCGCACACATGGAACGGCGACGGTGAGGCATCGACGAAGGTGCAGAGTCCCTGGGCGTCGGCCCACGTAGTGGAAGGCATAGGGTCAATCATGCAGGACCCGCTGTCACGCGTGGGGACCCGAGACGCAGAACTGGTTGCCGTCGGGATCGGCGAGCGTGACCCATCGGAAACCGCCCATCTCGTGCTGCGCGACCTCCGTCGCGCCGTCGGCACTCAGCCTGCCGACCTCGCCGTCGAGGTCTTCGGACGCCAGGTCGAGGTGGATGCGGTTCTTCCCCGGAGTGGGATCGTCGACCTTCTGGAACGCCAGCTTCTGCACGGAATCCGGGAGGGCGACGACGTAGAACCAGCCGTCGTTCTCCTGCTCGACCGTGCCCGCCGTCTGCTTCGCCCACCACTTCGCGAGCGGCCCCGGGTCGGTGGTGTCGAACGTGATCATGCCGAGTGTGAGTGCCATGCCCGCAGAGTAGACGTGACCACCGACACGTTTCGCGGCTTCACAGGAACTCCTCGACGACCCGGACGGCGGCGTCCACTCCACCGGCAGAACGCAACTCGGCGGCGAGCTCCGCGCTGCGGCGACGGACCGGCTCGGCGTCGACCTGCGCGAGCGCATCCCGCAGTCCGGCCGCGGACACCTCCGAACTGTCCACGCGCACCGCCACTCCCGCGGCGACGAGCGCGTCGGCGTTCTCGAACTGGTCGGTGGCCTGCGGGGCGGCGATCATCGGGGTGCCCGTGAACATGCCCTCGCTGGATCCGCCCATGCCGGCGTGGGTGAGGAACGCGTCGGCCTGGCCGAGGATGTCGAACTGCGCCACCCAGCGGTGGACCTCGACGTTGCCGGGCACGGTGCCGAGTTCGCCGACGTCGACGTGCTGCCCGATCTGCAGGACGACGTGCCAGCCGGCGAGGTCGCCGAATGCCTCGATGCAGCGGCGGTAGAATTCGGCGTGATCGGTGAACGCGGTGCCGAGCGAGACGAGCAGCACCTTGCCCGCGCCTGCCGGGCGCTCCCACCGGCCGTCGGCGGGCCGCCGGGTGGGCAGGGCCGGTCCGACGAACGTGTAGACGTCCTCGTTCACGCGGTCGGCGTTGGGCTGCATCGATTTCGCGATCAGCACCACCGCCCGGGCCGGGCGCCCGTAGAACTCGTCCGGGTCGGTCTCGACACCGTTGTCCCGCAGCAGTTTTCCCTGCCGCTCGTACAGTGCGGCACCGCGCGGGTCGGCCCGCATGGTGTCCACGAACGATTTCATGTCGTCCTCGTAGCCCTCCCAGGCCACGTACGTCGGCGACAGTTGCACGATCGGCACACCCCATTCCTCGGCGAGGACGCGGGCGGGGCCTCCCGCGATGTCGTAGAGGAACAGGTCGGGGCGGTCGTCCTCGTACAGTCTCCGCAGTTGCGGCAGCATCGACTCGTACTCGGCCTGGAACAGGGTGAGGTGATCGATGGTGTCGCCGACCCAGGACTCCCCGGACTCGTCCGCCGCGCCCCCGGTGTTCACGCGCGGCAACGTCGAGGCGTACTCCTTGAATTCCGCTCCGGTGCTCTCGACGACGTCCTTCACGGCGGCGTCGTTGGCGTACGTCACGCGGTGCCCGCGCGCGACGAGTTCTCGGAGAATCTCCAGGCTGGGGTTGACGTGCCCGGGCGCCGGGATGCTGACCATGGCGATGTGTGAGCGGGTCATCTTCATCCCTTCCGAGACGGAACGGTCCGTCTCGCTACATGTTTACACTGGGACGCAGCCGAGTCAAGATGATACGTCTCGTCTGATCTAGGATCCGGTCATGCCGTCCGCCGACAATCCCCGCCGATCCGAACGGTCCCGCGCCGCAATCCTGCAGGCCACGCAGGAGCTGATCCGCGAACAGCCCTACGCGAAGATCAGCATCGAGGGCATCGCCGCGCGCGCGAAGGTCGGGAAGCAGACCATCTACCGCTGGTGGCGGTCCAAGGGCGCACTCGTCGTGGACGCCCTGCACGAACAGAACGCGGCCGGGGAGGCCCTGGCGCTGCCCGACACGGGTGACCTCGCGGCCGACATGAGACTCGTGCTGCGCGCGACCGTCGACGAGTTCACGTCCCCCGATTTCGAACCGCTGTTCCGGGCGCTGTCCATCGAATCGCTGCAGGACCCGGCCCTGCGCGAACAGATCGTCGAACGGATCTACCGGCCGCAGTTCGAGTTCGTCGCCACGCGGCTCCGCTCGGCGCAGGACGCCGGGCAGGTGCGGTCCGACGTCGACCTCGCGCTGGCCTTCGAGTTGTTCATGGCACCGATGTTCTACCGCTGGCAGTCCGGAGCCCATCCCCTCACCCACGAGCACGCGGACGCCGTCGTCGACCTGGCGATGCGCGCCCTCGCGCCCTAGGTGCGGGTTGCGTCCTCGACGAACCCGAAATCGCCGTGCGCGAGGTCCTCGACGTGGACGACGCGCCCGGACGCGTCGGCGAGGGGGATCTTCCAGTTCGGATACTGGGTCTCGTCGGTGCCCGGCTGATTCTGGATGCGGTACTCCCCCACCAGGTCGGCGAGCGCGACACCCGACAGCAGCGACGGACTCCGGGCGATCAGCCGGTACAGCGCCTTCACCGTGTCGGGGATCGACGCGTCGTCCGCCAGCAACCCGCGGTCGCGTGCCAGTTGCAGGACGGCCTCGCGCTGCTGCGCGTCGTGTTCCTTCTCCAGTTCGAGGTCGCGTTCGAGGAGCCCGAGCCGTGACCGCAATTCGATGTGCTCGCCGGCGAGGTACCCGGCGGTCGGCGGAAGATCGTGCGTGGTCACCGATGTCAGGCACAGCGTCCGGTACTTCTCGGGGGGCGTCGGCCGCTCGCCGTCGTGCTCGAACCACAGGATCGAGGTCCCGAGGATGCCGCGCTCGGCGAGGTAGTCCTGCACCGCGGGTTCGAAGACCCCGAGGTCCTCGCCGATCACCACGGCGCCCGCCCGCTCCGCCTCGAGCGCGAGGATCCCGATGAGCGCCTCGTGGTCGTACGTGACATACGTTCCGTCGGCGGGCGTCTGCGCGTCGGCGGGGATCCACCACAGCCGGAACAGCCCCAGAATGTGGTCGACCCGCAGGCCGCCCGCGTGCTTCAGGACGGTGCGCAGCATGTCGCGGTACGGGGCGTACCCCAGTTCCGCCAGCCGATCGGGCCGCCACGGCGGCTGATTCCACTGCTGGCCCTGCTGATTGAAGTCGTCGGGAGGAGCGCCGACGGTAATGCCCTCTGCCAGAGCCGTTCCCAGCGACCACGCGTCCGCACCCCCGCGCTGCACCCCGACGGCCAGATCGTGCACGATCCCGATGTCCATGCCCGCCGCGCGGGCCGCGGCCTGTGCGCCGGAAAGCTGTTCGTCGCACACCCATTGCAGCCACGAGTAGAACTCGACCCGCGGCGCGAGCTTGCGCCGCTGCGCCTGCACCCAGTCGCTGTCCGGCGCGTGCGCCTTCGTCCGCCAGCGGGGGTCGCCGGGCGGCAGTTTCTCGGCGAGTGCGCACCAGGTCGCGAAGTCCCGCAGCCCGTCACCCTCCACGCGGCAGAACTCCTCGAACGCGTGCTGCCTGCTCGGGCTGCGCTCGACCCGGAAGACACGTTCGAGCACCCGGAGTTTGGCCCGGTACGACGGGTTGCGGGCTATCCGGTCGGACCGGTCGTTCGCCCGCGCGAATCGCGCTGCGGCGTCGCGCATCCGCCCATGACGTCGCGTCGACAGGTACGCCGTCTCCGGGATGTCCTCGACGCGGATGTACAGCGGGTTGACGTAGCGGCGGGTGGTCGGCAGGTACGGCGACGCCTCGATCGGGGGCCGGGGCTGCGCCGCATGCAGCGGATTGACGAGAACGTAGTCGGCGCCGTGGACGGAACCGAAGATCGACGCGAGATCCGCGAGGTCGCCGAAATCGCCCACACCCCAGGAACGACGCGACCGGATCGAGTACAACTGCGTGAGCACACCCCAGCGCCTGCGGTCGCGCAGCGCGTCGGACGTGGACAACCGCGCCGGTGTCACGACCAGCGTGCACGAGGAGGAGGTGCCCGCAGTGGAGGCCCGGACCGTGTGCCATCCGCACGGAACCTCGGTGGGCACGGCGAACGTCGCGCGCCCCACCAGAACACCGTCGACCTCCCGCGGATCGACCCACACCTGGAGTTGGCGGGCCCGGACGGTCCCGCCCGACTCCGTGTCGATGGTGACGTCCACGTTCTCGCCGTGCGGGACGTGGACCACGAAACGGGTCTCGGATCCGTCCGTTCCGACGACGACGGGCGGCAGCATCCGCCGCCACGGCGCCACCTCGCACTCGGACAGGGCGCGCCGCACCTCGTCCTCCGTTGCGGCGGGGACGTCGAGCGCCGCGAGGACGCTGCGGAGCGTCTCGTCACCCACGTCGTGACGCTGCTTGTCCCAACCCTGATACGACGTCGCCACCCCGTGCCGGGCCGCGAGATCACGCAACTGCTCGGTGTACGTCACCCGTCGATCGTGCCAGTTCGCCTCGGGTTCCGCGCGTCTTCCGGACCCCCGCCGCGGCCGTCGGACCCGACTGCGTGATTGGCGCGACGGCGAGTGGGGTAACTGTTCGGTAATCAGACGCACGGCGTCCACGGTGAGCGCCCAGTGGCACTCGGTTGGTATACGCCGATGCGCCCGGCAACCGAGGAGTCTTCGATGCTGCTACGCCTTCCCGGAGTCTATCGCCCGCAACACGATACGCAGTTGCTGGCCGGTGTCCTGGCGGCGGAGCCACTCGGTCCCCACTCCCGGGTACTCGATCTGTGTGCGGGGACCGGTGCGCTGAGCGTGGCCGCCGCGGCCGCCGGTGCGGGCCGGGTGACCGCGGTGGACGTGTCGAGGCGGGCGGCGATCAGCATCCGGCTCAATGCGCTCGCCCGTGGGCACCGGATCCGGGTGATCCACGGAGACCTCACCGAACACGTCCGCGACGACCGGTTCGACCTCGTCGTGTCCAACCCGCCGTATGTCCCGGCACCCGTCGACACGGTGCCCGACCGCGGTCCGGCGCGCGCCTGGGACGCGGGAAAGAACGGACGCGCCCTGCTCGACCGGATCTGCCTCCAGGCCCCCGACCTTCTCGTCGACGGCGGGGTTCTGCTGCTTGCGCAGTCCGGCCTGAGCGGCGTCGAGAAGACGCTGACGATGCTCGAGGAGCAGAACATGACGGTCGACGTCGCCGCGACGGCCGAGATCCCGTTCGGACCCGTCCTCGTCGAACGGCGCGAGATGCTCGAGCGTCGAGGGCTCATCGAGGCCGGTCAGACCGTCGAGGAAATCGTGGTGATCCGCGCCGTCAAATAGGCGCGGCCTGGCGGCGCCGTGCGTGGCCGAGGGCCCGCACGGCGCCGATCGGATCAGGCGGAGATGACGCTGTCGAGCACGGAATAGAACATGCCGAGTCCGTCGTCGCTGGGCCCGGTGAGGGCCTCGGTGGCGTGCTCGGGGTGTGGCATGAGACCCACCACGCGGCCGTTGGCCGAGGAGATGCCTGCGATGCCGCGCTGCGAACCGTTCGGGTTGTCGCCGACGTAGCGGAACACCACGCGGCCCTCACCCTCGAGTTCGTCGAGGACGTTCGCCGAAGCCTGGTAGCGGCCCTCGCCGGACTTGAGCGGGACGAGGATCTCGGCACCCGTCTCGTAGCGGGACGTCCACGCCGTCGACGTGGCCTCGACCTTCAGCCACTCGTCGCGGCAGATGAAGTGCAGGCCCTCGTTGCGGGTGAGCGCGCCGGGCAGCAGGCCCGCTTCGCACAGAACCTGGAAGCCGTTGCAGATACCGAGGACGGGCATGCCACCCTGCGCGGCCTGCACGACCTTGCCCATGACGGGCGCGAACCGCGCGATGGCGCCGCACCGCAGGTAGTCGCCGTAGGAGAAGCCACCGGGGACGATGACGGCGTCGACACCCTTGAGGTCGGCGTCGCCGTGCCACAGACTCACGGCCTCGCCGCCGGCAAGGGTCACGGCGCGGGCGGCGTCGACGTCGTCGAGGGTGCCGGGGAAAGTGATGACTCCGACGCGGGCGCTCATGCTTCGACGCGCCTCACGGTCCAGTCCTCGATCACCGTGTTGGCCAGCAGGGCCTCGGCGATCTTCTCGAGCTGAGCGTCGTCGACACTGCCGTCGACCTCCAGCTCGAACCGCTTGCCCTGACGGACATCGGAAACTCCAGCGAAGCCGAGCCGCGGCAGCGCTCCGACAATGGCCTGCCCCTGAGGGTCGAGAATCTCGGCCTTGGGCATGACTTCGACGACGACACGGGCCACGTGCTGCTCCTTGTAGTAGTGCGCGAGCCCAGAGTGGAACACCGGGCACCCGGAAGTTTACCGGGCTACCTGCCTGCGGTTCGCATCGGACGAACGGGACGAGCCATGCATGCAGGCGCATACTCGAATTCATGCGACTGACTCACTTCGGCCACAGCTGCGTCCTCGTCGAGTTGAACGGTTCCACCATCCTCTTCGATCCGGGCAACTTCTCGCACGGGTTCGAGGGCATCACCGGACTGGACGCGATCCTGGTCACCCACCAGCACCCCGACCACGTCGACCAGCAACGACTGCCCGCCCTCGTCGAGGCGAACCCCGGCGCGGCGCTGTACTCCGACCCGCAGACCGCGGCGCAACTCGGCGGCGCATGGAAGGGGGTGCACGCCGGCGACGAGTTCGACATCGGCGACGTGCACGTCACCGGCACCGGCGGGACACACGCGGTGATCCACCCCGACATCCCGGTGATCGACAACACGGCGTTCCTCCTCGGCGACGCCACCAACCCGGCCCGGCTGATGCACCCCGGCGACTCCCTGTTCGTCCCCGAGCAGAAGGTCGACGTGCTGGCCCTGCCCGCCGCGGCGCCGTGGCTGAAGATCTCCGAGGCCATCGACTACCTGCGGGCCGTCGCACCGCGGGTCGCGGTGCCCATCCACCAGGCGATCATCGCGAACGAGGCCACCGGCATCTTCTACGGCCGCTACACGGACATGGCACCCGAGGGCACCGAGTTCCGCACGATGCCGAGCGAGTCCAGCGTCGAGGTGGCCTGACGGCCCCGTGAGTACTTGTTAACCGCCGGCGGTTAAGAAGTACTCACGGGTCAGGCGGCACCGATCTGCGAAATCCGCCGCTCCCAGCGGTACACGTCGGGCCGTGCGTCGTGGAAGAGTGCGAGGTCGACGGCGTCGAGCATCGCCTGCCGCGGACCCGACGTGCCCAGTTGCTTCGCGGTGACGGCGAGGCGCACCACGCCCCCGCGTTTGGCGGTGCGGCCGGAGCCGAGGACGAGGGCCCGGCACCACCACGGTTCGGCGCGGAATCCCTCCCCGATCCCCAGTACCCGCGACCGCACCGACGTCCCGCGGTCGAGGTCGTGGACGGCGGTCATCGCGGCCAGCAGCCGGAACCCGGCGGACGGCAGTGCCGCGACCGCGCCTTGCGACGCCAGCCAGCGGGGCGGGGCGAACAGCCGGGTGCGCAGCCCCGTCTGCTCCATCACCCGGTCGGCCGCGAGCAGTCGCAGCCGCGCCTCGTGCTCGGGCAGCGCGGCGAACTCGGCCCGACGGCGCTTGGTGGCGGCCTGGTCGTATCCGTGCAGGACGACGGCGTCGCCGCGGGATCGGCGCGCGCGGAGCCAGTCCTGCGTCGCGGGGTCGTTGACCAGTCGATACTTGTCTTTCAGGCGTGGGGCGACGAGCAGCGACAGCGGCACGCCGCGCGCATCCATCTCCTCGGCGAACGCGGCCGCGAAGTCGCGCGTCTCGTCTTTGATCCCCGACACCGACACGATCAGCTGTCCGGTCATGGGGCCCAGCGTGACAGGTGAACGTGAACACAGGGCAAAGCTCGTGCGCCTTTCCGGTAGTGGGAGCTACCGGAAAGGCGCACGAGCGGCGGAGCCGCCTACCTCGGCAGGACGGCCTCGATGGCCTCGACGACCTCGGGGGCGTCGGGTTCGGTGCGGGGACGGAACCGCTTGACGACGGTGCCGTCGGGTGCGACGAGGAACTTTTCGAAGTTCCACTGGATGTCGCCGGCGGCGCCTTCGGCGTCGGTGGCCTTGGTCAGTTCCTCGTAGAGCGGGTGCCGGTTGTCACCGTTCACCTCGATCTTCTCGAGCAGCGGGAACGTGACGCCGTAGGTGGTGGAGCAGAATGTTTCAATTTCTTCGGCGGTGCCGGGCTCTTGGCCCATGAACTGGTTGCACGGGACGCCGATCACGGTCAGGCCGCGGTCGGCGTAGTCGGTGGCGAGCTTCTCGAGGCCCTTGTACTGCGGGGTGAGTCCACACTTCGAGGCGACGTTCACCACGAGGACGGCGCGGCCGTCGTATTCGCCGAGGGACGTCGGTGTGCCGCCGAGTGTGTTGATGCCGATGTTCTGAACAGGTGTCGTCATGCGCACCAACGTAGCCAACAAACGTCTGTGCGCCCAGGCTTCGAATCGCCTGGGCGCACAGAGGTTTCCTTCGGAGGGGTGTCAGCTCTTCACGAGCACCTTCTGCTCGTCGCCTGCGGGGCTCTCGGTGACCTGCTCTTCGGCGACGTCGCCGTGGTCGTCGTCGACCATCGTGGACTCGTCGAACGGGAGCTTGCCGTCGAGGACGGTGCGGACACGCTCGTTGTCGATCGTGTTGGTCCAGGAACCGACGAGCAGGGTGGCGACGGCGTTTCCGGAGAAGTTCGTGACCGCGCGGGCCTCGGACATGAACCGGTCGATACCGACGATGAGGCCGACGCCGTCGAGCAGTTCGGGACGGTGGCTCTGCAGGCCGCCCGCGAGGGTGGCGAGCCCGGCGCCGCTGACTCCGGCAGCACCCTTGGACGCGATGATCATGAACACCAGCAGCGACAGCTGCTCGGGGAAGGACAGCGGCTGGCCCATTGCGTCGGCGATGAAGATCGAGGCCATGGTCAGGTAGATCGCCGTGCCGTCGAGGTTGAAGGAGTAGCCGGTGGGGACGACGACACCGACGGTGGTGCGCTCGACGCCGATGTGCTCCATCTTGGCGATCAGGCGGGGCAGGGCCGACTCGGACGAGGAGGTCGCAAAGATCAGCAGGTACTCGCGGGCCAGGTACCGGACCAGCTTGAAGATCGAGACGCCTGCGACGACGCGGAGCACGGATCCGAGGACACCGAACACGAAGATCAGGCAGGTCAGATAGAAGCCGAGCATGAGCGTGGCGAGCTGGACGACGGCGCCGAGACCGGTCTGGCCGACGACGTTCGCGATGGCGCCGAACGCACCGATCGGGGCGAGCCACAGGATCATCGACAGGATCTTGAAGACGAGCTTCTGGACGGAGCCGACTGCGCGCAGGATCGGTTCACCCTGCTTGCCGAGTGCCTGCAGTCCGAAGCCGACGAGCAGAGCGACGAACAGGGTCTGCAGCACGCTTCCCTCGGTCAGCGCCGACATCAGCGACGTGGGGATGATCGACTGGAGGAAGTCCATGGTGCCACCGGCGCCGTGGGCCTTCTCGGCGAGCGCCGCGCCGGTGCTCGCGGTGTCGGCGCTGATGTTCAGGCCGGTCCCCGGGTCGAGCAGGTTGCCCACGACCAGTCCGATGCCGAGGGCGACGGTCGACATCCCGATGAAGTAGGTGAGGGCGAGTCCGCCGACCTTGCCGACCTTCGCGGCTGCCTTCACCGACCCGATGCCGAGCACGATCGTGCAGAAGATGACCGGGCTGATCATCATCTTGATCAGGTCGACGAACATCGTGCCGAGCACGCCGAGCGACTTGCCGACTCCCGGAGCCAGCCACCCGACGAGGATGCCCGCGACGACGGCGACGATGACCCCCATGTACAACCAGTGGGTCCGGTCGCGTTTCTTCGTCTTCCCTGTCGCAGTACTCATGGGATTGTCCTCCAATTCGAGTGGCAAGCTGATCGGTGAGGCCGGCTAGTGACCGCGATCACGTCTTGGAAGAATCTTCTAAGCGATCGCTTGGCTGGTGAAGTTTGTGTTCATTACGTTCAGGAGAAATGCATTGCCTCACCATCCGCCGAGACGGCACATGAGCGTCGCGAGGCAGCTCTTTCTCCTGCAGCTCGTGGTGTTGGTGCTGGTCATCGCCGCCGGGACGGCGCTGGCCATCGTCGACCAGCGTCGCGACAGCGACGAGACCACCCGACGGGCCGTCACCGCCGTCGCCACGACGCTCGCGCTGTCGGACGGCACCGTGGAGGCGTTGCGCTCCCCCGACCCGACGGCCGTGCTCCAGCCGCAGACCGAGCGGATCCGCGCCGCGACGGGCACCGATTTCATCGTCGTGATGACCCCCGCCGGCATCCGCTTCACCCACACCAACCCGGAGCTGATCGGCGGCGTGTTCTCCGGGAACATCGCGCGCGCGCTCCGCGGGGAGACGTTCACGGAGACGTACGCCGGTTCGCTGGGACCGTCGATCCGGGCGGTGACACCGGTGTACGACGGCGACCGGATCGCGGGCCTGGTGTCCGTCGGCGTCACCCGGGCGAAGATCGGCGACCAGTTCGCCGCGAGCCTGCCGACGATCTTCGCGGTCGCCGCGATCGGCCTGGCGGTGTCGGCGGCCGGCTCGTTCCTGCTGAGCAGGCGCCTGCGCCGTCAGACGCTGGGGATGGCGCCGGACGAACTGCGGCAGATGTACGAGCATCACGACGCCGTCCTGCACTCGATCGGCGAGGGTCTGGTGGTCCTGGGCCGCGACAGCGGTGACACGGCGCGGGCCGAGGTGGTCAACGACGAGGCGCGCCGGCTCCTCGGCCTCCCGGAGGGCCCCGTCCCGGTGGCCGCGCTGCCGGAGTCGCTGCGGCAGTCCCAGGAGGGCGACTCCCGCGACGAGGTGCACGTGACCGCGGACCGCGTGCTGCTCGTCAGCCGGGAACCCGTGACGTGGGAGGGGCAGCGGCTCGGCACCGTGCTGACCCTGCGTGATCGCACCGAATTGCAAAGCATCATGGGCGAACTCGACTCCGTCCGCGGTTTCGCGGAATCGCTGCGGTCGCAGGCCCATGAATCGGCGAACCGCCTGCACACGATCATCACGATGGTCGAACTGGGCCGGTACGACGATGCCATCGCGTTCGCCACCGAGGATCTGCGGTTGTCACAGGAGTTGATCGACCGCCTGATGGCGGCGGTGCACGAACCGGCCCTGGCCGCACTGCTGCTCGGCAAGGTCGGGGTGGCCGCAGAACGTGGAGTCGACCTTACCGTCACCGAGGACACCGCCCTCGGGCCCGTGGCGCCGCTCAGCGCGCGTGAACTCGTCACGCTGGTGGGTAATCTCGTGGACAATGCGATCGACGCCGCCCGCGGCGCTACAGAGTCCCCCGGAGAGGAGGCGTGGGTGGAAGTGACGGTCTGTCAGGAGGATTCGACGATGGTGGTGCGGGTGGCCGACAGCGGGCCCGGCATTCCCGCCGACGAACTCGACAAGGCGGTCACGCGCGGCTACTCCACCAAGTCGGGTCAGCGCGGGCTCGGGCTGGCACTGGTCGCCCAGGTGGTGGCCCGGCACGGCGGGACGATCCGCACGGAGCCGTCGCTCGGATCGATGATCGTCGTCGAGATCCCGATCGAGGGGGCCGCCTCGTGATCCGTGTGATGATCGTCGAGGACGAACCGCTCATCGCCGAGGCTCATCGCGCGTATGTGGAACGCGTTCCGGGCTTTTCGGTCCACACCGTCGTCCACGACGGCAGCGGGGCCATGCGCGCGGTCGCCGCCGCGAACGCCGGCGACGACCCCATCGATCTGGTGCTGCTCGACATCGGCCTGCCGGACGCGAGCGGACTCGACGTGGCCGCGGCGTTGAGCGGCGTGCGACCGAGTCCCGACGTGATCGCCGTGACCTCGGCCCGCGACCTCGAGATGGTCCGCACCGCGGTGGCGCGCGGCATCGCGCTGTATCTCCTGAAGCCGTTCACGTTCGCGGCGTTCCGCGACAAACTGGAGCGGTACCGGGAATTCCGCGACGCCCTGCCTGCCGGAAGCAATGCGCTGAGTCAGCACGACATCGACCGGGCGATGTCTGCCCTGCGCACCTCCGACGAGCGCGCGGCGTCCCCGAAAGGCGTTGCACCCCAGACCCTCGACCACGTCGCCGCCTGCGTCCGGGAGGCGGCCGGACCGCTGACGGCGGCCGAGGTGGCGGCAGGCATCGGGGTCTCCCGGGTCACGGCCTGGCGGTATCTCGAACGTCTCGCCGACGACGGTGTGCTCACCCGGCACACCGAGTACGGCCGGGCGGGGCGCCCGCAGATCCGGTACGCACTGCGCTGATCCCGTAACGAAGCCGACCCCCGTATCGAACCCGATAACTGTTGCCAAGACGATCGGTTCTCGCGAGAGGTTGTGACCTGCATCACATCGGTGGACGATTGAGGGGAGTCACCTCCGGCTCGTAGCCACTCAGTCAAGGACCGTCACAATGTCTAGCAGAATTGCCACCACACTCGCCGCGATCGCAATGACCCTGTCACTCGGCGCCCTCGCTGCCCCCGCAGCGATCGCCGCACCCGCCGCACCGTCACCGACACCGGCAGTCGGTTCCATCGCGGTCTGCCTCAACCTGCCTCTGGGTTCGGCCAGTATCAGCTTCTGCATCTGAGTGCGGCGAGACGGAAAGTGGCCTGACAAGCCGACTTCCGCCTCGCCCGCCGACACGAACCGCACGCCGGGATCGGACCCCCGGCGCGGGTGACGCGGTACCTAGTTGCCGATCGTGTCGAGCACCCAGGCGAATTCGAACGCTACTTCTTTCCACTTCTCGTAGCGTCCGCTGACGCCGCCGTGCCCGGCGCTCATCTCCGTCTTGAGGAGAAGTGGCGAGTCACCGGTCTTGGTGGCCCGCAGTTTGGCGACCCACTTCGCCGGTTCGACATACAGCACCCTGGTGTCGTTGATGCTGGTGATCGCCAGGATCGCCGGGTAGTCCTTGGCCTCGACGTTCTCGTACGGACTGTACGAGCGCATGTATTCGTAGACCTCGGGGTTCTCCAGCGGGTTGCCCCACTCGTCCCATTCGATGACCGTCAGCGGCAGCGAGGGGTCGAGGATCGACGTCAGCGGGTCCACGAAGGGCACGTTGGCGAGGATGCCGGCGAACAGTTCGGGGGCCAGGTTGGCCACCGCACCCATCAGCAGGCCGCCCGCGCTGCCGCCGTCGGCGACCAACTGCTGCGGTGTGGTGCGGCCGGTGTCGATCAAATGCCGTGCGCTCGAGACGAAATCGGTGAAGGTGTTCTTCTTCGTGAGCGTCTTGCCGGTCTCGTACCAGTGCCTGCCCATCTCGCCGCCGCCGCGCACGTGCGCGACCACGAACACCACGCCGCGGTCGAGCAGCGACAGCCGGGCGACCGAGAACGCGGGGTCCATGCTGGCCTCGTACGAGCCGTACCCGTAGAGGAGGGTGGGGGCGGGCGCCTCGGTGCCGTCCGTCTTGCGCCGGACGATCGAGAGCGGGATGCGCGTCCCGTCGTCGGCGACCGCCCAGTCGCGTTGCTGCTCGTAGTTGTCTGCGTCGAAGTCGCCGAGCACGGGTTGCGACTTGCGCAGCGCGAGTTCACCCGTCGACAGCACGTAGTCGAACACCTGGCCGGGCGTGATGAACGACGTGAACGCCATCCGCAGTGTCGGCTGCCGCCATTCCGGGTTGGCGCCGAGTCCGACGCTGAACAGTTCCTCGTCGAATTCGATCTCCGTGAACTCGCCGTAGCCGTTCTCGCCGAGCGGCCAGACGGCGAGCCGGGTCAACGCCTCCCGGCGGTACCCGAGCACCAGGTGATCGGCGAACGCGTCGACCTCCTCCAACCGCACGTCGGAGCGGTGCGGAATGAGGATGGTCAGCGACGTCGGGTCGGACACCGGCGCCTCGGCGAGCACGAAGTTCTCGGCCTTCTCACCGTCGACGACGTCGTTGTGCATGATCAGGAAGCGGTCTTCGCCGGCGACGACGGCGTGTTCGACGCCGTACTCGACGCCCTCGCGCCGCGGCAGCACCACCCGGAACTCGCCCTCGGGATTCTCCGATTCGAGCACCCAGCCTTCGCTGGTGATCTTCGACCCCACCCAGATCATGAGGTACTTCTCGCTCCGGGTGGACCCGACCGACACCCAGAACCGCTCGTCGGGTTCGTGGAACACCGTGACGTCCTGCGCGCGGTCGGTGCCGAGCTTGTGCCGCCACACCGTGTCGGGACGCCAGGAGTCGTCGACGGTGAGATAGAAGACGTGGCTGTGGTCGATCGCCCAGGTGACGCCGGGGGCGGTGTCGGGGATCTCGTCGGGCAGCAGTTCCCCGGTCTCGAGGTTCTTGAACCGCAGCGTGTAGCGCTCGTCGCCGACCACGTCGACCGAGTACGCGAGGAGCGTGCCGTCGTGGCTGAGGGAGAAGGCGCCGACGGAGAAGAAGTCGTGACCCTCGGCCTCGGCGTTGCCGTCGAGCAGAACCTGCTCACCGGGCAGTTCGACACCCGGGGTCAGCTCCGGCGGGGTCCAGTCGTCGGCGCCCGCGATCGGGGCCCGGCACTGGACGCCGTACTGCTTGCCCTCGATGGTGCGGGCGTAATACCACCAGTCGCCCATGCGAGTGGGAACCGACATGTCGGTTTCCTGCGTGCGGGACTTGATCTCCTGGAAGATCTGGTCGCGGAGCGGCGCGAGATGCGCGGTCTGCTGCTCGGTGTACGCGTTCTCGGACTCGAGGTACGCGACGACCTCGGCGTCTTCCTTGGCGCGCAGCCACTCGTACTCGTCGACGAACGTGTGTCCGTGGTGGACACGTTCGGTGGCGACCTTCTTCGCGACCGGCGGGGTGAGCTTTGCGCCTTCGGTGGTCATGGTTCAGCCCACCCAGTCCGCGAACGACAGACCCGAGATCCGCTCGTACGCCTCGATGTACCGCGCGCGGGTCGCCTCCACGATCTCCGCGGGCAGTGGCGGCGGCGGGGTGTCGGATGCCCGGTCCCAGCCCGATTCGGGACTGGTGAGCCAGTTGCGGACGAACTGCTTGTCGAAGCTCGGCTGCACCTTCCCGGCCTCGTAGCCGTCGGCGGGCCAGTACCGCGACGAGTCTGGGGTGAGGACCTCGTCGGCGAGAACCAGGTTGTTCTGCGCGTCCAGTCCGAATTCGAGTTTGGTGTCGGCGAGGATGATGCCCCGGTCCGCGGCGAAGTTGGATGCCCGGCCGTAGACGTCGAGGGTGTCGTCGCGCAGTTTCACGGCCAGATCCTGACCGACCTTCTCGACGACGGCCTCGAAGCTGATGTTCTCGTCGTGCTCGCCGAGTTCGGCCTTGCTGGCGGGCGTGAAGATCGGGTCGGGAAGCTGACTCGCCTCCACCAGACCCTCGGGCAGGGCGACTCCGCAGACCGAGCCGGTCTCGTTGTAGTCGATCAGCCCCGATCCGGTGAGGTAGCCGCGGGCGACGCACTCGACGGGGACCATGTTCAGCTTCCGGACCACCAGCGCGCGGCCGAGGACCTCTTCGGGGATCCGGCTGTCGTCGGCTTCGCCGGCCAGGTGGTTGTTGCCGCCGAGGACGCCGAAGAAGAAGACGCTCATCGCGGTGAGCACCCGCCCCTTGTCCGGGATCGGGGTGCTGAGGACGTGGTCGTAGGCGGAGATCCGGTCGCTCGCGACCAACAGGAGGTGCTCGTCGTCGATCGTGTAGAGGTCGCGGACCTTGCCACCGGCCAGATGGGCGTATGAATCGAGTGAGGGGCGCACGGTGATCCAGCCTATCGGTCGGGCACCGACCTCCGGCCGCTGACCTTCGAGCTGGGGAGACGCGTAGCCGCCCCACGGGCGCGGCCGCGGAACACATCGCCGCCCGGTGTCGTTACCGTTGTTCAGGAACTCTTGTGAGCGCGGTAACGGGAAAGGGTGGCTAATGGCGACGGACACGGCCCAGGTGGACGTCGGATTCCGTTCGGAACGCGGACCGATTCTCGTGTCGCTGATGCTCACGACGTCGCTGGTCGCGCTCGACGCGACCATCATCTCCACCGCGGTGTTCACCATCGTCGGGGATCTCGGCGGGTTCACGCAGTTCCCGTGGCTGTTCTCGATCTACCTGCTCACCCAGGCCGTGTCGGTGCCGATCTACGGCAAACTGGCCGACATTTTCGGCCGGAAACCGGTGATGCTCCTCGGCATCGCCCTGTTCGGTATCGGCTCGGTGCTGTGCGGGATCGCATGGAGCATGCCCGCGCTCATCGCGTTCCGCGCCGTGCAGGGACTCGGCGCCGGAGCCGTTCAGCCGATGAGCATGACCATCGCCGGCGACATCTACACCCTCGCCGAACGCGCCAAGGCCCAGGGCTACCTGGCCAGTGTCTGGGGGATGTCGGCGGTGGTCGGCCCGACCCTCGGCGGCCTGTTCTCCGAGTACCTGTCGTGGCGGTGGATCTTCTTCGTCAACATTCCGCTGTGCCTGCTCGCGGCCGTGATGCTGATCCGCAACTTCGACGAGAAACGGGTGCGTACCCGGCGGTCCATCGACTACGCAGGCGCCGGAATCCTGGCCGTCGGGGCGACGCTGCTCATCCTGGGACTCCTCGAGGGTGGGCAGGCCTGGGCGTGGAGTTCACCGATCAGCCTCGGCATCTTCGCCGCGGGATTCGTATTCCTCATCGTCTTCGTCCTCGTGGAACGACGCGCCGCCGAACCGGTGCTGCCGCTGTGGGTGTTCACCCGCAGGGTGCTCGCGGCGAGCAGTCTCGCCTCCCTGCTGGTCGGGGCCATCGTCCTCGGCCTGACCACCTACGTCCCCACGTTCACCCAGGGCGTGCTCGGGACGGGTGCGCTCGTGGCCGGGTTCGCGCTTGCCACCCTGACCATCGGCTGGCCGATCGCCGCGTCGCAGTCCGGTCGGGTGTACCTGCGCTTCGGCTTCCGCGTCACGGCCATCGCGGGCAGCCTGCTGGTCGTCGCGGGCACCGCACTCACCCTGACCCTGTCCATCGAGTCGGCGGTGTGGCAGGTGGCGATCTGCTGCTTCGTCATCGGCGGCGGCATGGGTCTCGTCGCGAGCCCCACCCTCATCGCCGCGCAGTCGAGCGTCGACTGGTCCGAGCGCGGCGTCGTCACGTCGACCAACATGTTCGCCCGGTCCATCGGCAGCGCCGTGGGCGTCGCCCTGTTCGGCGCGCTCGTCAACGCGCGACTCGGCGGCGACGACAACCCCGCGCCGGCCGAACTGGCCGGGGCCCTGCACCTGGTGTTCGTTGCCGCTGTCGGCGCGGCCGTCGTCCTCGTTCTCGCCGCGGCGGCGATGCCGAAATCCGCCACCGCACCGGAGGCCGAGCCGAGCACAGCGACGTCCGACCGTCAGCACTGAAGGAGACACCGTGCCCGACCCGTGCGTCGACGTGCTCGTCGCGTCGTATCTCGAGCAGGACCTCATCGACAGGATCGCAGGCAGCGACCCGCGGATCCGGGTGTCGTACGCCCCCGAACTGCTCCCCCGGCCGCGGTGGCACAGCGATCACGTCGGGGTGCCGCGCGAGCTGACGGCCGGCGAGCACGACCGGTGGACGTCGATGCTGCAGACCGCCGACATCATGTTCGATTTCGACTGGCGCCACCCCGAACGCACCCTCGAACAGTCGCCGAATCTGCAATGGATTCAAGCGACGTCCGCGGGCGCCGGACAGCTGATCGAGAGGTTCGGGCTGTCGCAGGCCCCGCTGACGGTGACGACCGCCGCGGGCGTCCACGCCGACCCGTTGGCCGAGTTCGCGCTCGCAGGCATCCTCCACTTCGCGCGCGGACTGCCCCGGCTCATCGCGGACCGGCGCGACCGGACGTGGCGCAAACAGGAGACGACCGAACTCGCGGGACGGCACGCGCTGATCGTGGGCGCAGGCAAGATCGGCTCGCGCACAGCGGAACTGCTCCGCTGCTTCTCCGTCACCGCCACCGGCGTCGCCCGCACCCCGCGACCCGCCGGCGGCCCCTTCGACGTCATGACCACCACCGACCGGATCGCCGAGCACCTGCCCACCGCCGACATTCTCGTCATCTCCTGCGCCCTCACCGAACACACGCGGGCCCTGATCGGACGCCGCGAACTCGCCGCCCTCCCCGACGGCGCATTGGTCGTCAACCTCGGGCGGGGGCCGATCATCGACGAAGACGCTCTCACGGAAGCACTGTCGGCGGGGCGCCTGGGCGGGGCGGTCCTGGACGTCACGTCCACCGAACCGCTGCGGGAGGACTCGCCGCTGTGGACGGCCGACAACGTCATCCTCAGCCCGCACAGCGCATCCAACGTGCCGTCGGAGAACGGGAAGATCGTCGATCTGTTCGTCGAGAATCTCGGACGCTACCTGTCGGGTGACGCCGCCCTGATCAACGAATTCGACTTCGACGCGGGTTACTGACGGCCGCCGCCGACCGGTACCGCGTCACGCAGAACCCGAGCCTCCGAATGCCAGTCGGCGGAGCCGGACCCAGTCCACCGGCCGGGTCGGCGGGCGGACACCGGGACGGTTGCGTGGGACCCGGACCCGCAGCGCCCCGGGAGTGACGGTGCACCGGACGGGTGTCGGGATCACGAGGGCTTCGCCGTCGATCCCGGCGGGAATCGAGGGCCCGTCTGCGTCGATGACGACCTCTCGGCCGGAATGCTGGATCAGCCCCTCCTGGCGGGCACGACGAAGCAGAGCCACGGCCTGCCGGGTGCTGCTCACCGAGATCGCCACCACGCCGAGGGTGCCGCGGTCGAGTCGCGGCCTGCGTCCGAGACCGGCCAGATCGTGGATCTCGTACGGCCCGTTGCTCACCAGCACGGCCTGGGGTCCCTCCACCGTCCTGTCGCCGAAACGAGCGAGCAGACGTGCCCCGCGCTGCCCCTCGATCAGGTCGGGGAGCATCCGCAGGGTCGTGCCGGTCTTGTCGTCCCGGTAGGCGGGGCTCTGCACCACCTCGGCGTAGGCGCCGAAGGACGCGTTGTTGACGAAGGTCCGTTCGCCGACCTTGCCGAGGTCGATGCGCAGTTCGATTCCGTCCGTCAGCGCGTCGAGGCAGCGAGACGGATCCTCGAGGTCCAGTCCGAGATCCAACGCGAAGTGGTTGCGGGTGCCCGCACTGACCACCAGGAACGGCAGATCGTGCTCGGCGGCGATACCGGCGACCAACGCCTGCGTGCCGTCGCCGCCTGCCACGCCGAGCAGGTCGGCGCCGCGTGCCACGGCGTCCCTGGCCAGCGCTTGGACGTCGACCGTCCCCGGTCCTTCGAGCAGGGCCACCTCGGCACCGAGTGCCTCGGCCCGTTTCTTCAGGTCGAACTTCCCGACCTTCCCGCCACCCGAATGCGGATTCATCACCAGGAAGGCACGTTTCGGCGGGACGGCCGGATGCTCGGGCATCACCCAGTCCGAGCGATCCCGGCCGAGGGCGGCGCGGGCGCAGAAGACGGCGAGTGCGGCGAGCGCCACGGCGAGCAGCACCACCCACAGCAGACGGGCGCTGACGAGAAGCCAGAGCACGACGATCGGCGTCAGAATCAGCACGACCAGTGATATCCAGCGGACCGCGCCCCGGCTAGTGAGGAACCAGAACAACGCCGCGACCTCCACCACCGCAGCACCGACGGCCACGATCAGCAGCGTCAGGGTGTGCAACCCGGCGAACACCAGGAGCACGGCGACCGAGGCGAAGATCGCCAGGAAGGCGGCCCGGGCCAGCCAACGTCGGCGCCCGCTCGCAGGATCCGAAGATTCTGCCGAGTCCCTCTCGTGGAGTGCCATTGCCACCACCTCGCCATTTCCGGGGCGTCCCTCCTCAGTATCCATCACGAGTGCGGATCGCGGACGCGTAGTGCTGAATACCGACCTACCGAGCAGCGGCCCGTCCCGGATCGGCAGTTTGCACGCGGATCAGCCAGATACTGACGCAATTGCGGGTGCATCCGACAATTCGGTGGGCAAACATCGGAGGGCACGTCGGCCGGGTCGCCGCCTGCGCCCTTGAGCTAGACCCGCGCGGACCCGTCGAGCAGGTGCGGGCGAACGGCTCCGACCGGGTTGAGCTGCTCGTAGGCCCGGGCCACGTCGAGCAGGAACAGGTCGTTGCCCGGGGCGGCGACGATCTGCACGCCGACCGGCAGACCCTCGGCGCTGAACCCGGCGGGGACCGAGATCGCGGGGCACCCGAGCACCGTCACGGTCAGTGCCGACGTCATCCAGTCGAGGTAGTCGTCGCAGCGGCGGCCGTCGACCGCTGCCGGGTACTCGAGTTCGGCGTCGAACGGCAGCACCTGGGACACGGGCATCACCAGGACGTCGTGGCGGGAGAAGAATTCGACGGCGCGAGCCTGAATCTCCGCCTGCGCCACCATGGCTTTCGCGATGTCGTCGGCGGAGAGCCGGTCGGCCTGCCGGATGTTGTCGAGCAGCGACGGCTTCAACATGTCGGGGGTGGCGTCCGCCTGCGCACCGAGGTCGATCTTGAACCGCCACGCCCGCAGGGTGCGGAACACCCACTCGGCGTCGGGAATCGACGGTGCGTCCTCGGCCACCACCGCACCCGCGGCGGCGAAGATCGACGATTGACGGTCGTGGATCTCGCGGACCGGCGCATCCAGCGGGAAGAGGCCGTTCAGATCCGCGGACACCGCGACCCGCAGACCCTGCAAGCCGGCGACACCCAGCCGGGGCGCGAGAGCATCCGCGCTGAGCGAACTGCGGATCCGCGCGTCGGGTCCGGAGATCACCGACAGCAGCAGTTCCAGGTCGTCGACGTTGCTGGCCATCGGCCCCTGCGTCACCAGTGCGTCCCACGGCGCGCTGTTGGGCCAGCACGGCACGCGGCCCGGTGTGGGGCGCAATCCGACGATGTTGCAGAACGACGCCGGGTTGCGCAGCGACCCGCCCATGTCGCTGCCGTCGGCGAGCGGAATCAGTCCCGCGCCCAGTGCGGCTGCGGCGCCGCCGCTCGAGCCGCCCGCACTCCTGGTGGGGTCGTACGGGTTGGTGGTGGTCCCGAAGACGGGGTTGAACGTGTGCGATCCGGCGGCGAACTCGGGAACGTTGGTCTTGCCGATCGTGACGGCGCCGGCCGCGGTGACGCGTTCGGCGATCAGCTCGCTGGTCTCGGCCACGTTGTCGATGAGCAGCGGCGAACCGGCGACCGTGGGGAAGCCGGCGACGTCGTGAGTGTCCTTGAACGCGAACGGCAGTCCGTGCAGCGGACCCACCGCGTCGCCGGCGGCCGTCTGCGCGTCGGCGGCGGCGGCAGTGGCGTGCGCACGGTCCAGGTCGAGGCTGACGAGCGCGTTGACCGTCGGATTCACGTGCGCGATCCGGTCCGTGTGCAGGGCGAGCAGTTCGCGGGCCGAGATGTCCTTGCTGCGGAGTGCGGTGAGCATTTCGCGCGCGGTCGAGTAGTGGTCGATGGTCATTTCGAGGTCTCCAGGATCGGGGCGGTGGCCGGACGGTCTTCCGACGGCGCGGGGGTCGGGGTGCGGGGACGTGCGACGCGGACCAGGGTCTCGACCGCGGCGATCACCGCGAGGTTGAGGACCAGGCCGCAGATGCCCGCGTCGATGTTGGCGAGGTTCAGGTCGAAGACGGTCATGACGATGACGGTGAGCATTCCCACGAGCAGACCGGCGAACACGGATTGCTTTGCGAGCAACGGCTTCTCGGGCAGTGCGAGCGCCAGGCCGGGGGCGAGTTGGCTGAGACCGCCGAACGTGAGCAGCAGCAGGTTGGCCAGCAGGTCGGGACGGGTCAGGCCGAGCACCAGAGCCACGGTGGCAGCGGCGAACACGACGAGGTGGTTGAACCGGAGTTTCGTGCGCTCGCTCTCGATCTTCACCAGGTTGTGCGACGCCAGGGTGGAGATGCCGATGCAGATGGCGCCGGCGGGCAGCATCGCAGCAGAGGCTGCCGCGATCGCGATCAGTCCGAGCGCCCAGTTCGGCAGCGCTCCCCCGGCCAGCGTGAGCAGGACGGCATTGCTGCTGGTGTTCGGGTTCAGAGCGAGGATCCCGACGAAACCCAGCATGATCGGGAGGATCATGACCACCTGGTACATCGGCAGAAAAGTGTTGTTGGAGCGGATCACTCGACCGTTCTTCGCGGCGAGCAGCGGCGGCCACAGGTGCGGGGTGGTGAGGAAGCCGCAGCCGATCGCGGAGATCAGCAGGCTGGTGGTCCACCAGACCTTGTCGTAGTCGCCGGGGTTCACGGTCAGCATTTCGCTGTGGGTCTGCGCGATCTGGCCGAACACGTCGCCGATGCCACCGGCGAAGTGCAGCGGGATCACGATGGACAGCACCACGACAGCGAGAAGGATCAGGACGTCCTTGACGTAGGCGGTGCGCGCCAGACCGTGGATGCCCGCCCACAGCACGAACCCGACGACGAGGACGGTCGCGACGATCATGCTGAGCGTGCCCGAACTCGCGCTGCCCGTGACGAGCCGGACGATGAGGCCGAGGCCGGTGATCTGCAACTGCAGGTACGGCAGCAGGAAGATGATGCCGCACAACGCGACCAGCCGGCCGAGGAGCGGGCTGCGGTAGCGGTCGGCGAAGAAGTCGGCCTGGGTGATGTAGCCGCGATCCTTGCTGAGCTTCCAGATCCGCGGCCCGATGAAGTACAGGGCCAGGTAGCCGAGCGGGATGTACGGGATCGCGTAGGTGGCGCCGATGCCCGCGGTGAACGCGATACCGGCGACGCCGAGGAACGTGAACGTGGTGAATGATTCACCGGCCTGCAGGAAGAAACTGGTGACCACACCGAAGTTCCGTTTGCCGACCGTCCACTCGCTCAGGCTCTGAGCGCGTTTGCGGTGTCCGCCGACGGCGATCACGGCGAGACCGATCATGCCTGCCAGGGTGATCCACAGAGCAGAGTTCGTCATCGGAGGCTCGCTTCCTCGAGGCGGAGGCCGTCCTCGAACGGCCGGACGAGGCCGAACTCCACGACCGCCAGCGCGGGCAGCAGCAGGAGCACCCACGCCGAGCACCAGACGAGCAGCCGGGGCATGCCCAGCCACAGATCGGCCGTGTTCACAAACGGCAGCCACACGGCGGTGACGAGTGCGAGCACCGGGGCGACCGGGACGAGCAGCAGCCAGCGGCGCTGCGGCGAATCCTCGATCGCCCCGAGAATGGCGTCTCGTTGCATGCTGTTCCTTCTTCCATCCAGGGGAGTAGAGGAAGCATGCGTGGTGCGGATCACAGCACTCAACCGCTGAGGGAGGTTCGGCGAAATCGGCCACCGAGCTGTCGGAGATCGCAATCAGACGCGTCGGAGGGGCCGTCTGATGTCGAAATCCGTCACATCACCCTGCCGCTGCGCTTGACCGCCTGCACCACCATGTTGGTTTCCAGCGCCAGCGCGTCCGCCACCCACGGGGCGGTGGTGATGTAGTCGTAGAGCACCGACTCGTCGGGTGCGGCGATGTTGGCGACCACCTGGTACTCGCCCGCCGTGCCCGCGGCGTACCGCACGTAGGGCATCTCGAGCATCCCCCGCACCAGCGGTTCGATCCGGTTGCGCTGAGTCTTGATGAACAGCATCGCCTCGGCCCGCAGCCCGAACAGCGCCGGATCCACCACCACCCGGAGACTGATCGCGCCCTCGGTGAGCAGCGACTGGACGCGTCGCCGGGCCGTCGCCTCGGACACCCCCGCGGTCCGGGCGAGCGCCGTGGTGCCCACCCGCCCGTTCTGCATGAGTTCGCGGATGATGGTGCGGTCGATGGGATCCCGCGTTCCGCGTTCCAGATCGGTGAGGAACGACGCCGGAGGCGCGACCCCGCCGATCGATTCCTTCTCGGCCGGGGTCAGCACCCCGGCCTCCCATTCGCGGACCGTGCGGAAGTACCGCAGCACGGGGTCCGTCCAGCTCCGGACGACGCCCATCGTCGCGGGCAGTTCGTCCATGACGAGTTTCGGGAGGCGGTCCCGGGACACGTGGATCTCGGCCACACAGTCGGCGGTGCCGGTGAGGATGTACACGAAGATGCAGTCACTGCGCTGGGCGAGGGCGCTCGCCGCCACCCGCACCGTTCCCGGCGAGCACTGGAGGCGGACGATCGCGGTGCCGCCGCTGTTCGCGACGGCGGTGACGGCCACCCGGCCGGACTCGAGGAGCGCGATGCCGTGCCGGGTGACGTTCCGCTCGGGTTCGCCGAGCGCCTGGGCGATCCGGCTCCACGAGCACCGCCCGTCGACCTGGAGGGCGGCGACGATCCGCTGATCGAGCGAGAACCTGCGTTCGGTCATTGCAGAACCCTGCCCTCCATGCCTTTGCGTCACGGACGACGTCCCCGACGACGCCACGTGTGCATGCGATGGTAGGCCAGTCCCTGACGTGCAGAACTCCGATCCGGTCGCGGGTCGAATCGCACCCGCGCATGGAGGATCGAAACCGCTGGACTGCAGGCAAATACGTCCCGGTCTCGGACCGCCGGCCGAGAAGGTGAGCCGCCAAAGGTTAGGCTAACCGTATATGGTCGAGGTGTGACGGCGCGCGTCGCGACGCGCGCCGCAGTTGTCCACTACGAAAGGTGATCGCACATGCAGTCGACGGCCGTTGCCGGGTCCGCAGAGACTTCGGCGGATCTTCCGCCGGGCGCGCCGTTCGTCCTCTCCCGCCCGCACGGCACCGTGATCGCCGACGGCATCCGCACCGGATTCGACTCCGCCCGCGACGCCGCCGCCGCCTTGAAGAGCGGCACCGTCACCTCGGTGGCCGGCGCGCTCGCCTTCGACCCGTCGCATCCGGCAGCGCTCGTCGCACCGCACACGCTGCGACATCACCCGGGCAGCTGGACTCCTCGCCTGCAGACACTTCCGCACGTGCGCGCCGGAGCGTCGGTCCCGCCGGAGGACGAGCACCTCGCCCGCGTCGCCGCCGCGATCCACGTGCTGCGCGAACCGGAGGCCGCACTGCACAAGGTGGTGCTCGCCCGATCGGTCGTCCTGCACGCCGAAGAACCGCTGCACCCGCACACGCTGCTCGCAAGACTCGTCGCGAACGACCTCGGCGGCAACGGCTTCAGCGTCGATCTGAGCGCCGCGGGCCCCGGCTGGTCGGGACGGCACCTCGTCGGCTCGAGCCCGGAGGTCCTCATCCGCCGCCGCGGCGACACCGTGACCTGCCATCCTCTCGCCGGCTCGGCTCCCCGGCACACCGACCCCGAGATCGACCGGCAGACAGCGAAGAACCTCGCCGCGTCGGAGAAGAACCTGCACGAGCACGCCCTCGTCGTCGACGCGCTGCGCGCGAGCCTCGAACCGTTCTGCACCGAACTCGACATCCCCGACCGGCCCACCCTCACCAGCACCCCGCAACTGTGGCACCTCGGCACACCCGTAACGGGACGGCTACGGGACCGTTCGGTGACCGCACTGGACCTCGCCGTCGCCGTGCACCCGACACCGGCCGTGTGCGGAACCCCCACCGACGCCGCGCGTGCGCTGATCGGCGAACTCGAGGGCGACCGCGGCTTCTACGCCGGCGCCGTGGGATGGGCCGACGCCGACGGTGACGGCGAATGGATGGTAACCATCCGGTGCGCGCAGATCGACGCCGACGGCACCACCGTCACGGCGTACGCGGGCGGGGGCATCGTCGCCGCCTCCGAACCGGACGACGAACTCGCCGAGACCACAACCAAACTGGGCACCGTCCTCGCGGCACTGGGACTTCCCCGATGAGCGGCACGACACTCGTCGTCGGGGCGGCGCAGGGCATCGGGCGGGCCACCGCCGTCACCCTGTCGCGGTCCGGCCACCGCCTGGTACTGCTCGATCGCGACGCCGACGGCCTCGCCGCCACCGCCGCACTGCTCGACACCCCTCCGCTCGGCACCGCCGTCATCGACATCCGCGACACCGACACCGTCACGGACACGGTCCGCCGGATCGAGGACGAGCACGGCCCCGTCGCCGCTCTCGCGCACGTGGCCGGGATCCTCGAGACCGGGTCGGTGCTCGACGCCGATCCCGCGAGCTGGCAGCGCGTGTTCGACGTCAACGTCACCGGCCTCGTCAACGTGCTGCGGGCCGTCGGCACCGGAATGCGGGCCCGCTCAGCCGGTTCCATCGTCGTGGTCGGTTCCAACGCCGCCGGCGTCCCCCGCACCGGGATGGGCGCGTACGGCGCGTCCAAGGCCGCCGTCGCGATGATCGTCCGGGTGCTCGGCCTCGAACTCGCCGAATACGGGATCCGCGCCAACATCGTCGCCCCCGGCTCGACGGACACCGCGATGCAGCGGTCGCTGTGGTCGGACCCCGCCTACGACAACGGGGCGCGCGGCGCGATAGACGGCGACCTGGGCTCGTTCAAGGTCGGCATCCCGCTGGGCCGCATCGCCGACGCCGCCGACATCGCCGACTCCGTCGAGTTCCTCCTGTCGGACCGGGCGCGGCACATCACCATGCAGGCGCTCTACGTCGACGGCGGCGCCACCCTCCAAGCCTGACGGCCCGAACAGCCATGCCCGTGAAAGGACTTTCGATGACCACGAGCGTTCGCGCTCCCCTGGAGACCACCACCGGCTATCCCGCCGAACTCGTCGCACGCTACCGTGCCGCCGGGTACTGGACGGACGAGACGTTCCAGCAGTTCCTGGGCGCCCGCGCCGAGCGATTCGGGGACGCGATCGCCGTGACCGGACCGGACGCGTCCGGGACCGATCGCGCCCTCACCTACCGGGAACTGTCCGACCGCGCCGACCGGCTGGCCGCCGGGCTGCAGTCGTCGGGGGTGCAACCCGGCGACCGGGTGGTGGTGCAACTGCCGAACATCGTCGAGTACGTCGAGGTGATCTTCGCGGTGTTCCGGCTCGGGGCGCTGCCGGTGTTCGCGTTGCCCGCGCACCGCTCCCAGGAGATCTCCTACTTCTGCAGTTTCGCCGACGCCGCGGCCTACGTCGTCACCGACACGCACGCCGGCTTCGACTACCGCGCGCTCGCCCGCGACGTGGTGGCGTCCGCGGAGAACCCGCCGAGAGTCTTCGTGGCCGGCGACGCGGAGGAGTTCACCTCCCTCGACGAACTGAGGACGGCGGAACCGATCGCGGACGAGCCGGCGGCGGGTCCGGAATCCGTGGCGTTCCTGCAGCTCTCGGGCGGAACCACCGGGGTGTCGAAGCTGATCCCGCGCACCCACACCGACTACCTGTACTCGGTGCGCGAGTCGGACCGCATCTGCGGCATCGACGAGAACACCCGCCTGCTGGTCGTTCTCCCTGCGGCGCACAACTTCCCGATGAGCTCCCCGGGCATCCTCGGCGTGCTGCACGCCGGTGGCCGCGTGGTGCTCGCCCCGGATCCGAGTCCCGACACCGCGTTCGCGCTCATCGAGCGGGAGGGCGTCACGATCGCGTCGCTGGTGCCGCCGCTCGCGTTGGCGTGGCTGTCCGCCGCCGCACGCACGGAACGGGACACCTCGAGCCTCGAGGTGCTGCAGGTCGGCGGCGCCAAGTTCAGCGCCGAGGCCGCCAAGCGGGTGCGCCCCGAACTCGGGTGCACGCTGCAGCAGGTGTTCGGGATGGCCGAGGGCCTGGTCAACTACACCCGGCTCGACGACGCCGAAGACACGATCGTCACCACCCAGGGCAGGCCGATCAGCCCCGACGACGAGGTGCGCGTCGTCGACGACCACGGCGAACCCGTCCCGAGCGGCGCGTCCGGTCATCTGCTCACCCGCGGCCCCTACACCATCCGCGGGTACTACCGCGCCCCCGAACACAATTCGACGGCGTTCACCGAGGACGGCTTCTACCGCACCGGCGACATCGTCCGGCTCACCGACAACGGCTATCTCGTCGTCGAGGGCCGCGCGAAGGACCAGATCAACCGCGGCGGCGAGAAGGTGGCCGCGGAAGAGGTCGAGAACCATCTGCTCGCGCACCCCGCCGTCGCCGACGTCGCGGTCGTGTCGATGCCCGACCGGTACCTCGGCGAACGCAGTTGCGCGTTCGTCGTCGTCCAGGGTGAGCAGCCGAAGGCCGTCGAACTCAAGAAGTTCGTCCGCGGCCGCGGACTCGCCGACTACAAGGTGCCCGACAAGGTGGTGTTCGTCGACGAGTTCCCGGTCACCGGTGTCGGCAAGATCAGCAAGCCGGAACTGCGCCGGGCACTGGAGAAGACGTTCGTCACGCCGTGACGCCGGCTACCACCAACCCGATTGACGCCGGCACGGGTTCGTCGAGGGTTTTCGCGCACCGTGGAATGACGAGCGCCTCGGAGGCGTTGGCGATGAGTATGAGCGATCAGCCAGAACTCAGCCCCGAGGGGTGGGTACGTGACCAGACCGAGAAGATCCTGGAACAGGGTACGACCGACGGCGTCCAGGTGTTGGACCGTCCGATCGTCCTGTTCACCACCACCGGGGCGAAGTCCGGCAAGAAGCGCTACGTCCCGTTGATGCGGGTCGAGGAGGACGGCAGGTACGCGATGGTTGCGTCCAAGGGCGGCGCACCCGGCCACCCGTCGTGGTACTTCAATGTGAAGGCGCACCCGCAGATCTCGGTGCAGGATGGGACGACGGTTCGCGACCTCACCGCGCGTGAGATCGACGGCGCCGAGCGCGAGCACTGGTGGAAGCTGGCGGTGGCCGCTTTTCCGCCGTATGCGGAGTACCAGACCAAGACCGAACGACGGATCCCGGTCTTCGTGCTCGAGTGACCTGCACTCGCGGCTGAAGGACCGTCGTTCCCAACGCACTCCGCGGCGCGAAGTGCGTTGGGAGCGGTCGGTTCAGCCGAGTGCGGCCAAGCGTGTCCAGGTGTCGACGACGGTGTCCGGGTTCAGCGACATGGACTCGATGCCCTGTTCGAGCAACCATTCGGCGAGATCGACATGGTCGCTGGGCCCCTGCCCGCAGATACCCACGTACTTGCCGCGCGCCTTGCACGCCGAGATCGCCGCTGCGAGCATGTGCTTCACAGCGGGGTCACGTTCGTCGAAGGAGTCTGCGACAAGCGCGGAATCGCGGTCGAGCCCGAGCGTCAACTGCGTCATGTCGTTCGATCCGATGGAGAACCCGTCGAAGTGGTCCAGGAACGCGTCGGCGATGACCGCGTTCGAAGGCACCTCGCACATCATGATGACCTCGAGTCCGTTCTCGCCGCGGCGAAGGCCGTGCGAGGCCAGCAGCGAGATGACACCTTCGGCCTCGGTGAGGGTTCGGACGAACGGGATCATGACCTTGACGTTGGTCAGGCCCATCTCGTCGCGGACGTACTTCAGAGCGGCGCACTCCATGGCGAAACAGTCGGCGAAGTCCTTCGACAGGTACCGCGACGCGCCGCGGTAGCCGATCATCGGGTTCTCCTCCTCGGGCTCGTAGAGTTCGCCGCCGACGAGCTTCGCGTACTCGTTGGACTTGAAGTCCGACATGCGCACGATCACCGGATGCGGCGCGAAGGCTGCCGCGATCGTCGCGACGCCCTCGGCGACCCGGTCCACGAAGAACTCGCGGGCGCCCGGATAGGCGGCGATCGCCTCACCGATCTGCTCCTTCAGCGGCCCGTCGAGGGTGTCGAAGTCGAGCAGGGCCTTCGGGTGGATACCTATTTGGCGGTTGATGATGAACTCGAGGCGCGCGAGTCCGACACCACTGTTCGGCAGGCGGGAGAATGCGAACGCCTGTTCAGGGGTGCCGACGTTCATCATGATCTTGGTGCTGATCTCGGGCATCGCCTCGATCGAGGACTCGGTGACGTCGAAGTCGAGCAGCCCTTCGTACACGTAACCGGTGTCGCCCTCCGCGCACGAGACCGTCACCTCGCGACCGGCGGTGAGCGACCGCGTGGCCCCACCGGTACCGACGACGGCGGGAATGCCCAGTTCGCGGGCGATGATCGCGGCGTGACAGGTGCGACCACCGCGGTTGGTGACGATGGCGCCGGCGCGCTTCATGATCGGCTCCCAGTCGGGGTCGGTCATGTCCGCGACGAGCACCTCACCGGCCTGGAACTCGTGCATCTGTTCCACCGATTCGAGCACCCGGACGGCGCCGGCTCCGATGCGCGCGCCGATCGCCCGGCCTTCGACGAGGACCGTGCCGGTCTCGTTGAGCCGGTACCGCTGCTGGCCGGTCACCGCGGCCCGCGACTGCACGGTCTCCGGACGCGCCTGCAGGATGTACAGCTCGCCGTCGACGCCGTCCTTGCCCCACTCGATGTCCATCGGACGCCCGTAGTGCTCCTCGATCAGCAGCGCCTGGCGGGCGAGCGCCTCGACCTCCGCGTCGGTGAGGCTCAGCAGTCGCCGATCCACGGGCTCGACGTCGACGAACTCCGTCGTCCGGCCGACCGAGCGGTCGGCGGTGTAAACCATCTTGGTCGCTTTCGATCCGACGCCGCGCTTGAGAACCGCAGGACGGCCCGCGCGCAGGGCAGGCTTGTACACGTAGAACTCGTCGGGGTTCACCGCACCCTGGACGACGGCCTCACCCAGGCCGTACGAGGAGGTCACGAACACAGCGTCGGCGAAGCCCGACTCTGTGTCGATGGTGAACACGACCCCGGACGTGCCGATGTCGGAGCGCACCATCTTCTGCACGCCCGCGGACAGAGCGACGGCGTCGTGGTCGAACTTGTGGTGCACCCGGTACGCGATGGCGCGATCGTTGTACAGCGACGCGAACACCTCGTGCATCGCCTGCAGGATCGCGTCGATGCCGCGCACGTTGAGGAAGGTCTCCTGCTGTCCGGCGAAGGACGCGTCCGGAAGGTCCTCGGCGGTCGCGCTGGACCGCACGGCGAACGACGCGTCGTCCGATCCGCCCGACAGCTCCGCGTACGCCGTCCGGATGTCGGCCTCGAGATCGGTCGGGAACGGCTGCTTCATGACCGCCGCGCGGATCTCGCGGCCCGCCTCGGCCAGCGCCTGGACGTCGTCGGTGTCGAGGTCGGCGAGCCGCGCACTGATCTTCTCGGCCAGGACGGTGCCCGCAGCGCTCGGTTGATTCACGAATCGGCGGAACGCGTCGGCGGTCGTCGCGAAGCCGTTGGGGACCCGGACCCCGACGTTGGTCAGGTTGCGGACCATCTCGCCCAGAGACGCGTTCTTGCCGCCGACCTGCTCGAGATCGGCGAGGCCGAGGTCGGCGAACCATCGGACGTTGCTGTTCATGGACGGGCTCCTGAATCGTGACGGTGGGCCCTGCGTGCGAGCACTTGCAGGATGAGTGTGGACATTTCTTCGACGGATTTGGCCGACGAGTCGATAACGGGCAGGTCGTGCGTGCGGTACAGCTCCTCCGCCCGCTTGAGTTCGTAAGCGCACTGGCGCAGCGACGCGTACGTCGAGTCTGGGCGACGTTCCGTCCGGACCGCGCAGAGACGAGCCGCGGTGGTGATTATCCCGAAACAGCGGTCCTGCAGATGCAGGATGGGGCGTGGCAGGTCGGTGCTCACCAGATCCTCGTCGACCAGAGGGTAGTTCGCGACACGAAGTCCGTGTTGCAGTGCGAGGTACATGGTCGTCGGGGTCTTGCCGCAGCGCGACGGCGCAACCAGGATCACGTCGGCCTTGTCCAGCGTGCGGACACTTTGGCCGTCGTCGTGTTCGATCGCGTACTCGACGGCCTGCATACGCGCGTTGTAGCGCTTGACATCGCCCACGCCGTGCAGGCGCGCGGGGGTCCGGGCGCCCCGGGTGCCGAGGATGGACTCGACCTGCTGCATGTGCATGTCGAAGAAATCGATCACAGGTGCGCGGGTCCGCTGCAATTCGTGACGGACGTCATCGAGCGCGGCCGTGACGAACACCAGGGGTGTCATGCCGCGGTCCATCGTGGCGTCGATCCTGCGCACGACCTCGCGGGCGTCGTCGGGCGTGGTGATGAACGGGATCACTGTCCGCTCGAACCGGTGGTCGGGAAAGTGCAGGAGCAGGGCGTTGCCCATGGTCTCCGCGCTGATCCCGGTGCTGTCCGAGAGGAAGAAAACCGGGATCGTGTCACCGGCATACGTCTCAATCACCGGCCCATTCCTATCGTCGCCGTCACACGGTGGGCTCCATCTTTTCCTAGACGCTTTTCGAGCTGTCAGGCAGGTCGCGTAACGGGCCGTTGATGAGGTGTTCACGGAGGTCCACGAGCTCGGCCGAGGGAACAGCCCGACCACGGTCCGACACCCCGGCCTCGTCGCCGGCCCCGGTGTCTGTCCGTCGGTCAGGGCGACGATCACGTCGGGGCGACCGGTGCCGCGGTCCCCGAACCGGTAGGTCACGTGCGACAGTTCCAGCGCGTGGTGGGACGGCCGCTGTCGTGCGGCGGCCTTCTCCCTGCGAAATATCATCGGGCGACCTCCTGATCGCTGTCCCCGGTGCGATCCGGATGGAGCGCCCCGGCGAGGCGGGTGAGAGCGGGAATGGCGGTTTCGATGGCCGCCCTGTCCTCGGCACTCAGCCCGTCGAATACGGCGGCGACCTCGACATTGCGGCGGTCGCGCCACCGCTCGACCTGCGACCGCGCCGCGTCCGTGAGCGCCAGGCGGGCGACGCGACGGTCGGACTCGTCCCGCACCCGTTCGATCAGCCCGGCGTCCGTGAGTTGCCGCACGAGGGTGGAGACGGTGTTCGCGGCGAGGCCCAGCACCTCCCCCGCGGCGTCCGCGACGGAGGTGCCGGGCCTGCGGCGCAGCAGTCGCACCAACTCCACCTGCCTCCACCTGCGACCCAGGGCGGCTACGCTCGGCCCTGCAACCGTGTAGTCGAGGGTGACGAGGAGCCGTCCGTATGTGCCTGGTCCTGTTCGCCTGGCATACCCGCCCCGACCTCCCCCTCGTCGTCGCGGCCAACCGCGACGAGTTCTACGCCCGCCCCACCGAACCGCTGCGCCGTTGGGACGACGGGTTCGTCGCGGGCCGCGATCTGCTCGCGGGCGGAACGTGGATGGGCATCTCCGACACCCTGCGGTTCGCGGCCGTCACCAACGTCCGCGACGGCGCCCCCGCGACCGGGGCCCGGTCCCGCGGAGACCTGCCCGTCGACTTCCTCCGCGGTCGGCTCTCGCCCGCCGACCACGCCGAACAGGTGGCCGCGACCGGCGCCGAGTACGGCAGCTTCAACCTGCTCGTCGGCGATTCCGCGGAACTGTGGTGGGTCACCAACCGGCCCCACGGTCGCAGGCGGCGCGTCGAACCCGGCGTCCACGGCCTGTCCAACGCCGAGCTCGACACCCCGTGGCCGAAGGTGACCGGCGGCAAACAGGCGTTCGCCGCCGCGCTCGCCGCCGACGACGGCAGCCCCGAATCGGATCCCGGGGCGTACTTCGACGTGCTCGCCGACAGCGATCCGGCGCCGTGGGACGCGCTGCCCGACACGGGCATCGAACCCGAACTCGAACGCGCCCTGTCGTCCCGGTTCATCCGCCACGGCAAGTACGGGACGCGGGCATCGACCCTGCTGCGGGTCCGGCCGGACGGCACCTACGACATCACCGAACGACGGTTCGACGAGAACGGCCCCCTCCCCACGTGAGCGGCAAAGTGTGCTCCCGCACGCTTTGCCACTCCCCTAGGAGAGGGAGGACCGGATGACGCCCGCCGTCTGATCGAGCGCGATCCGGCTCGGCGACTTCGGCATTCCACGGAGCCCGAACCCGTCACCGGCAGTGCGCGGAACGACGTGCAGGTGGACGTGGAAGACCTCCTGGCCGGCGGCGATCCCGTCGGCCAGGAACAGGTTGACACCCTGCGCCCGCATCGGCCCGTGCCGCAACGCGGTCGCGAGGCGCTGCCCCACCGCGAACACCGCCGCACCGTCGCCCGGATCGAGGTCGGCGAGCCCGCTCGCGTGCCGCTTCGGGACCACCAGCAGATGTCCGGACGTCCACGGCCGGATGTCCATGAACGCCAGCACGTTCTCGTCCTCGTGCACGACGCTGGCATCGGATCGGCCCGACACGATCTCGCAGAAAATGCAGTTCACGTAGGCACCTCCGGTGCTTGTGCGCCTTTTTGGTAGTCCCAGCTACCAGAAAGGCGCACGGGCGGCGAAGCCGCCTACAGGATCGGGGACGGCTGGTAGGCGGCCGCCTCGGGGTTGGCGTCGACGAGCTTCTGCACCTGCGCCACGACCGTGGCGACCTGCGCCTCGGCGGCACCGATGAACGCCTTCTTGTCGGCGAGAGCCTCGTCGAGGGCGGCCCGGTCGAGGGGCAGCCGATCGTCGGCGGCGAGACGGTCGAGGAGGTCGGGCTCCTTGCCCTGCTCGCGCATCGCCAGCGCGACGGCGACGGCGTGTTCCTTGATGACCTCGTGCGCGGTCTCCCGGCCCACTCCCGCCCGCACCAGGGCCATCAGGACCTTGGTGGTGGCGAGGAACGGCAGGTACCGGGTGAGTTCCTTCTCGATGACGGCGGGGTAGGCGCCGAATTCGGCGAGCACCGTCAGGAACGTCTCGATCAGTCCGTCGATCGCGAAGAACGCGTCCGGCAGCGCGACGCGGCGCACCACCGAGCAGAACACATCACCCTCGTTCCACTGCGCGCCCGCCAGCTCGGCGGCCATCGACGCGTAGCCGCGGAGCACGACCTGCAGTCCGTTGACGCGCTCACAGGAACGGGTGTTCATCTTGTGCGGCATCGCCGACGACCCGACCTGGCCGGGCTGGAAGCCCTCGGTGACCAGTTCGTGGCCTGCCATCAGTCGGATGGTGTGCGCAAAGGACGACGGCCCGGCCGCCACCTGCACCAGCGCGGACAACACGTCGTGGTCCAGCGACCGCGGGTACACCTGGCCGACGCTCGTGAACACGTGGGAGAAGCCGAGGTGCTCGGCGACCTTCTGCTCCAGAGCCTCCAGCTTGGACGCGTCGCCGTCGAGGAGGTCGAGCATGTCCTGCGCGGTGCCCATGGGGCCCTTGATGCCGCGCAGCGGGTAGCGGTCGATCAGCTCGCGCAGCCGGGTGAGCGCGACGAGCAGTTCGTCGGCGGCGGACGCGAACCGCTTGCCCAGCGTGGTGGCCTGCGCCGCGACGTTGTGCGAGCGGCCTGCCATGACGAGGCTGCTGTACTCGGCGGCCCGCTCGGCCAGCCGGGCCGCGACCGCGACACCGTGTGCGTGGACGTGCTCGAGCGACCGCAGGATCTGCAGTTGCTCGACGTTCTCGGTGAGGTCGCGGCTGGTCAGCCCCTTGTGGACCTGCTCGTGGCCGGCGAGGGCGTTGAACTCCTCGATGCGGGCCTTCACGTCGTGGCGGGTGACGCGCTCACGGTCGGCGATGGAGTCGAGGTCCACCTGCTCGAGCACGCGTTCGTAGTCGGCGAGCGCCTCGGCCGGCACGTCGATCCCGAGTTCCGCCTGGGCCCGCAGCACGGCGATCCACAGCTGACGCTCGAGGATGATCTTGTGCTCGGGCGACCACAACTCGACGAGTTCGGGGCTGGCGTAACGGTTGGCAAGGACGTTCGGGATGCGGCTCACGAGTCCTCAGTTTACGGCGGCGCTACAGCTCGACGTGGTCCGGCCGGTCGAGGGCGGGCGCGACGACGTCGACGACGTCGAGCAGCATCGCCCGGGCGAGGGCCCGCAGGTCGGCGTCGTGCTCGCCGAGCGCGGTGACCACGGCTCCGTCGACGACGGCGACGAGCCGCCGGAGTTGCTCCTGCCGGACGTCGCGGTCGGAGCGCCGCAGGGCCTCGGTGAGGACGTCGTCCAGTTGCGCGCGCAACCGCAACTGGACTTCCCGCAGTTCGGGGCGACGCGCGCAGGCCGTGAACCGCTCGTACCGGGAGATCAGCCGCTCGCGGCAGTCCTCACTGATCAGGGCCGGTCCGACGAGCAAATCGAGGAGGAGGTCGACGGTGGATTCGCGTCCGCGGCGCCGGTGCGTTACGTCCTCGACGCGGCCGCGCATGACAGCGAGGTCGCGGTTGCCGTTGCATTCGACGGCCTTCGCGATCAGGTCGTCCAGGGACTCGAAATAGTAGGTGGTCGACGCGAGCGGAAGGTCGGCGCGGGTGGCCACCGAGCGGTGCCGGACCGCGTCGAATCCACCTTCGAGCAGGAGATCGGCGGCAGCCTCGACCAGCGCCTGTCGGCGCCTTTCGCCCTTCGGAGTTGCCGCGGATGACACCAATTCATCCTGCCAGCCGCGGGTGCCGCACCACGGCAGATTGGGCGACAGACCGCGAAGTATGTGGGTGGTGCCGCGCACCCGCGTAGCGTCGGGAAGATGCGGGTGTCGGTGCGGATGCTGGCCCTGGGATTCGCGGCGGCGGCGCCGATGGTCCTTGCGTCGGCGTGCGGGTCCGACGACGATCCGGCACCCGATCCGGCGGCCGTCTTCACCGCCACCGCGTGCCCGTCGCCGAACGTCCCCGGACTGCCGCAACTGGACCTCGGCGCCGAGTTCAGCTGCGGCACGTTGACCGTGC
This sequence comes from Rhodococcus sp. T7, assembly GCF_009872365.1. Lineage (NCBI taxonomy): Bacteria > Bacillati > Actinomycetota > Actinomycetes > Mycobacteriales > Nocardiaceae > Rhodococcus > Rhodococcus sp. T7. The sequence continues at coordinate 47,222 of NZ_WXYH01000329.1, forward strand.
CGGAGGACCGCTCCCGTCCGGACGGACGACGCATCGAACTGGCCGTGACGCGGCTCGGTGCCACGTCCGCGACCCCACGACCCGACCCTCTCCTCTACCTGACGGGAGGTCCGGGCGGGCCCGCGCTGGCGAGCGCCGCCCAGGTCGCGCCGCTCGGTCTGAACCGCGACCGCGACGTCCTGTTCCTCGGCCAGCGCGGCACCATGCACTCCGACCCGTTCCTGGCATGCCCCGAGATCGACGAGTTCCAGGCGGCGCAGACGGGCCTGAGCCCGCTCGATCCGGCGACCGCACCGCTCGACGCCGAGGCCACCCGGACCTGCCGCGACCGGGGCGCGGTTGGCGGCTACGACCTCGGCGCGTACGACACCAGGGAGAACGCCGCCGACGTCGCGGATCTGCGGGTGGCGCTCGGCCTCGACGAGTGGAACATCTACGGCGTCTCGTATGGCACCGACCTCGCTCTCACCGTGCTCCGCGACCACCAGGACGGCATCCGCAGCGTGGTGCTGGACTCGGTCGTTCCGACGCAGAACAACATCATCGAGGGCTTCTGGCCTGGCGCCGCCGAGGGGTTCCGCGCACTGTTCGACGCGTGCGCGGCCCAGCCGGCGTGCGCCGCGGCGTACCCGGGCCTGAAGGACGAATTCACCGCGACCGTGAACCGGCTGGCCGCCGCGCCGCTGACCGTCGACCTGTCCGGCAGACGCGTCGTGCTCGACGGGTACACCTTCGCGAATCTGGTGATTCAGCAGAGCCTCGCGCCGGGCAACTACGCCGGACTCCCCGCGCTCGTCCACGCGACCGCCAACGGCGACGGCGTCCCGGCCGCGACCGCACTGCTCGGCACGGTGACGCCGCCCGGCCTCATCGGCTACGGACTGACATTCGGGGTGTTCTGCGGTGAGCAGACGGCGTTCACCGACCCGGGGCAGGTTGCCGCCACCGCGAAGCGGGCGCTCCCGGACTTCCCGGACGCGGTGCTGTCGCTGGTGCCGCAGGCCGCCCGGATCTTCGACGACTGCGACATCTGGGACGTGCCCGCGTCCGACTCCCGCGTGCACGAGCCCACGGGAAGTAACGTGCCGACCCTGATCCTCACCGGGTCGCTCGACGCCGTCACCCCGCCGTCGCAGGCGCGCACCGCTGCCGCCACTTTGTCGCGGTCCGAGGTGCTCGAGTTCCCCGGGCTCGGCCACGACGTGCTGCAGTCCTCGGACTGCGCCCCGGCCGTCACGGTCGGCTTTCTCGAGCAGCCGACCGGCGGCCACGACACGAGTTGCCTGACACGGGTGCAGATGCCGGTGTTCACGACCGGGTGAGAGCCCGCGGCAGGCTGGCGAGGCGACGGAGCCGCAGCGCGATCGCCACCAGCGCCGGGAACGTCACGGCGAGAATTGTCATGCGCTGGAGGAGCCCGGCGATCTCGTGCAACGGCGCGCCGCCCGGCATCGCGAACCTGCCGAGCAACACGAAACAGCCCAGACCGACGATCCCGGCGACCCCGACGTAGCGCGCCAGGCCGCGCCACCGCGGATCGGCGGCGAACCGGCGCGACAGCACCACCAGGGCGAGGGCGCTGCAGGAGAAGAACGTGACCCCCGCGATCACGTGATGGCCCGGGTCGTAGGGCTCCCCTGCCGGATCCTCGCGCAACGGAAACACGGCGGCGAGTATCAGCCCCACTGCTGCCACGCCGAGCAGAGCGGGCCCGGCCCAGCCGTACCGCGTGTTCGCGATGCCGCGGTGCAGTCCGGCCGCGAAGATCGTCAGCAGCACGGCGAAGGCCAGGAAGTTCAGCTGCTGGATCCAGCCACTCGGGTCCGCCTCGAGAGCACTGATCGGGTCGGCGATCCGGCTGTAATCGTCCCGGAGGAACGTCTCCTGGACGAAAAATCCCGCGGTGAACAGCACCGGACCCGCGACGCCCGCGCGGGCCGCCCACCGCTGGAAGTCGGGGTGTGACAGACGAACTGACGTGGTGACCATGACCACGACGCTAGGGCGACGTCGCCCCCCGGACATCGGGTAATTCACCCATCTTCCCGAAGGTGATCACCTGAGTCGTTCTACCCACAGCAGTCAGTTGTCGGGGAGGACGGCTCCGGTCGCCTGGTCGACGTTCACGTCGTAGTCCCAACCCTTGGCGTCGCGGATGTGAATGTGCCACACCGGCTTACCGTCCCGCTGCTGCTGCTCCGAATTCGAGACCGTGCCACCCGGGACCGTCGCGAGAGCGATCTGCTCGGCCTGCTGCTGGGTCACCGCGCCAGCGGGGGGTGCGGGCGCGGCGGTCGTGGTGGTCTGCCCGTCCTGACTGTCGGACTCCACCGTGCCGGTCGTCGCGTCGACGTTCACGTCGTAGTCCCAGCCCTTGGCGTCGCGGATGTGGACGTGCCACACCGGCTTACCGTCCCGCTGCTGCTGCTCCGAGTTCACGACCGTGCCACCCGGAACCGTCGCGAGAGCGGTCTGCTCCGCCTGTTCCTTGGTAACCACCGCGGCCCCCGCGGCGCTCGTGGCCATGGGCGACGACGTCATCGCTGCCGGGGCCGACGTCGTGGCACTGGCGGAGGTCGACGGGGTGTCACTGCTGTCGGAACCGCATCCGCCCAGCAGCAGCGCGGAGGCCGCGACTACCGGGATCAGGCTCGCACAGCGCACAATTCTGGTGGTCATCGTGGCTCCTCGATCGCTCGACGGCGTCAAACCTGCCTGTCAGAGTACGGGAGCCACAACCGACCTCGCGGTAGTTTTCGCCAGTTCCCGGCCCGAGTCAGACCCTCACCACGCGCGACAGGACCGCCGTCCGAAGCTGCGCCGGGCGAGGACGAGCCAGACGATGGGCAGGAAGACGAGCGGGGGGATGCGGACCAGCGCGACCCACAGAATCGCGGCGAGGATGGCCACCACGAACACGAGTACCCGCAGTGCCGCCGCCTCCCGCCCCGGGTCGCGTCGTACGCGCACCCGTTCGGGTTCGGACGTGAAGCGCTGCGTGTCCGGAAGATCCGCGAAGAGCGGCACGAGGTCGCCGGCGGTCTTGGCGAGGTACGCCGCCTGCACCCGGGCGTCGAACTCGTCGGTCTCGAGCCGTCCGGCTGCGAAATGGTCGGCGAGTGCCGCCGCTGCTTGCTCCCGCTCCACGGTCCCGATGCGGACTCCGCCAGGAAGGGGTGGCTGTGGATGACTGATGTCGCTCATGTCGTCGCCTCGCGCCTGGTTTGTAACACTGTAATCCTAGCCACAGTGTAGGCCTTCTATTCCTGGTCGCGCCCGTGGAAACCCTGCCGGCGCTGTTCCTCCGCGCGTTCGCGGCACCGCCGCACGAACTCGGCTTCCTCCGGGTCGGCAGGCAGCCGATCGCTCGGAATCTTCTGCGGCCGCCCGGCCACGATCCACAGCACCGAGCCGACGAGCGGAAGCAACAGCACGATCACCAGCCAGCCCTCCTTCGAGAGGTTCCGGAACTGGTCGTCGTCGGTGGTGACGGCGTCGGCGAAGCACAGGACCCACAACACGAATGCGAGCAACGCGACGTACAGCATCGCCGTTCTCCTTGCCTGGCGCCCCCGAACACGCAGTGCGCCCAAGTCCATCGAACAACTGCTGCGACGCCGCCGCAAGAGCGAACTGCGGCTACAGCCAGCGGCCCAGTCGCACCAGGGATTCCCGGACCTCCGCCGTGGATCCGGCGAACGACAGCCGGACAGTCCGGTCTCCGTGGACGGTGTCGAAATCGATGCCGGGGGCCAGCGCCAGACCGGTGTCCTGCAGCAGCCGCGAGCACCATTCCGTCGACGTCGCGCCGTGGGTTCCGCCGAGCAGGTGCCCGATGTCGGCGTACACGTAGAACGCCCCGTCGGCGGGTGCCAGGTCGGTGATGCCCAGCTCGGGGAGTCCGGTCAGCAACAGTTCCCGGTTGACGGCGTAGCGCTGGACGTGGCCGTCGAGTTCGGCCCTCGATTCCTCGGTGAACGCGGCGATCGCCGCGTACTGGGAGATGGCGGGCGGGCACACCGTCATGTTCGACGCCAGCCGCTGCAACGGCCTGCGCAGCCCCTCGGGCACCAGCATCCAGCCCAGCCGCCAGCCCGTCATCGAGAAGTACTTGGACACCGAGCCCACGACGACGGACTCACGCGACGTCTCCCACGAGCTGGTCATCGCCTGCTCGCCGTATCCGATGCCGTGGTAGATCTCGTCGGAGATCAGCAGCGTCCCGTGAGCGTCGCACCAGCGGGCGAGAGCGGCCAGTTCGCCGGGGTCGATGACGGTGCCGGTGGGGTTGGCAGGGCTCGCGACGATCAGTCCGGCGGGCGGCTCGGGCAGGGCGTCGAGCATCGCGACCGTCGGCTGGAACCGGGTGTCGGCTCCACAGTCGATCTCGATGACGTTGCAGCCGAGCGCGGCGAGCGTGTTCCGGTAGGCCGGGTAGCCGGGGCGGGCCACCACCACGGTGTCGCCGACGTCGAAGGCGGCGAGGAACAGCAGCGTGAACGCGCCGGAGGAACCGGTGGTCACGACGACGTCCTCGGCGTCGACGTCGATTCCGGATTTGCCGGCGTGATATCCGGCGATCGCCTCCCTCAGCGGCAGGATCCCGAACGTCTCCGTGTACCCGAGCAGGTGACCGTCGAGCACTTCCCGCGTCGCGCGGAGAACCGGCTGCGGCGCGGGGGTGGACGGCTGCCCGGCGGCGAGGGTCAGGACGTCGCCGTGGGTGCGCTGACGTTCGGTGGCGGCCTTCCACACGTCCATCACGTGGAAGGTCTGGATGTTGGACCGCTGGGATTCGGGACGCACCCCATGACGCTAGCGTGAGCCGCTCACTCCCCCGCCAACGCGTCCCGCTGCGATTCCACCGTCTCCCGGATCGCCCCCACCACCGCCGCGACCTCCGGTCGTCGCAGTGACTCGGGCCGCGCCACGAGCCAGTACGCCAGCGTGGCCTCGACCTGCCCGGGCAGCACCCGCACGAGGTCGTCGTGGCGGTCGGCCATGAAGCACGGCAGCAGCCCGATGCCTGCCGAGGCCCTGGTGGCCTCGACGTGCACGAACACGTTGGTCGACGTCACCGATTCGCGCATCGAGACGGTGAGGCGGCGCGCCAGGTCGAGTTCGTCGACCTGCAGCATCGAGTCGATGAAGTAGACGAGTGAGTGATCGGCCAGATCACTGACCCGCGTCGGGGTGCCCTTTTCGGACAGATACGACCGCGCGCCGTACAGGCCGAGGGTGTAGTCGGCCAGCCACAGCGCCTCCGCCCGGTGCACCTGCGGTTTGCCCACGACGATCTCGATGTCGAGTCCCGACCGCTGCTGCGAGGCCCGGCGGGTGATCGCGACGATCTCCACGGACACGTCCGGGTGCCTGCTGCGGATCAGCGCGCCTGCGGGCGCCGCGATGTAGGCGCTGAACCCGTCGGTCGCCGATACCCGGACGACGCCCTTCAGGTGGTCGGCGCCGCCGGGTTCGGCGACGAGTCCGTGGACGGCGGCCTCCACGCGTTCGGCGGCGGTCAGCGCCTGCCGCCCGAGGTCGGTGAGTTCCCACCCGCCGGCGGCCTTCACGAGTACCCGGCCGCCGAGGCTCTTCTCGAGGCTCGCGATCCGGCGCGAGATGGTCGTGTGGTTGACCCCCAGGTCGTCGGCGGCCGTGTTGAAGCGGCCGGTCCGTCCCACTGCCAGCAGGACGAGGAGGTCGTCGGCGCTGGGCATGGCTGCTCCGGAGGTCATCTGTGCATATTTGCACATGCCGGTTGCAGGTTGCGTCATTGTGTGCGCACAAATATGCATCAATACTCGGCAGGACCAATGAACTGTGCCCCCAGTCACAACGGGGTACGGAGTGTGAAGAGGAGCGACAGATGAGCGTCGACGAAACAGCGCACGCGAAAGAAACCCCGCCGTCCGGGCTGAAGAAGGTGGTCGGCGCGTCCATGGCCGGCACCGTCGTCGAGTGGTACGAGTTCTTCCTCTACGGAACCGCGGCGACGCTCGTGTTCAGCAAGGTCTTCTTCGCGGCAGGCGGCAACGAACTCGACGCGATCATCGCGGCGTTCGTGACCTACGCCGTGGGCTTCGTCGCCCGGCCCCTCGGCGGCATCGTCTTCGGTCACTTCGGCGACAAGTTCGGCCGCAAGCAACTGCTCCAGTTCAGCCTCCTCCTCGTCGGAACGGCCACGTTCCTGATGGGCTGCCTGCCCACGTACGGCCAGATCGGGTACTGGGCCCCCGCCCTGCTCGTCACCCTCCGCTTCATTCAGGGATTCGCCGTCGGCGGCGAGTGGGGCGGCGCGGTGCTGCTGGTGGCCGAGCACAGCCCCAACAAGTCCCGCGGCTTCTGGGCGTCGTGGCCGCAGGCCGGTGTGCCCGCGGGCAACCTCGTCGCGACCGTGGTCCTGCTGATCCTCACGACGACGCTTTCCGACGAGTCCTTCCTCAGCTGGGGCTGGCGCGTGGCGTTCTGGCTGTCCGCCGTCATCGTCCTCGTCGGCTACTACATCCGCACCAAGGTGACGGACGCGCCGATCTTCATCCAGGCGCAGAAGGAAGCGGAACACGTCAAGGAGACGTCGTTCAGCGTCTTCGAGGTGCTCAAGCGTTACCCCCGCGGCGTGCTGACGGCGATGGGCCTGCGCTTCGGTGAGAACGTCATGTACTACCTCGTGGTCACGTTCTCGATCACGTACCTCAAGGTCGTCGTCCACACGGACACCGCGCAGATCCTCTGGTGGATGCTGATCGCCCACGCCGTGCACTTCGCCGCGATCCCGCTCGTCGGGCGGCTCTCGGACACGATCGGCCGCCGTCCCGTCTACATGATCGGCGCACTGACCGCGGGCACGTGGGGCTTCTTCGCCTTCCCGATGATGAACAGCGGGCACAACGCCGTCATCCTCAGTGCGATCATCATCGGCCTGGTGTTCCACGCGTTCATGTACGCCGGTCAGCCGGCGATCATGGCCGAGATGTTCCCGACGCGCATGCGGTACTCGGGTGTCTCCCTCGGCTACCAGGTGACGTCGATCGTGGCCGGTTCGCTGGCGCCGATCATCGCGGCCAGCCTGCTCAGCAAGTACGACTCGGCCGTTCCGATCGCGATCTACCTGGCGATCGCCTGCCTGATCACCGCCGTCGCCGTCGTCGTCGCCCGGGAGACCAAGGGCATCTCGCTCGAGTCGATCGACGCGGCGGACGCGCAGGTCCTCGCGGACGAGAAGGCCGCAGGCGCGAAGAACGAGGTCCCGGCATGACCGAGCAGAACCTGACCGGGCGCACCGCGCTGGTCACCGGCGGCGCCAGCGGCATCGGTGCGGCCTGCGCCCGGGCGCTCGCGGCGCGCGGAGCCCACGTCACGGTCGCCGACCTCGACGACGTGGCCGCCAAGAGCCTCGCCGACGAGATCGACGGAACGGCGTGGCACGTCGACCTCCTCGACACCGATCCGCTCACCGAGTTGCGGCTCGAGACCGACATCCTCGTCAACAACGCCGGGATCCAAACCATCAGTCCCATCGAGGAATTCCGCCCCGAGGACTTCCGGCGCATCCAGTCGCTGATGGTCGAGGCGCCGTTCCTGCTGATCCGCGCCGCCATGCCGCACATGTATGCGACGGGTTTCGGCCGCATCGTCAACGTCTCGTCGGTGCACGGACTCCGCGCGTCGGCGTTCAAGGCCGCGTACGTCACCGCCAAGCACGGGCTCGAGGGACTGTCGAAGGTGACGGCCCTCGAGGGTGGCCCGCACGGCGTCACCAGCAACTGCGTCAACCCCGGGTACGTGCTGACGCCGTTGGTGCAGAAGCAGATCGCGGATCAGGCGCAGGTGCACGGCATCAGCGAGTCCGACGTGATCGAGAAGGTGATGCTCACCGAGAGCGCGATCAAGCGATTGGTGGAACCGTCGGAGGTTGCCTCCCTCGTCGCGTGGCTCGCGTCGGCCGACGCGGGCATGGTCACCGGCGCCTCCTACACGATCGACGGAGGCTGGACCGCCCGCTGACGTGGTGACGACACAGGCGTGCACCCCCGGATCATCCGGGGGTGCACGCCTGTTTCGACAGTGCTTCGACCTCAGGGAATGGCGATGCGACCCTCGACCGCGGCCAGCCCGATGTCCTTCCGGAAGTGGCTTCCCGGCAGCTTGATCGCGGAGATCTTGGAGTACGCGTCCGCGCGCGCCGCGTCGAGGTCGGCTCCGACTCCGACCACGCTGAGCACGCGACCACCGGCGGAGACCACCTGGTCGTCGACGAGCTTGGTGCCTGCGTGCAGGACGCCGTCACCGTCGGCGCCGGTGATCACGTCGCCGGTGCGCGGGGTCGCCGGGTAGTGCTCGGCTGCGACGACGACGGTCACCGCCGAGCCGTCCTGCCATTCGAGCGGGGCGACCCGGTCGAGCGTTCCGGTGGCCGCCGCGTTCAGCAGCTCCCCGAGCGGGCTCTTCAGCAGCGCGAGAACAGCCTGGGTCTCGGGGTCGCCGAATCGGCAGTTGAACTCGACGACGGCGGGGCCGTCCTTGCCGATCGCCAGCCCGGCGTACAGCAGGCCGCTGAAGGCGCTGCCGCGGGCGACGAGTTCGGCGGCGACCGGCTTCACGACGTCGTCGACGATCTGGGTCACGGTCTGCTCGGGCAACCACGGGAGCGGCGTGTAGGCGCCCATCCCGCCGGTATTGGGTCCGGTGTCGCCGTCGCCGACGCGCTTGTGGTCCTGGGCCGGCAGCAGCGGCACGACGGTCTCACCGTCGACGACGCAGAACAGCGACACCTCCGGACCGTCGAGGAAGGATTCGAGGAGAACGGGGTGGCCGTTCTCGAGCAGTTCGGCCGCGTGGTCGCGGGCGGCGTCCCGATCGGTGGTGACCACGACACCCTTGCCCGCCGCGAGTCCGTCGTCCTTGACCACCCAGTTCGGCCCGAAACGGTCCAGTGCCGCGTCCAGCTTCGCGGGCGAGTCGACGATCTCGCTGTGCGCGGTCTTCACACCGGCGGCGGCCATGACGTCCTTGGCGAACGCCTTGGACCCCTCGATGCGCGCGGCGTCGGCCGACGGACCGAAGCAGGCGATCCCCGCCGCGCGGACGGCGTCCGCGACACCGAGCACCAGCGGGACCTCGGGGCCCACCACGACGAGGTCGGCGTCCAGCTTCTTCGCGAGGGCCGCCACCGCCTCCCCGGACGCGATGTCGACCGAGTGCTGCTCGGCGATCTTGCCGATCCCGGCATTGCCGGGCGCGCACATCAGGGCACTGACACCCGGATCGCGAGCAAGGGCGAGAAGGAGGGCATGTTCACGGGCTCCGGAGCCGATAACGAGTACGCGCACGGGTGTCAGCCTACGGGCCGCGCCGAACGGGACGTCCGGAGCCTGCGGTTTCGACGGGCCACACCCCCCCGTGAGTACTTGTTAACCGCCGGCGGTTAAGAAGTACTCACGGGCGGCGGCACGCTGCCCGGTCTGCGGCGGCCAGGCCGAACACCAGGGCAGGTGCGATGCCTCCTGTGTACGCGCGGTTGTAGAGTCCGCCGGTGTCCGATCCGGCGGCGAACAGTCCGCTGATCGTGCCACCCGCTGAATCGAGGACGCGGCCGTGCTCGTCGATGCGGATGCCGTGGAACGGGAAGGTCAGGGCCGGGCATGCCTCGACGAGGTAGTACGGACCTTCGTCGAGGGGGGACGAGTCGAACCTACGCGGGGGCTGCCCGTCCGGACCGGCCGCATTGAGCGACCGGATCTGATTCGCGATCGCAGCGCCGTCGTAGCCCCACTCCTCGGGAAGATAGGCGAATTCGTCGAGATTCTCGGCGATTCCACACCGCCCTCCCCGGCGCTGTGCGAGGTCGTACTTATCGAGAGAGGCGGCGCCCTCCACGTAGCTGCCGGTGATCCAGTCGCGGTAGACCCGCGCATCGGCAACGAGCAACCCTCGCGACTCGGGCTGCTCCAGGAGGTCCATCGTGGTCAGATGGTCCCCGACGGTCTCATCCGTGAAACGACGGTTGTCGAGGTTGAACAGCAGCGCGTGCTCGCTGTAGTAGAGCGAGAGTGCGACGAAATCCGACGGGTCGCGGAATCGCACGCCCGTCGGTACGAGGTGGCCGTAGAAGCCGGACCGATCCGTCCCGGTCGCCGCGCCGACGGCCTCGGCCAGGCGTAGCCCGTCTCCCGCGCTGGTGGGATTGGAGCGCAGTTGCATCTCGCTAGCCGCGGGGTGGATGTGTGCGGAGGCCAATTCGGGACTCGCCTGGAACCCGCCTGTTGCGAGAATCGTCGCCGGGGAACGTATTTCACATTCGGTACCGTCCGCGAGCCGGACCCGCGCACCGACGACTCCACCGTCCAGCGCGAGCAGGGAGAGAGTCTCCGCACTTGTGTGCAACTCACCGCCGTGACTTCGGATTCGGCGACGACACTCGTCGATGTACCGGTTGGTGTCGAACTGATGGCCGGTGCCGTAGCGGAGTACGGTCACCGCGTCCGCGCAGTCGACGCCGAGTGACCGGATCCAGTCGATTCCGTCGGAGAACCCGTCGACGAGCGCCCGCCGTAATGCCGGATCACCGTCCGGGTTGACCTCGTCCATGACCTCGCGCGAAGGCGCGGTCCAGGCGTATCCGGCGAACTGGGCGGACCCGCCGATCGCCGCGGACTTCTCGACGACGACAACCGATTTTCCGCGAGTCGCCGCCCGCGCGGCCGCAGTCAACCCGGCCATTCCGGCGCCGATGACGAGTACGTCGGTTTCGATTTCTGCCATCCAGGGCTCCTCATCGCATGTGACCGAGTCGTTGTGTTACCAACGACACACTATCCCCTTAACTGAAGTCGGTTCAAGAACCCGGGTGAACTGCCGCCGCCGCGAGCCTCCACGCCAGCCGCAACTGTGATTGCCGACACACGACTTCCCCTATAGCATCCATTGAACTGAACTCGATTCAAGGAGTGGATGTGCGGAAAATTCTTCTCACGGTCGGCGTGGTACTCGCCACGACCTTGACAGCCTGCGGAACGCAAGCCGGCACGGGCGATGCGGGTGGCCCGATCAAACTCGGTGCGTGGCTTCCCCTCTCGGGGCCACAGGCGTCGGGTGGTCTTCCGCAGGAGGCGGGCACCCAAGCGTTCTTCGATCAGCTCAACGCGGCAGGGGGAATCCACGGACGCCCCGTCGAGTGGACGCCGGTCGACAATGCCTTCGATCCGCAGCAGACGATTCAGGTGGCGCGACAGTTGGTCTCTCGCGACCGCGTTGTCGCGATCGTCGGCGCCAACGGCACCGCGACGACGGAGGCAACGTTTCCGTTCGTCCTCGAACAGAACCAGATCCCAATCTTCGGGACCTACGGCGGCTCCGCCGCCTGGTACGACCCGCCGCGGGACGGGTTGTTCGGCAGCCAGACGCTCTACGAGAACCAGGCGCGCGCTGCCGCGCAGTGGGCACTCGACGAGGGTGCCAAGAAGGTCACGATCATCCGCAACGATCCGGCCGCGTTCGTGAACGTGGGCGCGGTCGCCACGACCGAACTAGAGAAGGCCGGCGCGGAGGTTTCGACGGTGGAGGTCAAGCTCGGGAGCACGGACTACAGCCCGTTCGTGTCCCAGATCCGCGCGGCCGCACCCGATGCAGTCCTGACGATCCTGCCGATCCAGGAGGCCGCCGCCTACCTCAACGAGATGGCGCTGCAGGGCGTCAAGATTCCCAGCTACGGCTACTCCCCCACGGTGGGTAACAGTCTGCTCGACCTGGCAGGTAAGAATGCGGACGGATTCCGCGCCGTGTCACTCACGCTGCCTCCCACCGCCGACACCCCGGAGGTTGAGGAATACCGGCAGGCGCTGGCGAAGTACAAGCCCGGCGAGAAGCCCGATTTCTACTCGCTGGCAACCTACGGTTCGGCGAAAGCGTTCGCTCAGGTCCTCGAGAGCATCGACGGTGAGATCACGTCGGAGTCCATCACCGACGCGATAGTCGCGAGCGGCACCCTCGACACAGGCGTCATGCCTCCGCTCACGTTCAGCGCCGACGAGCACGTCGGCACCCGCAGCGTGGTCCGGGTCCAGGTCGAGGACGGCAAGTTCGTCCCCCTCGGCGACTTCGTGTCGCCGCAGTAGCACCGCAGTAGCACTGTGTCCCGCCCCTGAATTCAGGGGCGGGACACAGTTGTCGATGAGGGTGGGGCTCAGACGGTGAATCGCCCACGGTTGCTGAGCAACACCGCACCGACGACGTTCCTGGCCTGTTCCGAGGCGAGGAACAGCACGTTGTCTGCGATCTCGTCCGGTGTCGCGTACGGCACCGGTGTGTTGTTGACCCACTGCACTTTCAGTTCTTCCGGTGTTCGAGCGGCCATTCCGGTATCAGTCGGGCCGGGAGCCACGAGGTTGAGCCGGATATCGAATGCCACGACCTCCTTGGCGACGGCCTGGCAGAAAGCATGGACGGCCGCTTTGGACGCCGCGTAGTGCGGGTACCCCGTCAGGGTGTCGAACGCCGAGGACGAGCCGATCACGACGATCGCGCCGCCTTTCGGCTTCATTTCCCGCACGGCAGCGCGGACCACGTGAAATGTGCCGTCCAGGTTGACCGACATCACGCGGCGCCACCGTGCGTCGGTGAGGTTCGCCGTCAGGTCGATCGGGGCGCCCGCGGCAGTCGCGTCCGTGATGATCTTCTTGGACTCCGGGTCGTCCACCCCGGCGGCGTGCACGACGACGTCGAGCCGGCCCTCGGCGGCGACGACCTCCGCCATGGCAGCGTCGACGGCCGCCGAGTCCGAGACATCGAGCACTCGTGGGATCGTCCTCGGATCGTCACCGTACCGCCGGCGCAACTCGTCGCCCACGATATCGGCCACGTAGACGCGGGCCGCTCCCTCGTCGACGAGCTGCGCGACAACCGCGGCTCCGATTCCTGATCCGCCTCCGGTCACCAGCGCTACTGCGCCCTCGAATCTGCCTTGCCCTGGTGTCCGAGACGCATTCATCTTCTCCATACTCTCTCTTCTCCGAGTCCGACCGAGTCGGACGGTGATTCGACTTCGCGGAACGCTCACGGCCGTCACGGTTCTGGTACGAGCACTTCTCCGCTGTGCGCGGGGACCTCGGTCCCGAAGTACGCTGCCTCCGCGATCTGACTGAATCCTGGTGTTCCGCTGTTGCCGCGCGCGACGACCTGACCTTGACGGAGCACGACGACCTCACTGCAGGATTCGAACGCTCGGGCGAGGGACTGGTCGAGCAGGATGGTCGTGATGCCCCAGCGTGCCAGACCATTGACCTGTGAATAGACCTCGTCGACCATCGCCGGGGACAGACCCAGCGCGGGTTCGTCGAGGATCAGAACTTCGGGATCGGCCATCAGTGCCCGGGCGATGGCGACCAGTTGTTGTTCGCCGCCCGACAGCGAGCCGGCCGGGATGTTCATGCGGGTGCGGACACGTTCGGGGAGTCCTTGCTGCAGCTCTTCGAGCCGAGTACGCAATTGGCGGCCGGAGATTCCTGCGGCGTACGCCGCGACCTCCAGGTTCTCGCGCACGGACAGGGTGCGGAACAAGGCACGCCCCTCGGGAACCAGACTGAGCCGCAGCGCATCTGTGCCGTTGACCGTCCGGGTGCCGCCGGTCGAGTGCAGATCGCCGTGCAGGATCCGCCCCAGAGTGCTCTTGCCGGCTCCGTTCGCGCCCACTATGCCGAGGATTCCGCCCGCGTGGACGTCGAGGTCGATGCCGGACAGTGCACGCACACCCGCGTAGTGGTGCTCGATCCCCCGCACGGAGATCAACGGAGTCGCCGTTCGGTCGATGTCGGGTGCGATCAGTGTGGTGTCGATGTTTCCGAGGTACGAGTCGCGGACCTGTTGGTTCTGCAGGACGGTGTCCGGGGTTCCGTCGGCGATCAACTCACCGAAGTCGAATGCCACCACCCGATCCGCGACGGCGAACAGGTCGTCGAGGACGTGGTCGATGATGACCACGGAGGTACCGGAATCCGAGAGTCGGCGGATGTGCTCTGCGAGGGTCCGACGCTCATCCGCGTCGAGGCCACCGAATGGTTCGTCGAGAACCATCAATCGCGGGTTGCCGGCCAGCGCCGCGATCGCACGGGCCAGATCGACCCGCTTCTGCAGCCCGAACGGCAGTTCTCCGGGGAGTCGGTGCACGTGGTCGGCCAACCCGACACTTGCGAGTACCTGCAGCGCAGAGTCGCGATCGGCACGGCGCTCCCAACGATTGACGACGCTGACATTCTCGAGAACGGTCAGTTCCGCGAACAGTTCGGCATGCTGAAATGTCCGGCCGAGGCCGAGCGAACGTCGACGAGTCGCCCGTACGCCGTTCAGCGGCCGGCCACCGAGTTCCATCGTCCCCACGAGTTCACCGCCGCCGATCAGGCCGCACAGGGCGTTGACGAAGGTGGTCTTGCCGGCGCCGTTCGGCCCGATGATCGCGAGCACCTCACCCGCGCCGACACGGAGATCGATATCTTGCACGGCCTGAAGACCACCGAATCGAACGCCGAGCGCCTCCGTCGTCAGCATCGCCGCGCCGGCGGTATCCGCCCGCACGTTCGCGTCCGATCCTGACGCGTCGACGAGGTCTGGTCCCGATATCGACAGCGCCGGGCGGCCGAGGGCTCGGGTGACCGGGGCGAATCGGCGCAACAGCTTCCCGGCCGTCGGGACGATTCCATCGGCGAGAAACAGCAGGGTGAGGATCAGGACACCCCCGATCAGGTAGGGCTGGTCGATCGACAGCGACGACGCAAGCGTCGGTGCGGATGCGAGGAACGCGCCGCCGAGAACGGCGCCGATCACACTGCCGGTCCCGCCGAGGACGGTCGCGGCAATCAGGTTGACCGCGAAGACCATCGAGAAGCCCTCCGGGCTGATGAAGCCCGACAGCAAGGCGAGTAGCACACCGGACACGCCCGCGACACCCGCACTGATCGCGAAGCCGAGGCTCGACTGCAGTTCGGGAGTGATACCGATCGATCTGCCCGCCAGGGGGTGCGTCTTGGCGGCGACCATGCGCATACGGATGGTCGTGCGGCGCAGGAACACCGACACCGCGATCGCGAGACCGAGAATTCCGACGGCGAGGTAGGTGACTTCGTCGGACGACGGAACGAGGTCGCCGAACGCGGTCTCGAACGTCTCGACCGGCACTCCCTGGTCGCCGCCGGTGACGCTCTTCCACGCACCGATGATCTCGAGGGTCACCAAGGTGAACGCCAACGTCAGAAGTGCGACGTACAGCACGGAGAAGCGGGAGCCGGCGAAACCGAGGAAGCCTCCGAGTAGCGCGCACAAGACAACGGCGACAACGGATGTGAAGGCAAGTCCCCAACCGTTACTGCTGCCGTAGGCGGTTGCATAGGCGCCGATCGCAACCATTGCGGGATGCCCGATCGACCAGATACCCGTCCACCCGGCGAGCAGCGAGATGGACAGGACGATCAGTCCGTACACCGCCGCAAGTCCGACCGTGTACATCTGGTAGCCCGGCACGAGCCCGGACGAGAGCACCACCAGCGCGAGGAGCGCGGCAGCCGGGCCGCCGAGAAGCTGACCGGCGCGGTAAAGCCGCTGGGCGGTGCGTCCGGCGGGCCGGGCCGAGATGTCTTGTGTGACCATGGATATCAGACCCTCTCGAAGGTTTGGCGGCCGAAGATGCCCTGGGGACGGATGAGCAGCACGAGCACCGCCACGCAGAAGACGAACGTGTCGCGGAAGCTGGCGGAGATATAGGCTGCAGCGAGGTTGTCCAGGACACCGATGATGAGTCCACCGATGACGGCGCCGTACATGCTGGGGAGACCACCGAGCAGGATGCCTGCGAAAGCACGGAACAACACGGGCGCCAGGATCACCGGCGACACCCCGGTTTTCGGGGCGTACAGGAAGACTCCCAGCACCGCCAGCGCCATGCCGAGGGCCCAGGCGGTCCGCGCGACCTTGTGCGCGTTGATGCCCATGATCCCGGCGGTCTCGGCAGATTCGGCGACCGCGCGCATCGCCGATCCGAGCGGCGTACGCGTGAAGAGATACGCAATGGCCGACACGGCGAGCGCGGCGAGGACGATCGTGGCGACGTCCTGCAGCATCAGGTTCGAGTTGCCGATCGAGATCGTGCCGCCGATGAGCTGCGGGAATCGTCGCGGCTGCTCTCCCCAGTACCGGCCGATCAGATGCTCGACGATGATCGACAACCCCATCGTGACGACGAGCGCGGCGAAGAGCTTCCCCTGCCCCAGTGGACGGATCAGTGCTTCCCGCACCACGACTCCGCTGAGGGTTCCGAAGGCGACCGCGACGACCAGTGCGACGACGATGCCCGCGCCGGCTCCGTAGGCACTGAGGGCAACATAGATGGCGAGAGTGGACAGCGATGCCATTGCGAAATTCATGACGTCGGTCGATCGGAAGATGATGACCAGTCCGAGTCCGATGAGACCGTACACGGCACCGTTGGCGATGCCGGTGGTCAAGGTGATGAACAACTGATCCACGATGCCTCCGAGGGCGGCCGATTGAAATTGAGTTGACTTCAGTTCAGTAACCTAAATGACCGCGAGTGTGAGCGCAACCACACCCCGCCCCGTGAGTACTTATTAACCGCCGGGGGGCTGTTGCGGTATCGAGGTGTGGCCGGGACGGCGGGGTGAGATCGGTGGGTGTGGTGGGGTCGGTGGACAGTGCGGCCCGCCCGCCCCGCCGGTCAGGCGGTGGCCGGGAGGGTGTTCCCGTCGGTCAGGTGCGTGAGGATCTTGCCGATGTTGTGGACGGCGGCGTGGAAGGACCATTCGCTGCGGGCCCGGGCGAGGCCGCGGCCGGTGAATTGGCGGAATCCGAGGTTGTGTTTGGCGTGCCCGAACACGGTTTCGGCGATGTGTGAGCGCTGGCGGTAGGTGGCGATGCCGTCCTCGGTGCGCAGGCGGTGGGTCATCGCTTCGATCGGATCGGCGTGTGGTGGTGGGGATCCGGTGACCGGGTTCTCGGTCGCGGCGGTTTCGAGGTCGCGGGCTTTGCCGGTGGCGATCAACCGGTCCGGGCCCGGGGAGGTCAGATTCTCGCGGGAGCAGTAGCCGGCGTCGAAGAGCATCACCCCGATCAACTCCTCCGCGGCCGGGGCCGGGTTCGGGTTCGGGTTGGTGTCGGCGGGGGTGGTGGTGCGGCGGGTGGTGTCGATCAGTTGCGCGGCCCGCCCGGCCTGCTCGACGAGGTCGGGGAAGTAGTCGTAGTCGGCGGGGCTGGTCCCGACGCCGGTGGCCAGGATCAGCCCGTCCGCGCTGGTGAAGGCCTGGCAGTTGTAGCCCTGCAGCCAGCCGCCGCCGCGCAG